>CAZOXD010000185.1:0-10241 GCA_964583525.1 uncultured Pseudomonadota bacterium
GGCCCCTTGGTACGTCGCGTCAGAAATTTACTTATTACGGTTTGATAGTAATCATGATGAATAACAATGAATTAAATTCAGAATCCCTGCCGCGAAGTTTCGCTATTAAGCACCCGTGAGGTTAAGTGCCACCCGGCAGCCTTTACCGTGCCGCGAGAATCTTCCGCGCCTGATCCCGGTCCATGCCGATTTGTTCCTTGAGGGCATCCAGGGAGGAAAATCTGCGCTCTTCCCGCAGGTGTTGCACGGGGATGACTTCCACCATTTCACCGTACAGATCCCCATCGAAGTCAAGGATATGGGTTTCCAGTTGCGGCCGCTCGGACCCCACGGTGGGCCGGGTGCCGTAGTTGCTCACCCCCAGCCAGGTGTTCTCGCCCGCCACGATCCGGGAGGCGTAGACCCCAAAGGGCAGGGGCAGGGGGCCGTCCGGGATCAGGTTGACGGTGGGAAATCCGATTTCCCGGCCCCGTTTTTCTCCGGGAATCACTTTTTCCAGGATGCTGTAGGGGCGGCCCAGGGACCGCTCCGCAGATGCGAAATCGACCCGGGCCAGCGCCGCCCGGATCTTCGAGCTGCTCACCTTTTCCCCGTCCAGGGAGAATTCGGGAAATTCCTCGAACTCGAATCCGATTTCCGAACTGAGCCGGGAGAGCACCTGCGCCGATCCGGAACGATTCCTTCCAAAATGGAAGTCGAATCCGATCACCAGTTTTTTCACCTGAAAATAGGCCAGCAGGTACTCGTTGATGAATTCCTCGGGCGTTTTCCGGGAAAACTCCAGGGTGAACGGAATGAAATAGGCGGCGTCCAACCCCAGTTGCTCGAACAGCCGCAGCCGCATCGGCATGGTAGTCAGCACGCCCGGGGGGGTGCCCTGGATGACTTCCTGGGGATGGGGTTGAAAGGTCAGCAGGGCGCTTTTCAATCCCATCTGCCCCGCCTCCCGCACCACCTGATGGATCAATTGCTGGTGTCCCAGGTGGACGCCATCGAAGTTGCCGACGGTGAGGATGGAATGGTGCGGGCCCGGTTCTTCGAACTTGCGGAATTGAAATACGTCCATGGGGGGAGAACTTCCTGAGTGGATGGCGACAGATAACCTTCAATCTCTCCGTGAACACCGGGGTTCTGTCAAGACGCCTTTCAACCCCGCCCCGGTTACCCGGTAGCCCGCCTCCTGAGGGTGGTGAGGAAGATGCCGCTGAAGATGAGCGCCACCCCTGGCAGATGATACCACTGCAGGGCCTCCCCCAGAATCAACCAGGCCAGGACGATGGTGAACACCGGAATCAGGTGCAGGAAGAGGCCCGCCACCGCAGGGCCCAACGCGGCCACTCCCGTGTTGTAGAACACCAAGCCCAGCACCGAGGAAATCAGGCCCACGTAGAGCAGCCCGCTCATGGAAACCAGGGTAATGTTCACCTGGGGCCGCACCCACAGTTCCGCGGCAATGTAGCCGGGTGCAAGAATGGCCGTTCCGATGGCGAAGAGCACGGTGAGCAGCCCAATCGGTTTCAGCCCGGACGGTTTGCGCCGCAGGAGGATCGTATAGAGTCCCCATACCGGGACGCCCAGCGCCATCACGATATCGCCGCGGTTGAAGCTCAATCCCAGCAGGTTTTCGATTTCACCCCGGCTGACCAGCACCAGCACGCCCACCAGCGAAACCACGATCCCTACTCCTTGACGCCTGCTGATCCGTTCCCCCAGCAGCATCCAGGACAGAAGCACGATCACCACCGGTTGGCTGGAATGGATCAACACCCCATTCACCGCCGTGGTGAACTTCAGCCCCAGGTAAATGATCATGTTAAACAGGGAAATTCCCAGGATGCCCATTCCCAGCAGGGCCTTCCACTCGGCAAGAATGGCCGCGCGGCCCTCCCAGATATCCCGCCATGTGAACGGCAGAAGCACCGCCAGGGCGATCACCCAGCGCCAGAAATTCAACCCCAGCGGAGAAAAGTCCTCCCGGAAGGCCCGGCCCACGATCCAGTTGCCGGACCAGAAGAGCATGTTCAGCACCAGGAGCAGGTAGGGGGAAGCAAGATAGCGCATGGAGAATCAGCCGTGAAATCCGGCTAGGAAACCTTCCCGCGGAACCGGAATACGCTGGGAGCCGTGTTTTGAAACAAGCCGGCGTGAAACAAGCCAAGGAAGATCAACGCTCCCCCCCACAGGTGAAAGGGGTGGAGCGTCTCCCCCAGGAAGACGATTCCCAGCAAAGCCGCCAGCAGGGGATGGGCGCGTATAACGGGGGGCAGGTAAATCCGATAATACGCTCCATCTCTATTCCTATCAGCGAGCACGTGTCAAATTCGGGCAGCGGACCCATCCGCGCTTCCATCCGCCGCAACGGGGAGGAAAAACTCTGGAGAAATCCGGGCCCGATGTGCGGATGGGCGGGAATGGGCGGGGGCAGGAATGCGAGAAAACCGGGTCGTGTTCCACCGTTTCCGGCTGCTTCTATTTCTTGAGGCTGGCCACTATTTCTTAAGACTGGCCACCACGGCCGCCACTCTTTTCCGGGTTTCGCCGCTGAACCACTGCTCCACCATCTCCGCCGAACCGGCATCGTCCAAAGCTTCCATGCGCTCTGCGGTTTCCCCACGCAGGTACTGCTTGAGGAGGGCATAGCCGGGCTGGGGTTTGTCCGCGAAGAAGCGGGCCTGTGCGATGGCCCTGTCCATTAATTGGCCCGGCTCGGCCACCGCATCCACGTACCCTATTTCCATGGCTTCGGCAGGGGAATAGGTGCGCCCCTCCATGAGCAAGGTTTCCGTCAGGGGCGCTCCCAGGACGTATTGCACCATGGCGGCGCTTCCCCTGGGCATGGCGATGCCCAGATCGATCTCCACCAGTCCGATCCGGGAGGGCCCCTCCGCCATGATCCGGTATTCCCCGGCGAGGGGCATCAGCCCGCCCCCGGCGATGGCGTGGCCGTTCAGGGCGTACACCTGGGCCTTGGGAAAGATGAACTTACGCCGCACCAGGCGGGCGATGTCCAGGAAAAACCGGTGAATCTCCTCCCTGGAGTAGCCCATCAGGGTGGGCAGGTCCAATCCCGGGGAGAACATGGATTTATGGGAAGCGGTCACCACCAGCGCCCGTACCGCGCCGTCCCCCTCCGCCTGGTCCAGAATTTCGTTGGCCTCGCGGACGGAATCCAGGTTGTAGGCGTTGTTGTATTCCGTGTCGATGTGGAAGATCCCCACCCCGTCCCGGCGTTCCAGTTTCATGGCTGGCTCCTTTTCCAGCAGTGGGAGGATGGCGGGATCATCAACGGGGAGCGCATCATGGCGAGTCCGCCAGGCGAACGCCGAACATGCTTTCCCGGTTGACCAGCCTGGCCAGTTCCTCTTCGCTCATGCCCTCGCTGCCGGACGGGCGGACGGGAATCACCAGGTAGCGGGTTTCCGTGGTCACGTCCACCACTCGTACCTCCACACCCTCGGGAAGCTCCGTGCCGAACTCCTTGAGGGCGCCACGGGGGTCGCGCACCACCCGCTTGCGGTAGACCGTGCCCTTGTACCAGGACGGGGGCGGCCCCAGCACGAAGGTGGGGGAGCAGGAACACAAGGTGCACACCGTGACGTGATGAAGGCTGGGGGTGTTCTCCAGGAACACCAGGTCCGGGGCCACGTTCATGTCCAGCCCGGTCTCCGCGGCGGCGGCCTTGCCGTCGGCCAGGGCCCGTTCCCGGAAGGTGGGATCGCTCCAGAATTTGGCCACGATACGGGCGCCGTTTTCCGGGGTTTTCTTCTCGTCCTCCTCCTCCTGGCGTTGCAGTTCCGCCTCGCTGACGATGCCCTTTTCGATCAGCAACTCGCGCATGGCGGTCTCGATGATCTCGAACTCCAGGGAGGCCCCGCGGTGCGCATCTTCGTGGGAATGATCGCTCATGCTCTGGTATCTCCTGGAATGAAGTGGGTACCGGCCGGCAGATTCCGCTGCTTTCCAACAGCACGATTTCAATCGGCGCTATTTCAAACAGCGCAATCTCAATCGGCGTGTTCCAGCCAGTGCTCGAAGACGTCGAAGTGCAGGGAATCCTTGGGCCCACCGGCTGGGGAGGGCCACAGTTCGCGCTGGGTGAAGCGCACCTGGTAGACGCGGATGCGCGGGGTGCCGTCCTGCCCGTAGGCCAGGGTTTCCGGATTGCGGGCCTCGTCCATCACATGATCGACGATGCCCCTTTGCCCCTTCAGGTAGGCCGGGGTGCGGTGGTGCCCCTCGTGGTGGCGGCGCTGGATGCGTACCGCGTCCCCGGGTTGGAAGGTTGGCCGCGCTGAAGCCATCATGAGGCGCCTCCCTTGCCTGCCACCGCCTTGCCTGCCACCGCCTTGCCCGCCGCCGCGAAGCGCTGGCGCACCTGCTCGATGCGGCGCTCCAACTCCGCCGGGTCCAGCACGCCCTTCTCGGTGAGAATACGCCGGATGGACTCGGTCCAGCGCTCGTAATAGGCGTAACCGGCGTACTCGGTCTCGCTGAGGGATTCGATCCCGCGCCGCAACTCGTCGATGCGCATCACCTTCTTGTCGGGATGCGAAAGCAGCCGCAGCAGGGCGTTGATCCGCTTTTCGAAGGCGTGGGAGGGGTGATCCTCCAGATCGATGGGCTCATCGCCGGGCGTGCCCCCCACATCGTGTACGCCGCGCACGGGTGAATCGGACATGCTGCTCCGGGGGAAAGGTGTACCGTGGAAAGGATGCTCCGTTGGAAAAGGAAATTGCCGGTCACGGGCGGGGCGTTCCCGCCGCCTTCCTTCCCATACCGCGATGGGGAGGACGGAGCAAGAGTCGGGTGTGGGTTGTGGCGAGGAATTGCCGAGGGGGGATCCCCCGCAGGTGTGGGCTGGCGGGGGCAATATTGCAGGCAAACAGGGGATCAATCCTGCACGACGATGTACCAGTTCGATTTGTTGATTGGACCTGGTAAAGTAGCCGGGAATGTTCCGGGCAAGGGATCTCCCACTGCATACCCGCCGACGGCAATATACGTTTCCGAGGCGCCATCCACGTCCATCGAAAGCATCACATCGTGATAATGGGCGAACCAATAGGTCCCGGCAGGGATTGCGGTTGGCGTGACCGAAAATTCATGCACACCCGCTCCGGCAGGAATGGCTTGTACCACCGAACCCACCACCAGGGCGCCTGGATATCCCAAGCTATCCGCATAAAGAGCCATCCGTAGATTTCCTGCGATTTGTGTGGCATTTACCATCACGGCAAGCTTAATAACGTTCGTTGGGGTGGGTACAGTTAACGGCCCTTTGGCCTGGAGGAAACCAATACTGAAGTTAATGGTGCCGAAAAAAAATGGGACATCGTTGCCGATGTTGTAGGGTGGGCCTCCACCCCCGGACGACCCTCCGCCGGAGGGAATCCGGTCCTGCACACTATCCTCCCCGCAGCCTGCAAGGGCAAAGAGGATGCCGGTGACCATGAGTACAAGCAGCAGGCGTAGACTGGGTTTCATCGGGTCTTGCCCCTAATGAAGAAAGGTATACACGCATCAATCCACAACGGTCATGTAGATATTCATTTCCGGATTGGGGAATGGACCCGCCGGAGCCGTGTGCGGGTCGGGCCAGGGGGCGCCCAAGGATAGTGGGACATTCCACCGGTTCGCCGTATTGGGCCCCGTCCAATGCGTGTAATTCCCGTCGGTATGGATGGAAATATAGTAGATTCCGGGGAAAATGGGCGTGGGGACGACGGGGAAGGTGTTCACGCCGACGACGAGCAGTTGGGGGGGTGCGGACCCTGCCACCAGGTTCCACGGGACTCCTGGCTTGTCCGTGTAGAGGGCCATCATGCCCTTGGTGCCTGGGTCAAACGCATTTAGGATCACGTTGAGGGCAACCAGGTTGGTGGCGCTGGGGACATTGAAGGACCAATCCATCAGTTGTGCGGGAACGAACGTCCATGTGCCGGACGAGAACTGGACATCGTTGCCGATGTTGTAGGGGGCCCCAGCCGACCCTCCGCCTCCTCCGCCTCCTCCGGGTACACGGTCGCTGACGCTATCCTCCCCGCAGCCTGCAAGAAATACCGTAAACAACCCAGCCAGCAGCAACAGGGCAAAGCCTGATCGTCGAGTAGCGTTCATCTTTCCCATTCCTCCTGAAATAGTGGTTGAAACCATCTCATTCTTCATCGGTTAGGGGTTCAAGGAGCATGCCGACATTTGATTTATGTAATAAAAGTAGTGTTATTATACAATAATTTCAAAATTATTCAAGGAAATTCTCCGCGTCCCTTCCCGCGAATGCCGCCGTTTTATCGCTATTCTGTCTGGGGGTTCTGCTATATAATACGCGGGTGAGAGGGCACGGGTTCCCCGGCCTCCTTCCTTATTGAATGACAACCGAAGTTCTGCCATTAAGCACTCGCTGCTGGTCATCCAAATCAGGCGCCATGCATCCTTCGCTCACATCACGCCGGGAAAAACCGGACAATTTGCACCGGATGAATTCCCTGCACCCCCTGGAGCGCACCCTGCTGGCCACCCTGCGCGGCAGGGAGCTGGTGCTCCCCGGGCAGCGGGGGCTGGTGCTGGTGAGCGGCGGCGCGGATTCCATGGCCCTGCTGCAAATGCTGCACGCGTTGCGGGAGCCGTTGCAACTGCGGCTGGAGGTGGTGCACTTCGACCACGGCCTGCGGCCGGAGTCGGGCCGGGACGCGGAGTGGGTGGCCGCGCAGGCGGGTAAGCTGGAACTCCCCGCGCACATCGTGCGCACCGAGCACCTGGCGGCGTTGCAGAGCGGTGTGCAGGCCGCCGCCCGCGCCTGGCGGCGTACGGAAACCGAACGCCTGCGGGCGCAATGGGAGGCGGACTGGGCGGCCACGGGGCACCAACGCGGCGATAACCTGGAAACCCTGCTCCTGAAATGGCTGCGGGGCGCGCACCTGAGCCGCCTGCGGGGCATGAATTGGCGCAACCCGCCCTTCATCCGGCCGCTGCTGGAACTGCGGCGCTCCGAACTGACGGCGTACCTGGAGGCGCAGGGCCAGCAGTGGCTGGAGGACCCCAGCAATCTTAGTCCCCGCTACAAGCGCAACCGGGTGCGCAACGAGTTGATTCCGCTGCTGGAGGAACTCACCGGCGGCGCCATCGTCCGGCGGCTGGAGGAACTGGCCGTGCAGAGCGGCCAACTGGAACGCTGGCTGGACGAGCAGTTGGCGGCGCATCCCGTATCCCAAAACGACCCGGGCGCCCCGCCCCACTGGATGGAGTGCGGGGAGTTGATGAGGATGAGCGAATTGGAACGGGGCGCCGCCCTGCGGCGATTCGTGGAACAACGCCTGCCGGGCAACCTGCGTCACTCCCAGATCCAGAACGTGCTGGAATTGCTGGATTCGGGGAAGCCCGCCTGGAGCCTCGACCTTGCGGGGGGCCGGCGTCTTTCCCGCCGGGGGGAGCGGCTGCTGCTCGCAGGGGAGCCCGGACGGGGACTCATGGCTGGCGGGGATAGGACCGGCGGGGAGCCTTCCCTGCCGGTGCGCATCGGAAACCGCACCCTCCTCGCGCCGGCGCGGTGGGCTGTGCGGGAAGCCGGGGAGAGTGAGGAGGAATCCCTGGCGCTGTACAACCTCCCGGCGGAGGCGGAGTTGGAGGTGCGCGTCCGCAAGCCCGGAGACCGGTTTCATCCGCCCTGGAAGGACGAGCCGGTAAAATTGAAGGATTTCTTCAGGGACCAGGGCATTCCGCTCTGGCAGCGCTACGAGCTTCCCCTGATTGTTCTGGAGGGAACGGTGATCGGCGTGTACCCCCGCTTTGCCGCCCGGGGGCACTGGGAACCTGCGGAATCCGGAGATGCGCGGAAGAATCCTCCCCTGCGCCTTGTGGTGCGTCCAGCGGCTCATCCAGCCTAGCATCCGGCGGTGCGCCCAGCAGCTCATGCAGCGGGGCATCCGCTCCCCGGTTCGGGAGGGTGAAGGGAAATCCCGGGGCAATTTCCGGCTGGGAGGATACGGACCGGCGCGGGCGCAAGAAAATTTTGCAGTCGCACCCGAATGGGTTATAATTCATCCATAAATGGAGTGTCGCAGCGGTTTTCCGTGCACGGTGTTGCCCTGCATGGGGGAGTAGTGTTCCCACATGGTGTTCCACAGCCCTCGCACAAGCTTGTGCGTGGGCGCATCAGGTGTTCCACCGCCGGAATTTCCTCCCGCTGCAGGCCGGCAATCGCGCCGCCGTTACGGACATGAACCAAGGCAGTCATTTGGCTGGCCGGATACCCCCGGATACTCACGGACCCGGCGTTCCAATATCCGGTGAATTTTTCCGGTAATTTTTCCGGTAATTTTTCCTGAGGTGTTTTCCGGTAACTACCCCGTATGGGAGCCTTTTTTTGAACAATCTTTACAAAAACATCGCGATTTGGGCCATCATTGGGATGGTATTGTTCGTCCTGTTCCAAATGGTGAATACCTCCAGCCAAAACTCATCTCAAATTTCCTTCACCGCCTTCATGGAAGAGGTGAAAGCGCAAAAGGTTGTGGAGGTTACCCTGCGAGGGAACGAGGTGACCGGGCTTTTCGATGACCGCACCCAGTTCAAAACCTACCTGCCGGACTATCCCGGCCTGGTGCAGGAATTGATTCAACAGGGCGTCGTGGTGCGCTCCGAATCGTCCACCAAGGGCGGCATCTTCCTTTCCATCCTGCAAAGCTGGTTCCCGATGCTGCTGATCATCGGGGTGTGGTTGTTCTTCATGCGCCAGGTACAGGGGGGCGGCAACCGGGCTCTCTCCTTCGGCAAGATCCGCAGCCGCCAGATGGACACCAAGAATAATCCCATCACCTTCCAGGATGTGGCCGGCATCGAGGAATCCAAGGAGGAACTCAAGGAAATCGTGGAGTTCCTGCGCGATCCGCAGAAGTTCGAGCGGCTCGGCGGGGAGATTCCCCATGGGGTGCTGTTGATGGGTGCTCCCGGCACGGGCAAGACCCTGCTCGCGAAGGCCATCGCCGGGGAGGCGGGCGTGCCCTTCTTTTCCATCAGCGGATCGGACTTCGTGGAAATGTTCGTCGGGGTAGGCGCCAGCCGCGTGCGGGATTTGTTCGAGCAGGGCAAGAAGAACGCGCCCTGCATCATCTTCATCGATGAAATCGACGCCGTGGGGCGGCACCGGGGCACCGGGCTGGGTGGCGGTCACGACGAGCGGGAACAGACGCTCAACCAGTTGCTGGTGGAGATGGACGGATTCGAACCCAACCTGGGGGTGATCCTGATCGCCGCCACCAACCGGCCGGACGTGTTGGACCCGGCTCTGCTGCGCCCGGGCCGCTTCGACCGTCACGTGATAGTGCCGCTCCCGGATATCCGGGGCCGCGAAGCCATCCTCAAGGTACACACCGCCACCGTCGTTCTCGCTTCCGGCGTGGACCTTTCCATCATCGCCCGCGGCTCCCCCGGTTTTGCCGGTGCGGATCTGGCCAATCTGGTCAACGAGGCCGCCCTGTGGGCCGCCCGCCAGAACAAGTCCTCCGTCGACCAGGAGGATTTCGAATATGCCAAGGACAGGGTGATGATGGGCTCGGAACGCCGCAGCATGCTGATCGTGGAGGAGGAAAAGCGGGTCACCGCCTACCACGAGGCCGGGCATGCCCTGGTGGCGGAATTGATCGACGAGGTGGACCCTGTGCACAAGGTGACCATCATTCCCCGCGGCCAGTCCCTGGGATTGACGGCCATCCTTCCCGAAGAGGACCGCCACAGCTATACCCGCAATCAGCTGTTGGGACAGATTTCCATGATGCTCGGAGGGCGGGCCGCGGAGCAGATCACCTTCAACGAGTTCACCACCGGCGCCTCCAACGATATCCAGCGGGCCACCGACATCGCCCGGCGGATGGTCGTCCAGTGGGGGTTGAGCGAGGAAATGGGCCCCGTATCCCTTTCCGATGGAAAGGGGCAGGTCTTCCTGGGCCGTGACCTGCTTCAACACAACCGCTACAGCCAGAAAACCGCCAAGAAGATCGACCGGGCCGTCAAGGGAATCCTCTCCAATTGTTACAAACGCTCTCTGAAACTGCTCAAGGCCCACAAGGATCTCCTGACCCGGCTGGCCGAAAATTTAATCGAGCGGGAAACCATCGACGGCGATGAAGTGCGGGCCATGGTAAAGGGAGCCAACCCGGATCCGGCCATGGTCTCCTAGTGTCATAGTCTCCTAGTTTATCGTGGCAGAAGTCCGCGTGGGTTGAATTGACTGCACTCATGACGAT
>CAZOXD010000186.1:0-2341 GCA_964583525.1 uncultured Pseudomonadota bacterium
CTTCCGATCTGGCGGAAGTTGGGAGAATTGCTGCAACCGGATTCGGCTCTTCCATCTCCCCTGGTCTTCCTGAGCGGCCCCGCGGGAAGCGGGAAATCCATGCTGGCCCTGGAAATGGCGCGCCGTCTGCAACGGCGGTTCGCCCAGGTACTCTATCTCCCGGACCGGGCGCTTCTTCCCGATGAGGGGAACCTGATTCCGGTGGAGGGAGTGGAGCCCGTGGACGAGCACCCCGGCCAGCCCCTCTTCGCCGCCCTGACCCGGCACCTGCTGGCGCCGGGAGCGGGAAACGGCGCGCTCTCCGGGTGGAAGGAAGCCATTCTGCGCCACTGCGGGGATGGCTCGCCCCGCTTGTTGATTCTGGACCGCCTGGACCGTTTTCCCGGATACGAGGATTTGCTGGACGTCCTCCAGGAGATACCCCGCAACAGCCGGGTGCTGGCCGTGAGCCGCGCACTCCCCCCGCTGGCCCCAGGAGCCCGGGTGGAACTGGGCCCGCTGCCGGTGGAAGCGCTGGAACAATTGTGCGGGGAGGATTTTCCGGCCCGCCTGGCATCCCTGGACCCCTCGGGAGCCTTGCTGACGCTGTGCCGGAACGATCCGCAGGCTGGATTCCTGTTGAGCCGGGTGCGGCGGCTACCGGCTTTCCCCGATCTGCGTGCGGTGTTGCTGGAGGGGGCCCAGGGGGAAAACCGTGATCCGGAGCAGGCGGACGATCCCGGGGAGGATGTCCAGGAAGCCCCGGCAGTTCCCGTCACCGCGATTTCCGCCACCGCCCTGGTGGCGCTCTCCCTGGGTGGACTTTCCAGGGGCGCGTTGTTGTTGCTGCACCCCCTGGCGCTGTTTCCGTCCCTGGTTCATCGGGAAATCGCGGCGGCGGGAGCGGGCCTGGAAGAAGATGCCCTGGAGACCTCCATTACCGAATTACGCGCCCTGGGCTGGGTGGAATCCCATGGCGGGGGCCGCTACCTGTCCCTTCATCCGCGCCTGCACGGCGCCGTCGCCGGGCGGGTGTTGACCCGGAACGCCCTGGCCAGGATGCGGCCGTTGCTGGTGCGGGCATACCGGGAAATGAATTCCGAATTCGGGGAGGTGCTCTGCGAGAGGGATGCGGGCGGCCGAACGGAAACCCATGCGGACAGCCGGCCGCTGGCTGCGCCCCCGTTGCTGGCCTGGTGCGAAGGGACCTGCGGGCATCATCCTCCAGGGCGGGTGGAGCGATTCCAACGGCTGGGGGTGGAACGGGCCAACCTGGCCGAATTGGCGTTGTGGCTGACGGCGGAGGAGGATTGGCAGGGCCTGGAGGCCATCATGCCCGATTCGGAAACGCTGGACTCGGTGGAAGAGTTGTCCGACCTGTCGGTGATGCTCCATACCTGCCTGTTGGCCGCGGGGGAGCAGCGGGGCGATGCCATGCTTCAGGCCCGGGCCCTGAACCGGCTGGCCTTCCCCCTCCTGCGGGTCCGGCAGGCGGAAAAGGCCCGTCCCATCCTGGAGCGCGCGCTGGAACTGCTGGGAGAAAGCCCGGGATGGAGCGTGCTGGGCGAGACCTACCGCTTGCTCTCCCGCTGCTACAGGATGCTGGGGCGGCGGGAGCCCGCGCTGCAGCTCCTCTATTCAGCCACGGAACTGGCCCAGCACCTGGAGCTTCCGGACGACCTGACCCTGGCCTGCGGGGAACTGGCCGGGCTGCTGCCGGAAATGGGGGAGCAGGGCGCCTCGGGGAAGGATTACCTGGAGCGGCAGGTGCGCTTTCTCCGGCAAAACGGAACCATGGCGCAGGCCGCTTCCGTGATGCGAATGTTGGCATCCATGCTGGTGCGCACCGAAAAGAGCGGGGAAGGCCTGCAACTTTACCGCCAGGCGCTGGAAATCTGCCGGGATGCCAACGATTCCAGGGAAACCGGAGCCACCCTGCTTGGATTGGCGGAATTTCACGCCCGGCAAGGGGATGGCGCGCGGGCCCTGGCATTGCTCGGGGAGGCGGGGGAGGAATGCGGGGAGGACTCCCTGGATACCGAGGCCCGGGGGCGAATCCTCGCCGGAATCTGCCGGCTCTTTGAACAACGGGGTCAGCCGGAACTGGCCCTGGAGGGCTACCTGCGCATCCGGAAACTGCTGGAGGAGATGGGGGACCGCGAGGCCCTGATCGGAGTGCTGGACCGCATCGGGGGTCTGTATTACCAGCTGGGGGAGCAAGCCAAATCCACCCAGTGCTACGAGGAACGCCTGCAACTTCAGGCTCTTCTGATTCCCGGCTGAGGGCTCTTCTGATTCCCGGCTGAGGGCTCTCCTTCAGATCAACATCGTGGGCACCCAGCGCATGATCCCTGCCACGAAC
>CAZOXD010000186.1:2441-4160 GCA_964583525.1 uncultured Pseudomonadota bacterium
CCGCGGGTCTGAACCCGGCCATGGAAGGCGGATTTCTGTCATATGCGCAAAGGATGGAGGAAAATCCGCAGCATTCCGATTTGGGGCAGTATCCGATCCCCATCCCTCTTCATGATTGCGATTTCCGGTATGCTTTGGCAAGCGTTTTTTCCGGCGTGATAATCGCTGCCCCATTCCGGGAATCGCATTCCGGATGGCCAGGCACGGTTACCTCCCCTTGCGCATGGCGTCCCGGGGACCTCATTTCATGGAGATGTTCCAGAAAAAAGGCACGGGGGAGGAGAGGACTCCGGACAAGCGCCGGGAGTAGGCTGTGGGGTAAAGCCAGCGCCCGTAAGGAACGTAGGGCACCACCTGCGCCGCCCGTTCATCCCACAAGACGCCGAGGCGGGCGCGGCGCCGGGGACGGGATTCGCGCATCCAGGCGGTGCGCAGCCGTTCCAACTCGCTGTCGCAGGGCCAGCCATACCAGCCCCCGGCGCTGCACCCGGCGGAAAATCCTTCGCTGGCCGCCAAATGGAGGGCGTCCTCCCCATTGATCCAGGTGGGGAAGAGATGCCATCCGCCCTGAGCCGGAGCGGCCTTGTCTTCCCGCCGGGAGCGGAGGGTTTCCCAATCCATGGTCTGCACGTCCACCGTGGCGCCGATGGCCCGCAGCAGGTGGGCCGTGAGGAGCGCTGCCTCGTGGAGGATGGGCACGTCCGTGGGATCCAACAGCACCAGAGGCTGCCCTCCGTATCCCCCTTCCGCAAGCAGGGTGCGGGCCTTATCAAGATCCGGGGCCAGATCCGGCTGCGGGGGCTCCGTGGACGGTGATGAGGAAGGAGAATTTCCCGCTTCGCCGCAGCGGAACCGGCCGGGACAGGCGCCCCGGTATTTCTCACCACCCGCGATCAGGCGCAGAAAGTCCTCCCGGTTCACGATTCCCAGCAATGCCTGGCGGGCCTTGGGACGATCGAAGGGCGGGTGAAGATGGTTGATGCGCAGCCATCCCTGCGCGCCGAGGGGATTGACGGCCCTTACTTCGATCCCGGGTGTGCGCTCCAGATCGGGAACGCTTTCCCGCGGGGGCCGCTCGTAGTAATCCACCTCCCCGGTGACCAGGGCCAACCGGGCGGCGCGGGGACTGGAAAAGTGCAGCCATTCCACCCGCTGCACCCGGGCCACCTTCCCCCCGGCGGCCAGATCGGCGGGCTCCGGGCGGGGCCGGTAGCCCTCGAACTTCTCGTAGACGGCCCGCAGGCCCGGCCGAAACCGATCCGCCACGAAGCGGAAAGGCCCGGACCCGTTGACTTCGGTCAAGGGCGCGAGGGCGCCGCTTTCGGCCAGACGGCGGGGCATGATGAAGGCGGGGAGGGAGGAAAGCTTGCCCAGGGCTTCCAGCACCAGGGCGTAAGGCTCGCGCAGGGTCAGCGTGAAGGTGCGCCGGTTGGAGGCATGCAAGGACGTGACACGGGCGAAGAGCCTGCGGCCCATGGCGTCCCGGCGGCTCCAGCGGCGCAGGGAGGCCACGGCATCCTCCGCGCTGACGGTGCCACCCTCGTGCCAGCGCAGTCCGGCGCGCAGGGTGAAGGTATATACCCGGCCATCGGGGCTGAGGGTGTGCGACGCCACCATCTGCGGGCGGGGGCGGTAGTTCCCGTCCAGGGCGAACAGGGTGTCGTAGACCATGTAGCCGTGATTGCGGGTGATATGGGCGCTGCTCCAGACGGGATCGAG
>CAZOXD010000186.1:4260-6985 GCA_964583525.1 uncultured Pseudomonadota bacterium
TGCCAGCAGGGCCAATAAGGCGGCGAGGTAGGAGAGGGCCTGGATCAGGTCCGGGAATGGCCGGCGCCCGGATGGGGAAGGGATCATGGTGAGAACTTCCTGCTCACGGGCGCTTCCTGAGGCGGGGGAGTGGAGTCGATCGAGCCGGGCGCACTGTGTGGCTTATGCACTATGTGGCTTATACATCGTGGAAATATGGAAGGAAATCCTTGCCGGGCCCATTGGCGGGGTAGCCTTGCCATTGGCCGTGGCGCGGGCGTCCCTGCCCACGGGAAAGCGGGTGAAATGGTGACCGGCGGCCCTCATTGCGGTAGGGTGGCTCCCGGAATCGGCGGAGGATGTTCTCCCTGCCTGCTTCCGGGCGCCCGGGTCCATCGTTCCGAAAACCTTGTCGAAGAGGAGATCTCCCTTGAAAGTCGCGTTTCTGATGAACAACCGTCCCGACTACGAGCAGCGCATTCCGCCTGATCTGGACTGGGTGCAGGTGTATTCCGAAGAGGGTGTCTATGCCGATGCCATGCTGGAACGCGCGGCTGGGGTGGAAGCCCTGATCGGCTCAATCCGCGATCCCGTTAATGAGCAACTGCTGGCCGCCTGCGGCAACGTGAAGATCGTCCAGCGGATGGGGGTTGGCTACGACAATGTGGATACCGAAGCCGCGGCGAAGCGGGGGATTCCCGTCTGCAACCTGGCCGACGTCAACAAGGACGCCCTGGGGGAGCACGGGCTCTGTCTGATGCTGGCCCTGGCGCGGCGGCTGGTGGAGAACCACAACCTCACCGCCGCCGGGGACTGGGCGGGGGCGCGCAGGTTTTGCGACGATTCCTACGAATTGCAGGGCAAGACCCTGGGCATCCTCGGCTTCGGCAAGTCCGGTTACGAACTGGCGCGGCGGGCGCGGGTGTTCGGAATGGAGATCCTCTATGCGGGGCGTTCGCAGCCCGATACCCGCATCGTGGAGGCGGTGCAGGCCCAACAGCGGGACCTGGAAGACCTTTTCCGCGAGTCGGACTTCGTTTCCATCAACGTCTCCCTCAATCCCTCCACCCGGGATCTGGTGGGCGCACACCTGCTGGGGCTGATGAAGCCCAGCGCCTACCTGATCAACCTGGCCCGGGGCGGGATTGTCGATGAAGGTGCCCTGGCCGATGCCCTCGACGAGGGCCGCATCGCCGGGGCGGGCGTGGACGCATTTTCCATCGAGCCCATCTCCCACGAAAATCCGCTCCTCTCCGCCAAAAACGTGGTGCTGACCTCCCACGTGGCGGGCACCACCGCCGAATGCACGGACCGCGAGGTGGCCTGGGCCATCGCCAACGTGCGGCGTTACCTGGTGGAAGGCCGCCCCCCGCGCTGGATCGTCAATGGGGTCAAGGTGTGACGGGGCGGCTGTGTAATAATGGCCTCTCCGCTCACTCCTGGAAAAGGCACACCGTCAGGTTGTGCAGGCGGGGCCGGAAGCGGATCATTTCCGCCTGGTTGCGGTCACGGGAAATGTTGACCCGGTTGGAGAGCAGGATCACGGTCAATCCGGAGTCCGGCTCCATCCACAGGGAGGTGCCGGTGAACCCGGTGTGCCCGATGGCGCCCTGGGCCATCAACGCCCCGCAGGAGGCGTAGGCGAAGATATCCCCCTTGATGTCCCAGCCCAGCCCCCGGTGCGGCAGCCGCGGAGAATTGTGGTTGGTGATCATCAACTCCACGGTGCGCTCCGAGAACAGGCGCACCCCCTCCAACTCGCCCCGGTGGAGGATCATCCGGGCATAGCGGTGCAGGTCGGCCGCCGTGGAGAACAGGCCGGCATTGCCTCCCTCGCCTCCGAATATATAGGCATTCTCGTCATGCACCACTCCCCGCAGCAACTGCTGCCGGAAGGTACAGTATTGGGTGGGGGCGACGGGTGGGTCGTCCTCCTCCACCTGTGGATTGAAGGTGGTGCGGGTCAGTTGCAGCGGATGGGCCACCTGTTGATGAAAGAATTCCGCCAGGCTCTCCCCGCTGATGCGCCGCACCACCTCGGCCGCCAGCAGGTAGCCCAGGTCGCTATAGAGCATGGCCGTTCCGGTGGGATGCTTGAGGCTGATGTTCACCAGCCGTTGCAGCGCCTCCGCCTGGCTGGCCGATTCGCTGTACAGATCCGCCCAGTCCGGCAGCCCGGAGGTATGGGTCAGCAGGTGACGCAGGGTGATGCCGCGCTTTTCGGGAGAGTCGAACTCCGGGAAGAAATCGGCCGCTTTGTCCTCCAGCCCCACCCGCCCCTTTTCCAGCAGAATCATCACGGCCGATGCCGTGGCGATGGGTTTGGTGATGGAAGCGATGTCCCAAAGAGTGCCCGTGGCCAGGGGAGCGTTTTCCGGCCCCACCTCCAGGTCGCCCCAGGCTTGGTGAAGCAGCACCTCATCACCCCGGGCCACCAGCAGTTCCATCCCGGGAAAGATGCGCTGCCGGATGGCCGATTCCACCAGGCCGTCCAGGTCCTGGCGCCGGTTGCGGGTAAAGTTGATTTTGGCGATCCCATCCATGGCCGGTCGGAGTCTCGGTGGTTGGTGGCCTGTGCCTTCATCGAGGCCGTGATCCCGGAACACGCACCCGCCAGCCCGGCCCTCCTATCCCGGTAAAGTCTTTTGCGGACCGGGATGAATTCCGCGGGGGGGCGGAGGATGATTCCCATTATCGGGGATGATGCCATGGAAGGTTCCCTCGCGCCATAAAAACCCTTGGGCCA
>CAZOXD010000186.1:7085-10214 GCA_964583525.1 uncultured Pseudomonadota bacterium
CGTGCACCCTTCGACAGGCTCAGGACAGGCGGGGAGGGGTCAGGGGAGGGGTGGCAATTGCAGTTCCATCCGCGTCCATCCGCATTTATCTGCGGTTCCCATGCAGTTTGCCGTTCCCCCTCTCCCCTTGGAGAGGGGGTGCCCTGCGTAGCAGGGTGGGGGTGAGGTCCGCAGTTGCAGTTCCATTCGCGTCCATCCGCGTTTATCTGCGGTTCCAATGCTTTTGCAGTGTGAGGCGGTAGTTGTTGTTTTGGTTTGATCCCCCACCCCGATTGCCGATATAGTGATCCTAGCGGAGACTTCCCATACCCCAACCGGTACTGAAACGATCACCCCCATCCTGGCCCCGGACACCGGCAGGACTCTTTCAGGGTCATTTCCGCGCGCAACACCGGTGGGCCGGGAACCAACTGGAGCGGTGAGGCGGATTATCCCTGGAGGAGGAATCCGCCTGGAGGAACTGATATGGGCCTGTCGCATGCGCCCGTCCCGGTGAACAGCGCACCGTTGCTATAGATGCAATAGTTGCAATGGGTGCAATCGCTGCATGCTCCCTGCGATCGACCGAAACAGAGTGGCGAACCATGTCGGAAAATTGGACGGAAAACAAGGGACTGGAGCAATTGGCCACGCGGCAAACCGCCATTCTCAAGACCCTGATCGATATCAGCCGCATCATTACCACCTCCCAGGACCTCGCCGAAACCCTGGGCCATACCGTGGCGCTGGTCGCGGAAAATCTCCGGGTGGATGTCTGTTCCATCTACATTCATGACGAATCCAGCGGAATGCTGGAACTGAAGGCCACCCACGGATTGCGCAAGGAAGCCGTGGGTAAGGTGAAGATGCCCACCTCCGAGGGCCTGGTTGGATATGTATTCGAGGAGAAGCATCACATCAACCTGCGCGACGTGCAGAATCATCCCCGCTTCAAGTTCTTCCCCTCCATTAACGAGGAAATGCTGTCCTCCTTCCTCGGCGTGCCGCTGATCGAGTTCCGCAACAATCTCGGTGTGCTGATCGTGCAAAACAAGGAGGACCGCCTTTTCAGCCATGAGGAGGAAAATCTCCTCATTACCATCGCCTCCCAGATTTCGGGATTGATTTCCAAATCCCTGCTGGTGGGGCAGTTGGAGGAGCAATCGGCGCAATCCTCCCCGCAGGAACGTCCCGGGGAATCCTTCCAACTCGAGGGCATCCCCATTGCCCCGGGACTGGCCAAGGGGCCGGTGGTGATCTTCTCCAGGAATCGCCTGGAGGAGCCGGAGTATGAGGCCCTGCGCTCCGCCGAAGAGGAATGGGCGGCGCTGAAAAAAGCCATCGAGGAATCGGAGCAGGAGATCATCTCCCTGATATCGGAGGTCAGCCAGCGTGTGAACGAGCAGGAGGCCGCGATTTTCCATTCCCACCTGCTGTTTTTGGAGGACCGCACCTTTCTGGAGAAGATTCATTCCCATATCCGCCAGGGTGCATCCGCCACCTGGGCCGTCAGCCACGTAGTGAGGGACTACCTGAAAGCCTTTACCGCCATCGGCGATCCCTATCTCAAGGAACGCGCGGCGGACCTGGAGGATGTGGGGCTGCGGCTAATGCACCATCTGGGCGAGGGCGGAGGCTCCCGGGACCCCCTGGAACATTCGGGGATCGTGGTTGCCGATATGCTGCTGCCCAGCGATACCGTGCGCATGGACCCCGAACGCATCAAGGGAATCGTCACCCAAACGGGGGGGCACGTGTCCCACGCGGCGATTCTCGCCCGCAGCCTGCGCATCCCCGCGGTAAGCGGGATCGAGAACGTAATGGCGCTGCTGCGGGAAGGGGAAGAGATCATGGTGGATGGCCAAACCGGATCCGTATTCGTCAATCCGGGCGAGGGGCTTACCCACGAGTACGAACGCCACCAGCAATCCCGGTTGGAGTACCTGACCCACCTGGCGGACCTGAAGGACGTGCCCTGCCGCACGAAGGACGGCCAGGATATCTCCCTGCGCGCCAACGTGTCCCTGCCCCACGACTTGGCGGATTATTCCGAATTCGCCAGCCAGGGCATCGGGTTGTACCGCACCGAGGCGCTTTACCTGATGCGCACCACGCCGCCCAGCATCGAGGAACTGGTGGAAAACTATACCCGGGTCGTGGAGGCTGCCGCCGGGGAGCCCGTGGTCGTGCGAACCCTGGACCTGGGGGGAGAGCGCCCGCCCGCCTACATGGATTTTCCGCCCGAGGACAATCCCTCCCTGGGCGCCCGGTCGATCCGCTACCAACTCCAGCATCTTCATCTGCTGGAAGCCCAGATCACCGCCACGCTGGAAGTGGCTCATTTGGGCGATTTGCGAATCGCCTTTCCCATGATCAGCGTGTTCGTGGAATTGCAGCAGGTAATGCGCATCTACCAGAACTGCCGCGACGCCTATCAGCGAAAGCACGGCAGGGAAGCCCCACCGGTAATGGTGGGGATGGTGTTCGAGGTGCCCTCCACCGTGCTGACCTGCGAATTGTTCCTGGCGGATTTGGACTTCGCCTCCATCGGGAGCAACGACCTGACCCAGTACTGCTTGGCGGTGGACCGCAACAATCCACACGTCAGCCACCTGTTCGACCCCCTGGAGCCCGCCGTGCTGATGCTGATCAAGCGGGTGGTGGATGCCGCGGGCAAGGCAGGGAAGCCGGTGGAACTGACCGGGGAGTTGGCTTCCGATCCGGAAGGGTGCCTGGTGATGGTGGGGCTGGGCCTGCGTGAATTGAGCATGAACTCCCCCCTGATCCCCATCATGAAGGACCGCTTCGCGCAATATACGTTGCAGGAGATGGAGCAACTGGCCGAGATCGCCCTCAATTCCACATCGGCCTCCAACGTCCGGCGCAATATCCAACTGTTCAAGAATCCCTAAAAACCCTGTGATTAATGCAATAACTGCAACAGCAAGAGCAAAAAGAACAGCATGCGGGGGAAAGTCTTCCCCCGGTAGTTAAATGAACAGCGGCCCCCCCGACGGGTGTAAAGCGAAGGTTTCCATATAAATGCCTATTCCATTGCCACAGCAATATTGGTTGGAAATGGAGGCTGGAGTGAGGTGTCTCTCACCGTTCAATCAGCGAAATCAGTGTATTAGTCAGTTCGTGGTCCTG
>CAZOXD010000187.1:0-10207 GCA_964583525.1 uncultured Pseudomonadota bacterium
ATAATTTATTGCCGGAAGGTCGTCCAGGGGATAATACGGCGCAGATGCCGTCTGTGTCCAGCATGTGGAAAAAGGCAGCAGGGAGGTCAGCCCCATTTCTCCTTGACGGCGCCGCGGTCCACCTCCCCATCCTCCGTGCGGGGGAGGGCTTCGCTGAAGAAGACGGATTTGGGGCGCTTGAAGCGGGCGATTTTCCCACCGACGAAATCGATCACCTGTTGCGCCTCCAGTCCGTGACCGGAAGGTACCTGAACCACGGCCCGGATGGCCTCGCCCCACTCCGGGTCGGGAACGCCGAACACGCAGGCCGCATCGATGCCCCCCATCTCCATGATGGCCGCTTCCACCTCCGCGGGATAGACGTTCTCCCCCCCGGGTTTGATGAGATCCTTTTCCGGTTTGCGCCGGACATAATGCAGGTAGCCGTCCTTGTCGAAGCGCCCCACGTCGCCGGTATGGTGCCACCCTCCCCGGAAGTTGACCTCGTTCACCTCGGGCTGGCCGTAGTATCCGGCGAAGACCAGCGGTCCCCGCACCAGGATTTCTCCGGGGGTTTCCACCGGCACTTCCCGATCGTAATCGTCCACAAGTATTATCCTGGCCAGCGGGACGGGCCGCCCGGCGGCGCCGGGACGTTCCTCGAAGGGTTGCAATGTGATGAACCCGGACGTTTCCGACTGCCCGAATCCCGTCCAGAATCGCGCACCCGTGGATTCGTGAAGGCGGGCGATGGTTTCCGGGCTGTCCAGGCCGCTCACCATGCGCAGGGTTTCCAGCTTGCTGCCGGCTTCGGCGGCGGCGTCGAGCAGGTGGGCCAGCACGGGCGGAAAGTCGGATATATGCGTGCCGCGGTGTTCGTCGATCAGCCGCACCGCCTCCGCCGGGTCGAACCGGGTCATGATGACATTGCACCCGCCGGCGTGCATGACGGAGAAGGCCATTCCCAATGCCGCGATATGGAACAGCGGCAGGGCCACTATATTGACGTCGTCCTCGTTTACTCCCAGCATGGCCTGCGCCGTCAGGTTGGAGACCATGATATTGCCGTGGGTGAGCACGGCCCCCCGGGGTATGATGTCCACGGCGGCGGTGGATATCACGCAGAAGGGGTCCTCCCCGGCAATTTCCGCCGGATTTAATACTGGGGGCGGGGCGCCGTCCGCTACATGGAGCGCGCCGAAGTCCGACAGGCCCTCGCCCAAGGCGCCACCCATCTGAATCCAGTGGGGGATTTCCTTGCGGGTGGCGGGCCAGTCCCCGATTAGCTCCAAGGAGAATTCATCCACCACCATCATGGCGGGCTGGGCGCGTTCCAACACCCGGCCAATCTCCTCACTGGTGAGACGCCAATTGATGGGGTAGGCGATGGCGCCCAGCCGGGCGCAGGCGCCGTAGAGTTCCACATAACCGGCGTTGTTCTGGGCGAGGATGCAGATGCGGTCTCCCTTGGCGATTCCTTTCACGGCCAGACCGGCGGCCAGGGAATCCACCCGGGCCAGCAAATCACGGAAGGAATACCGGGTACCACCCGATATGATTGCCGGACGCTCCGGATACAGTGAGGCATTGCGCACCAGCATGTCGTATACGCCGAATCCCGTAGCCGTCATCGTTCATTTCCTGGATTGTGAATTGCTGAATATTGCATTGCAGCGCCCCTTTTATTCCCCACCCTGCCGCTCACCTATAACAGCCGTGCGGCGGCGGGGCAATGCCGGCAGGATCCGGCCGCCGCCGCATCGGGTGCTCTGGAGCAGCCCGGGCCCGGATCGGATCACGCTCCCGGTTTGAAGTGCAATTGCTCTTTTCCGCGCAGGCGCTTGATTTGCTCCCGGGAGAGAATGCGGTTGAGGCGGATGCGGGTATCCTCGTCCATTCCGCGGAACTGACCGTGGGTCAGAAATTGTCCGGGTCCCTGTGGCGATTGGGAAAGCACTTCGAGCATCAAGCGCATGGTTTGGCCCTGCAGCTTGACGGCGACCTGGGCCAGCCCATGCTCTTCCAGGGGCTGGTAGGTCAACAGGGAGGCCCCGCCATATCCCAGGTCCACCAGCCGTCCCTCCAACTCCCAGGCGGACTCGATCGTGCGTGGTTTTTCCACGCGGCGGAAGAGGTCCTTTCGTTTCATGAACCGGTAGGTGACCGGTTGATCCACCGACAACCGGAAGGAGGAGCGATTGGCCAGCTCCTCATCGACAAATACGTGACGCGCCGAAATCACCGGAAAGGCGCCCTCCTCATCCAGGTCCAGATTGATTCGGAAAACCGTTTCCCCTTCCCCTTCCCGCCAGAAGAGGAGAAATACGCCGGGGTTCTGTCTCAGGAGGGTGAAGATTGCCTCCTCGTAGGGCAGGTCGATCAAAAGGGAATCTTCGCTCACCGCCAGCAATCCGCAATAGAGGTCCAGTTTTCCATCCTCCATGGTGGATAGCAGCCGTACGGGGAGATCCTGCAGCAGTTGCCGGGTGCAGACCAATTCCACTTCCGGATTCATCACGTTGAGATGCAGAGTTCGGCGCAGATTGCCGAGGCGGATCAATTCCTCTTCATCCGAGGTTTCCACGAGTTCCGCCACGGCCGATTCATAGGCGAGGGAGTCGTTGATCAGTTCGAATTCATCCTTCTTCCCCGCGTCCGCCACCATCCGGGAAATCAACTCCCGCAGGGGCCTGTCCATGCGATGGCCGCTGGTGAAATGGTCGAAGGTGCGCCGGCGCGAGCGCTTCCGGCTCAGGCTGGCGACTTTGCGTTGAATGAGGATAGTGAAGAAGACCGTCAGCCCGAGCAGAATCACCAGCAGGACGATGTTGCGCACGACATCCGTGGTGAGGTCCGGAAATCGGAAAAATCTCAGATCCGAAAGCGGTGAATCGGTCATGATTGCCGCCCCCTCCACGGAGCTTGAGGCCAGGGCCGTGAAACGGACCGTGATCGCGTCAATGGTTGCAATGCGGTAAACCCGTACCCTTTCAATTGTCGAACGAACTGGGAAGGACGTTGAACGGCAGCAATTTGATCAGGATGGGCAGAATGATCCCCCCTCCCGGCAGGGCGAAGAGCGCCAGCGCGGGGATCGTGCGGAGGATATCGAGCAGTTGCGCCCTCACCTTGTCTTTTTCCTCACTGGTCAACGGGGTTTGGGACGACTTCACCAGCAGGTGGTACAACTCATGGGTTTCCTTGATTTCATTGATAATCCCATGCAGGTTCTTTTTCAGGACGGCCGTAACCTGCCCGGAAAGATTTTTCCCCACATTCAACACGAAGGATCTGTCCTGAAAGATCTGCAGGTGCTCTTCCTGATTGAGAATGAAGATTTCGAGAGCCATCAGGCTCTGGTTCAATTCACCCTCCCACAACTCCAGTTTTTCCACCGCTTCATGTAGAAACCGTTCCTCGCCACTGCTCAAGTCATGGTCGATGAGCATGGTCATCATCACCGATTCCAGCAGAAACCTGCGCACGATCCAGGGCTGGGGGGAGAATTCGATCTGGTCGATCGTCAATCCCTTCTTCAGGTGCGAGCGAAGCTGGGATTTCTGGGCGCGGGGAAGCCGTGAGGATTTGAGGAACCATTCGATGAGGCGCTTTTCCGAGGGAATGATCTCCCCGCTCGATGCGGCAGAGGAAATCATCAGGCGGATCAACATATACCTCAATTCCGCCTGCCCGGCGGCCAGCTTCGCGAGCACCTCCTGAGGGTTTTCCATGCCCATCAGGGATTCCCGTTGCCAGAGCATGCAGTAGTAGATGTCGAGAAAGAGGAAGCTGTTGTAGTAAAATCCAGTCAGATTCAAATGCTCGTTCTTGTGATCGAGCCGGTGCAGGATCTCTTTTTCGAAATTGGCAAAGGGTTTGGCCCCTTTGCCGATCCATTGAGAAAGGGAATCGATCAACCCGGCGCCGGGATCCTCCCCACCGGTTTGCGTGAAGTACGTGTGCGCCAAATCCAAAGCGGGGAGGAAATGGTTTTTCTCGTCGGAAAGATTGTCCAGGAGGAAGTGCCTGTCGGCCACCAGACAGGCGAACAGGGATTCCAGGAAGGTGAAATGAACGCCGTTTCCATCCGCGGGAAATTGCCGTCCGGGATAATTCCCGCTGGAAAACGGCGTCTCGACCGGAAAGCCGTACAATAAACCGGTGGGCTGCAGGAAGGTATAGACCGCCTCGTCCAAACGGTGATGCACGCCGGTATCCGTCAGCATTTTCACATCGAGGGAAGGGAGCACGCCGGGGAGTGGATGTTCGATACGGAAGTCGATATATCGCTGAAGCCACCCGGCCTGGGTGAATTTCAAGAGGCCCGCATCGTTTTTCCCGGGAGTTTTTCCCATGCTTAGAATCCCAACCTCCATGATGGATTACATTCCTGCATACATTATTTATAATGATCCGGGAAGGCTCTGAATACCAGGCGTCCTTCCTTCCTCTCTGCCATGAAATCTCCCATGAGCCGTATTCGCGAGGATTATCCTGCATTCCTGAATCGGCTGGGGACCTATGAGCGATTGGAGCCGGTTCCCAAAAGCCGCGGACCGGAAAAACTGGCGGGCGTGCGGATGCTGGCGGGGGAGCTGGGGCACCCGGAAAGGGAGTACCGGGTGGTGCACGTCGCCGGAACCAATGGCAAGGGCCTCACTTCCGCCATGATCTCCCGCCTCCTGGCCGGGGCGGGGCGGAGCGTGGGGCTGTACGCATCGCCTCACGTCACCGATATCCGGGAAAGGATTTCCATCGGCAACCAGTGGATTGGGGAAGGGTCCTTTGCGGTGAGCGGGCACCGGGTGCTCGATCTGGCCGACCGGCGCCGCGATGCGATCCATTTTTCCTATTTCGATCTGCTGACCCTGATTGCCCTGGATGCCTTCCGGGAAGCGAACGTGGAGTGGGCCGTGCTGGAAACCGGACTGGGGGGAGCCTCCGACGCCACCAATATCACACCCAAGGAACTGAGCGTGTTGACCCGCATCGGGTTGGATCATCTGCACGTGCTGGGCAATACCATCGAGGAAATCGCCGCCGAAAAACTGGGGATCGTCCCCACGGGCGGACCCGCCGTGGTGGCGGATCAACCGGAAGGGTTGGGAACCTGGCTGCACGAGCGCCTCTCTGCGCAACAAAGCCCGGTTTTCCATGCCTCCGAGTTGGTGCTGGAGCATGCGCCGGGCGAGGCAGTCCCCTTGATCACGCGTTGGCCCGATGGCGCCTCCTTCGCTATCACCCCCCCCGGAGGGGCATGGTCCATCACCCGGCCCAAACTGGACTGCGCCGCGACGGCACTGGTGGCGGCGGAACGGTTGCTGGGTGGAACGGAAGGCGCGCAACGCTCCGGACGGTTGCGCACCGCGCTGGAAACCACGCTGCCGGGCCGGCTGGAAGTGCGCCGCATGGTCAGACCGGCCGGATATTCAGGCGCGCCCCTGGAATTCGCCGTATTGGACGGCGGGCACAATCCGGGGGCCCTGGAGGCCCTTTGCTCCCAGTTGCAAGTGTGGGAGATCGACCGCTATGCCCTGATGATCTCGCTGCAGAAGGATAAGCTGGTGCCCCCGTTGCGTGCGCCGTTGGGGAGGCTCCTGGGCGGCGCATCCCGGGTTCTGGTGCTGGCCCCCCAAACACCGCGCGCGCCGGAAGCGGGCGTGCTGGAAAGTTTCATCGGGGAACTGCGGCCCGAAACGAATCCGGCCAGCGCCATCGAAGCCACAGCCAGCGAAGCCATGCCCATCGAAACCATACCCATCGAAACCATTGCCAATACGCACGAGGGATTGCTCATATTGGCTTCCAGGCCGCGGGAACCCGCCGTTATTACCGGGTCTTTTTGGATGTTGGGGGATGTGCTTCGCGATCTGGAGGAAAGCGATGCCGAAAAAGGAGTTGGATAGGGCGGTTCCCGTTCCGATCGCCTGTTCCGCAAGTGGGTCGTCCATGGTTGCTTACACCAAGATCGGGAAGGAAAACATATGATCGAGCCTTTTCGTATCATGATCGGAGAAGATGTGCTCCTCGACCTGTGGGAGCGGATTGCCAAAGCCCGCATTCCAGAGGGAATTTCCGCGTATGGATGGGAGCAGGGAACCGAACCGGATTACCTGCGCGGGCTGATGGAGTATTGGGGGAACGGTTACGACTGGCGGGAGCAGGAAGACCAATTGAATCGCTTCGACCAGTTCATGGGGAACGCTGGGGGGCAGCCCCTGCATTTCATTCACATCCGCGCATCCAACCCCAGGTCCAAACCCCTCCTCCTGCTGCATGGCTGGCCCGGTTCCATCTACGAATTTCACAAGTTGATTCCCCTGTTGAATCATCCCCAACTCGATGGAGGGGATGGCAGGGAATCGTTTCATCTGGTGGTGCCCTCGCTCCCGGGCTATGGATTTTCGCCTGCCCCGAAGGAGCCGGGAGCCTCGCCCCGGCAATTGGGAAAATGGATCGCCGCTTTGATGCGGGAGGAGTTGGGATATTCCCGGTACTATGTACAGGGTGGCGACTGGGGAAGCGTGATTGGATCCTGGATCGCCTTCGATTACCCGGAGGAAGTGGCCGGGCTTCATCTGAACATGGCCGGGCTGAAGCCCTACATCGGTGAGGATTCTCCCCCCCTTTCCGATGAGGAAATGTCCTTTCTGGCCCGGGCCAAAGAGAAGCGCAGGGAGGAATTCGCCTATCAGGCGATTCAGGGCACCCGTCCCCAAACCCTGGGGGTGGGATTGAACGATTCCCCGGCCGGACTCGCCGCCTGGTTGTTGGAAAAATTCAGAGCCTGGAGCGATTGCGGCGGAGTTTTGGAAAACAGCTTCACCCAGGACGAGATCATCACCAACCTGATGCTCTATTGGGTAACCGGAAGCATCACCTCCTCCATGCGGTTGTACTATGAATACCGGAAAGCGGAACCTTCCCTTCCTCCCAATCAGAGAGTGGAAACCCCCACCGCCTTCTCAAACTTCCCCCGGGAAATCCTCAATCCACCACGATCCTGGGTGGAACGGGCCTACAACCTGGTGAAATGGAGCGATATGCCTCGCGGTGGGCACTTTGCGGCGCTGGAAGAACCGGAGTTGTTGGCGGAAGACATCCACACGGCATTTCTGGGAATGCCCATCTAGGCCCTGTGCACTGCGGAAACCGCAGCCGGAATAGGGTGGAAACCGCAGCCGGAATAGGGCGGAAACCGCAGCCGGAATAGGGTGGAAACCGCAGCCGGAATAGGGCGGAAACCGCAGCCGGAATACGGGGGAACCGCAGGATAGAATGCAGGGGGAGGAAGGGGCTTAAATGATACCCGTTACTATGGCTGTCAGGTACAATCCGTAGGCGCTCACCAACACAAATCCGGAACGGGGGCCGATTTTCCAGCGCAGGGCAAGCAGCATCATGAAGAGAAAGCCCACGGAACCGAGGAGGAGCGTGATGGAAAAATCCAGGTCCTCCTTGGCGATTCCCTGAATGGGCTCGCCTCTGAAGAGGATCATGATCATCCAGACGATTCCCAGCCCCACCAGGATATCGAAAATATTGCTTCCGATGGCGTTGCTCAATGCCATGTCCCCTTTCCCCTGCCGGGCCACGATCAGCGAACTGAGCAGGTCGGGGACGGAGGTGCCCACGGCGAGTACGGTCAGGCCGATGATGGCCTTCGGTACGCCGAGGATAAGGGCCAGGATCACACCCGCTTCCACCAGCACCCAGCTCAACAGGCAGATGGCCCCGATGGAGAGCAGGAAAACCAGCAGGTACCGGTTGGGACGCTTATCCAGGTCTGGCATGATGAAGTCGAACGTCCAGTCGATGGGAATGGTCCACCACCAATACCAGGCCATGGGACCTTCTTCCTCCCTCTCCATAATCACCGCGGCGCTGTGGTCCATCTGATCCTCGTAGGGGAAGACACGCCGCCACAGGGGAAGCGCTACCAGGTAGATGGCATAAAATCCGACAAACACCATGGATTCGGCGAGCGAGATTTCTCCGTCGTAGAGTACCCAGTAGAGCAACAGGAGACTGATGAAATAAAACAGCAGATCCCGCACCGCCGGCTGCCAGTTCAATGCCGCGCTGCCCAGCAGGGCCGTGCCGCCCACGATGACCAGGATATTGAACAATGCCGAACCCACGATGGTGCCGACGCCCAGGGAGGCGAATTCCACACCCTTCACCAATGCCAACAGGGAGGTAAACAGCTCGGGAGCGCTGGAACCCATCGCCATCAACGAAGCCCCGGCGATATCCGAGGTGATGCCGAGGCGCCGGGTCATCAGCTCGAGGCTTTGCACGAAATGCGCTTCCGTCACCCGGTTCAGGGCGTAAAAAGTGATAAGGAGCGCGATCGCGCAAAGCAGTATGGTAACGAGGTCGGACATCCGGCTCCTCAGGGTTTATTCCCCCCTCTTTTTTACAACAAATTCAAGAGTCTAAATAATATCGTTCAAAGAGAAAAGCAATTCGGATCGCCGTATCCCAGGCCAACGGCCGGCGGCAGGGTAGAAAACCCGATCCTGGAATTGATTTCAAAGTGATCGACCGCAAACGGATCCATCACCCGGTAAAATGCAATTCGGAGTCCTTCCATGACGGCCGTCAATCTTTTCCGGATGGCAGGGGATCTTTGGTGGAAGCCCGGTGGGGGGGGTCCTGGGGGGTTACCGTGAAATAAAACACGCTGCCTTTCCCCGATTCGGAATCCACGAATAGTTCCCCTCCGTGGAGTTCCACGATGGATTTTGCGATGGCCAGACCCAACCCCCGTCCAAAGCGGTTTCCGGAACCCGGGGAGGAAAATTTTCGAAAGACCTGCGCCGCTTCATCTTGAGTCATTCCACATCCGGTATCCTGCACCTTGAACAGAATCTTCCCCTGCTCGGGTTCGGCAAAAAGACGTACCTGCGACCCCTTGCTGGAAAACTTAATTCCATTGGAAACCAGATTTTGCAGCACCTGCTCGATTTTAATGCGGTCCAATCGGTAGGATTGTTCGTTCCTGGGCGCTTCCCATACCAATTCGATTCCGCTTTCATCGCCCAGGCCCTGCATGGTTTGGCATATGTTGGAGAGAATGGCGGAGATGGTGGTGGATTCCGGATTGAGCGCCATCATCCCCCCGTCCAATAAAGCGAGATCCAGCACGTTGTCGATCAACTCGATGGCCCAATATCCTGTGCTGTGGATCCTTTCCACGATCATCCGGGCTTCATCCCCCATCTCGTATCCATGCTTGAGCAACATGGAGGCGTAGCTGATGATGATGCTCAGGGGAGAACGGACGTCATGGGCGACGATTTTCACCCAATCGTCCCTGAAGCGGATTGCATCCGGCAGCACACTCCCCGATTCGGGAAGGAAATCCGCCCCTCCAGGGGAAGCGGTGCGCCGGTACTCCCCGGGTTTCTCATCGTGCCGGATGGCGATTTTCAGCGTGAACCGCAAATCATCCAGTGTGGCATTTTCCACGACCCGGAAAAGCCCCTGGTCTTTTCCCTCGGGAATGGGGTCTTTTTCTCCGGGAATGGGCGCGCACGGAGGATGCTCCCTGTCCGTGTACACCACCTGGGCGGAGTGCGGGTGGTGGCGTGCGCAATAGGCACGGAATTGTTCGCCCGGATTTTCCGCCGGAGTGATCACGACTTCGATGGCGGGGTGTAATGCGAAGAAGCGCCGGGCTTCCGATTCGTCCCTGGCAATATAGGATGTCCAGCCTTCCAGCCGATCGAGATTCCAGGCCGGCAATCCTCCCTGGCCGGCAAGAATCAGCAATTGGCGAACATTTTCGCTCATATCAATCCGAATCCGGTTATTCTTCATCCATGAAGTAAACTTCCCAATCTCTTCCATCCCTTCCAGTGTGGGGGTTTCGTGCGAATTTCCCAAATTTTCGTAGGAAATAGCGATGCGGAAGTACTGGGAGACTACATTCCGGGTATTTCTGATTGAACGGCGAAAAATCGAAAACGTACCACTTTTTGCGGGGTTTGTTATTTTCTTTCGATCGCAGAGGCGTCAGGATTTCTGACCTGCAGGGCCGCGTTTCGCCACCGAGTGCCACCGTGGGCCACTGTATGAGGCGATCGGTCCTCAGGGGAGCCGCATGCTCAAGATTTTTCAGGGATTCATCAAACCCGGGAAAAAATAGTGGCGCGGGCGTCCCCGCCCGTGGGAGGGCGGGCGCCATGTTCCTGCCTCCCCCCCCCCCCAGGCCGGACAGGCG
>CAZOXD010000188.1:0-3989 GCA_964583525.1 uncultured Pseudomonadota bacterium
TCCTTCCGCACCGACGCGGGTTCGTTCGCCGAGGTGGTGATTTCCCGCACGGATGGCCGCCCCCCCCAGGCCCTGCTGCTGGCAACCACGGAGGTCAGCTTTGGCAGCGTGATGAAGGCCCTGGCCAGTCAGCAGGTGGAACTGAATATCAAGATTCTCCCCTGGAGCGAAGGAGCGCTCGCGGCAACCCCATCCACCGAAGCGGACTTCACGTTTCGCAAGCTGAGGGAAAAGGGGCGGCGGCCGATGTTTCTATCCGCCGACCTCAACGGAGACGGGGTGCGGGATTACCTGCTCAATCCCCAAGCGGACCGCTTGACGGTCTTCCTGACCCGGGAAGGGCCAGCCGATCTGAAACACAAGCCCCTGGTGAGTGCGGGAGTGGTGCTGCCCTCCAAGCCGGAGCAGGTGCTGATCACCGACCTGGACCAGAACGGCGCGGAAGAACTGGTGCTCTGGTACCAGGAGGAGCATCACGAAGAACGCGCGTGGCGCATCGCCATCGTGCGGTATGTGGAGTAGGCGCCGTGGAGTAGGCGCCGAGGGGCCGAGATAAAAGCAGCAGTACGTGAACGCGAACAGGCGTCCTTCGTCATGATGTTTGCAGTGCTCGACTCTTCGCCTTACCGGTTGGAAGAGCGCCCGGATCACCCTCTCGATTGGCCAGGCTCGCGGCCGTTTCCACGGCAGGAGAAAGATAAGCTCCCTGGCGCAGCAATTCCCGCTGGATGAGGTGGGGCGGGAGCGATTGCGGCTGGATTCCCGAACCGGCGGAAAGCGCTGCCGCGACACCAGCCGCCTGTCCGGTCAGCCAGCATTGGGGTATTTCGCGAAGGAACGAGTGAGAGCTTGCGTCGCAGGCGATGTGGCGGCCGGCGCCGAGCACACCGTCGAGCCCTACCGGCACCAGCGAGCCATACGGAACCGAGATGTTGGGAAATTTCGGGGAAAGCGAGGTCGACACACCGATCTCATCGTCCCAAACTTTGCCTTCGTCCCACTGAGCACGGGTGACTTTGCGCATACCATTAAGCCGGCGACTGTGACGAACGCCGATCTGCGGAGCACCGAGCATCAGAAATGCGTGCTCGAAGCCGGGAGCGTGTTGGCGATAGAACTCGAGATGATCGACAGTGAGTTCGCGGGATCGCACCTCCACTTCGGAGAGGTCTTCGACGTTCACCGCGCTATAACCCGAAAGCCGCGGCCCCATGAACAGCGCCACGTCGTTTCGCCACGAGCAAAACGGTGATTCGAATGAACCCAGGGTCTCCCGGCCCTGCGCGAAAAATGCTGAGAACTCCTCCGAGTTTTTTTCGCGGAATGCCAACCAGCGATCCAAGTCCACCCCGCCGAGCAGGAAGGCGGTATTGATGCAATGGTGGATATCTCCCGTGTCGATGTCGGATTCAAACGGCAATCCGGCGCGAGCGAGCAAGTCGGCGTCGCCTGTGGTATCGATCACGACCTTGGCCATGATCGCCTGACGCCCTTCCTTGCTTTCGAAAATCGCGCCCCGCATAGCCCCGTCTTCGACAATCGGTTCGACCACCCACGAGTGGAATACCAGGCGCACCTTCTGTTCGAGCACCATCCGCATCGAGAGTGTCTTGAGCGCTTCCGGGTCAACGGTAGGCGACCATGTGACGATGCCCTTGTAGGCGGCTGTGCGTTGCTTCCAGTAGGCTGCCGTCGCTTGGTCCTGCGAGCCCCAGTCGGAGCGTGAAGGCCCCATCACCGCGTCCTTCGGCAGACGATCGAAAAAGTCGCAAGCGATCCCGGCGATGACCTGCTTTCCCGTCCAGTCGGACATCCGGTCGATCCAGATGACGAGCCCCCCGGTCGACAACCCGCCCAAGTGGTTATATCGCTCAACCAGCATAACATCGGCGCCCAGCCGTCCTGCCGCAATCGCGGCGGAAGTCCCGGCCGGGCCTCCACCAACAACAAGAACGTCGGTTTCGGCGAAGACGGGTATGTCGCGTGCGGCCTCGTGATGGGTCCGGTTTGGACGGGGAGGCCGGGACCACCGCTCACCCCCGTCGAAGATTTCGATGCCCTGCTCCTTGCCGATTTCGCTGGTGAGGTTATCGCCGGTCATGTTCGATTCCCCTGATTGGCGCGCAGTATTATCCGCGCGCGTGTCACAATGGTTCGCCGATATTTTCCAACTGGATCCGTCAATACGATGCACACGGCTTCTCAAACCTGCAATACCACGAATTTAAACGCGGAATCCACATCATGCCGGTTTGATCCGTCCCCAGTTATTGTTCCACTCCGAGAATTAATCCTGGCGCGCAACCTCCACCTGCAGAGGCATCCCAAGGCGCCACGGCCTCTTGTGCGCTCCACTGCTTCAGGGCGAAGCAATGGAAAATATTTCTGGACGAGATGGAACTCTCCCTCAATCCCGCAATTCGAAGTCCGGCAATTCCCCATCGGCGGCATACTCGTTGAGCTTGTTGCGCAGGGTGCGGATGCTGATGGAGAGCACCTTGGCCGCCTGGGTGCGGTTGCCGCTGGTGTTGCGCAGGGTCTCGTAGATCAGCTTTTTCTCCACCTCCTTCATGGACATACCCACCGTGATTCCCAGGCTGCCGCCATTGGCGCCGCCGGTCCCATTGGTGGGCTTGATCTCTCCCTTCTTCTTCGCCCCTTTTCCGGCTTTTTCGGCGGGCGCGGATTCCGTGAGTCCTCCCAGCGCCTTCACATGCCCCATCATGAGGTGCACGGGCTGAATTTCCTTGCCGTCGCACAGCAGGAGGGCCCGCTCCATCACGTTCTCCAGTTCGCGGACGTTCCCGCGCCAGTTGTAATGGCAGAGCACCTCCATGGCCTGGGAGGAAATGGCCAGGGGCTTGCGTGCGTTCTTTTCCGCGTGCATGCGCACGAAGTGGTCGGCCAGCAGGGGAATATCCCCTTTGCGTTCCCGCAGGGGCGGCAGCTTGAGGGGAATCACGTTGAGCCGGTAATAGAGGTCCTCCCGGAACCTGCCCTGTTCCACGAATTCGAAGAGATCCCGATTGGTGGTGGCGATGACGCGCACGTCCACCGGGATCGGCGTCTTTCCGCCGATGCGGTCCACCTCGTATTCCTGCAATACCCGCAGCAGCTTGGCCTGCAGCGGGAAGGCCATCTCGCTGATTTCGTCCAGGAGGATGGTGCCGCCCTGGGCCTGCTCGAAGCGGCCCTTGTGATCCTGAATGGCCCCGGTAAAGGCGCCCTTCTTGTGCCCGAACAACTCGCTTTCCAGCAGGGTATCGGGCAGGGCGGCGCAGTTAATGGCCACGAACGGCCCGTCGCCGCGGTCGGAGCAGACATGGATGTAGCGCGCCAGCAATTCCTTCCCGGTGCCGCTTTCGCTCTGCACCAGCACGGTGGCCTTGCTCCTGGCGATGTTTTCCGCCACGCCCAGCAGTTGCTGCATGGCCTGGTCGGCCGTCACCAGTTCCTTTCCTTCCGAACTGGCCGGAACGCTCTTGCCCTCCGGAGCCGCCTTGGCCGAACGCTGGGGCCTCTCCTCGGTTTTCATGTTGAGAGCGCGGTCCACCTTGAAGGTGAAGACGTCGGATTTGAACGGTTTTTGGATGTATTCGAACGCGCCCTGCTTCATCGCTTCGATGGCGGTCTCGATGGTGGCGTAGGCGGTGACCATCAGCACGGGCGTTTCCGGCTTGAGGGCCTTGATGTCCTTGAGCAATTCCAGCCCGCTGCGTTTGGGCATGGTCATGTCGGTGATCACCATCGAATATTCATTCTTCCTGAACTTCTTCAGCGCGTCGATGGCGTTATGGGAGACCTCCACCGGATACCCGCAATGCTTGAGGGTTTCCGACATGGCGATCCGCATTTCCACCTCGTCATCCACGATCAATATCGGTTCCATTATGTGCGCTCCTATTTGGCATCCATGCCGTTATTGCGGCGTTGGGTTTCGCCGCGGTTGTTTTCGCTACCGTGGTTTTCGCTACGGTGGTTTTCGCTAC
>CAZOXD010000188.1:4089-10174 GCA_964583525.1 uncultured Pseudomonadota bacterium
GTGGTTTTCGCTACTGTGGTTTTCGCTACTGTGGTTTTCGCCATGTTTGCGAGGGGTTTCTGTGTGCGATTCGATGGCGATCTCTCTCATAGGGTCTCACGGGGTCCGTGTTTTTCCATCCCCGTTTCCGGTGTTCACATCAATGGAAACATGAAGATGAACTTGGTGCCCTTCCTGCTGTCGCTTTCCACATCGATGGTGGCGTGATGGGATTCCACGATATGGTGAACGATGGACAACCCGAGGCCGGTGCCCCGGGATTTGGTCGTGAAAAAGGGGTCGAATATGCGCGATTGCAACTCCTTGGGAATTCCCGGGCCCGTATCCTTGAATCCCACTTCGACCACATCCAGGCTTTGCCGCGCTTTTTTCCCTGTGGCATTCTCTGTGGCATTCTCTGTGGCATTCTCTGTGGCATTCCCAGCCGTTTCTTCGCCGAAGCGGGCGATTTGCTTGGGGTTGGTCAGGGTGCGGCCTTGGGTGGAGATGGTGATGGTGCCTCCCTCGGTCATGGCCTGCACGGCGTTGAGCATCAGGTTGTGAAACACCTGCCGCAGAAGATCCTCGTCCCCACGCACCCGGAAATCCTCCTTGCTCAACCGGAACACCACCCGCACCCCGTTTTGCCCGGCCATGTAGCTGGAGAACTCACCGATATCCCGGGTCAGGCGGTGCAGGTCCAGCCTCTTGAGGCTCACCGGGCGTGGCTTGGTATATTCCAGCACGTTGGAGATGATGTGGTTCATGCCCGTGATGCCCGAGGAGATGTGGTTCATCAGCACCATCTTTTCGTCATCGCCGTCCAGTCCCTTCTTCACCAGGGAGGCGAACAACTCGATGCTGCCCAGGGGATTGCGGATCTCATGGGCGATGTTGGCCGCCATTTCCCCCATGGCTGTGAAACGATTGCGCCGGTCGGCTTGTTCCTCAAGCTGCTTGAGCAGGGTCACGTTCTGCGCATTGAGAATGTGTCCCAGGGGCCGCCCTTCACCCGTCATGGGGGTGATGGAGAGCCGCAGACGGATCGTTTCCCCGTCGGGCCGGTGGAAAAAGAGGGGCTCTTCCCCGGAGTCCGGTTCGGCTTTCGCATTCTCGCCCGGATCGCCGGAGATCAGTTTGGCATCCATCACATCGTCGATGCTCAACCCGACCACGGCTTCCGCCTCGTTTCCGATCATCTCCAATCCGGCCCGGTTGACCGATGTGATGGCCCCCGCCATGTCTGTGACGAACACGCCCACCGGAAGGCTTTCGAAAATATTGGAGAGGTAGTTTTTCACCTTCTCCTTCTCCACCAGGTTTCGTTCCAACTCCCGGTTTTTCCCTTCCAGCTCCAGGTTCAACTCGGCCACGGTGGCCTGCAGGTTTTTGTGGCTCTCCCCCAGTTTTTCCGCGGCCTTGTTGAAGGATTTGAATCCTTCCTCCATCAACCTGATTTTATCTTCCATCAGGACGTTTTTTTGATCCAATTCCAGTTCCAGGGCGCGCACCCGTCCCATGAGGGCTTCGGTCCCCTCGGCCTTCCCGGCCTTTTCCGTGGAAGGATTGAAACGGGCAGCTTGGGCAGCCTTGCTTTTCATTGTTTCAGGTAATCCTGGTATCCGAGTTTGTTGGACAGATCCCGCTGACTTTCCCGGGAGAGGGGTTCCCACAATTCCCCGGGGCGCAGCTTGGCCAGTTCCACCAGGGAATCGAAAACCTGCAATGCCTTGCGGTCCTCGCCCATGCGGCGGTAGGTGAGTCCGATCTGATATTGCGCCCAGGGCGCCTTATCGTGATCGCCATACAGGGAGATGGCCCGCTGCTGGGCGTCGATGGCCTCCTGATTTTGCCCCAGCTCGTAATGCATGTCCCCGGCCAGAAAATGGCTGAGAATGATGAACTCGGGCACCGAAGCACCCTGGATGGGATGGTGAAAGTTATCCACGGCGGCCTGGAAGTTATCCAGGGCATCCTTGTTCCGCCCCAGTTCCTTGTGAATCTGCCCCCGTTCGAAATAGACCTCCGCGATGGATTCGCCCAGCACGGGATCGGGCGAGCGTTTAAACTCGTTGGCGAGGATGTTGTAGGCTTTCAGGGCCTCCTGGTAACGCCTCCCCATAAAATAGACTTTCCCCAGCATCATTCGCGCGTCGATCTGGTAGATATCCTTCTTTCTGCGCTGGATGAACCGGAGCAGGGTTTGCTCGGCGTTTCCCAGATCGTCCTTTTCCAGATAGGCCCTGGCCTTCTGGAACTCGGCGATGGGAATCAGCGTCGCATCCCCCAGCTTTTTCAGCACCTCGTACAAGGTGATCGCCTCGTCGTAGAGACCCAGACGCCGGTAGGCGTCTCCCACCTGAAGGAGCGTGAAGGGAAACCGGAAGGATCCGAAATATCGGTCCCTGTAGCGGGTGTACACCTTGACCACGTCCCAGAATTTATCCTGGTGATAGAACCGGTCCATCATGGATTTCAGGTTTTCCTCGATATTGTCCTTGAGGAGATTGTCCCGGGCGTAGGGGCCCTTGGGAAAATCGTTCGTCAATTTTTCAAAGGTGTCGATGGCGCCCTGATTGAGCCCGTGGAGGGTCATGGTCAACCCTTTCCGCAGCAGGGCTTCCTGATAAATGACACGTCCTTCCCCCTCGGCCAACACCTCGCCGTACAGCTTGAGGGATTCCTTGTAATCATCGCCGGTGGGATGGGAAGCCAGCAGGTTGGCGATGCGGAGCTTGCCCCGCAGGCGGATTTCCACCGGCGCATTCTTCACCACCAGGCGGTAGATGCGCAGTGCGTCCTCCTCCTTGCCTTCTTCCCGCAGGAAGTCGCCCAAACGGAGACCGACCAGCTTGGTGTAGCTTTTCTCCGGGTAGCGGTCCAGCAATTTCTGGTAAAGAATCCGCGCCACGTCAAAGTCGGCGTTCTCATAATAGGCTTCGCTCATGTGAAACAGGAGCAGCGGGTAGTTTTCGGGATATGCGGGGGCGATCTCCCTGCCCTTGTCGAACTCGGTTTTGGCCTCCACGAATTGTTTCAGGTTGTAGTAGGCTTCCCCCAGGCGGTAGTGCGCGGGGCCTTGCAGAGAATCGTCACCTTCGCCGCCCAGGAAGCGCCGGAAGGAGTTCACCCCATCCCGGAATTTCCCCATTTCCAGGTAGTTGTTGCCCTGGTGATAATAGGAGTCGGGCGTAAAGGGGAAATAATCCGGATAGTCGCTTTGCAGAATCTGGTAGTGGACGTTGGATTCGAAGAAGAAACCCATCCGCTGGTAGGCCCGGCCAATCTTGAACAGTGAACTGGGAATCAGCCCGGTTCGGTATCGGATTTTTTCCGAAACCCGGATGGCGGCCTGGAAATTGATGATCGCATCGTGATAATTGGTCGCCTTTCGGGCGATCAGATCCTCGTATTGCGCGTCCGCGGCGCGGAAATAGGCCCGCACCCCGACCGGGGTGTTGGGCACGGTATCGAACACGCGCAGGAAGATCAGATTGGCGCGCCGGTAGTTTTCCGACTGGAATTCCCGTTCCGCCAAGCGAAAATTCGCCGCAATGAGAGGATTTTCGGCCCGCTCCAGCAGCACCTCCAGCGGAATGTCCGCGGAAGGACGGGGCTTTCCTGGCGCGCCGGGGGGGAGTCCCCCGGGTCCGCGCGCGACCACCGGCTTCCCGCTCCGGAAATCCAGCACTACCCGGGGTGGCGCGGGGAGTGTGGTAAAGCGGGGCTGGAGATCCTCCCTCTTGATGCGCACCCGCAACAGGGTATCCCCGCCATCGGTGCGGGTTTCCAGAATGGAAACCCGGCTGTCGTCCCCCTTGGCGGGTTCGGAAAGAGTGGGAGTGACCCCCTTCAGCCGCAAGGTGAACTCATCCCCTTCCAACCGGTCTTCCACCAGGGGCAGGGAAGAGACATCCATCACGATGCGGGTGCCCCCCCGGTAAGGGGCCATCCGCACGCCAGTGAGGAGAATTCCTTCCGGAAAAGGCGCGGGCGAGAGGCTGAGCACCATTTCCGATGAAGGGGAGCCCCCTACGATCTTATAGGTCAGGAAGGGGGTGCGGAGCCTGATCTTGGCCCAGGTATCGCGGCCGTTGACATCCTCGAAGGCCACCCCCACCACCATGGGGTCGTTGTACGCGAACTCGATTTTACCGTCTGGGAATACCGGCCGGGCATTGGTGAATTTAACGACCAATACCCTGCGGGGGAGGTTCCCCACCACCTCGAAATTCACGGGCTGGGAAGCATTGAAATGGAGTTTCAGCTCCTCCCCCTCCTTGCGCAGTTCGATGCCGCGGATGGAGATGGGGGTGGATTGCCCGGCGGTGGATTGCAAAGCGGTTGACGGGGTGGGAGAGTCCGCCGGCCCTGAGGCGCCCGATTGTCCAAGGGCGTGCCCTGCCATCCATAGCAGTGCCGCCAACAGCGCGCCGAGCATTTTCCACGGCAACATCCCTGGATGCGCCGAATTTGCTTGCCTGTCTTCCATGTGCCCTTGCGGGAGCGCGGCCGGTTTCATCCTGAAACCGGGTTGTCCACCCATGGCGGACCGTTCAATTAATACGCCGGGCGATAAATCCTCCTCCGGGGGAGGAATCCGGCGCAGTCCGGGAGCTTCCGTGCCGATTCCTTCGGGTCAGTGCCGGCTATTGGGTCACTTTTTTTTCGTCCTTCCTGTTTCAGTTCCGATTCTTCTCCCGGCCTGACGGTTCACCGGGCATTCGCTGGATCCACTTTCGCTGCCGGATCGTGGAAACCCTGCCCGCGAATGCTTACGAAGCCGCGGACGAGTCTCTCCCTCCTCCGTTTTTTCCGGGGGGCGCCGGAGCGGAATCCTTGCCGCCATCGGAGATCTTGGAGGCCATATCCTTGCTGGCGATGTCCTTGGATGCCGGTGATTCTTCCTCGATCATGTGGCAATAGCCATCGAACTCGGCTCCACCCTCGATCATGATATCCGCGGTATGAACATCGCCCTTCAGGTAGCCGGTACGGTAAATTTCCACTCGTTCCCGCGCCTTCACGTTCCCCACGACCCGGCCGCCGATGAGGACGGAGTCGGAAACGATATCGCCGGTCACCACGGCCTCGCGGTTCACGATCAGCATGGATCCGCCCTGGCCCTTGGAAACGATGTTTCCCTCCACCAGGCCGTCGATCCGCAGAGTTCCCCGGAAGCGGATGGAGCCCTCGAAACGGGTATCGATTCCGAGCAGGCCCACTTCCTCGGCGGAATCGTTCTTTCCATTCTTGTTTCTGGTAAACAATCGGTTTTTACAGGTTGGAGGTTTTTTGGGTTTTGGCCACCGGAACTTTTTTGAAAAAGAGATCCTTTTCCAATGGGTAGCGCTCCTTGAGCATCAGTCCGCCACGCACCGAAAACATATAGATGGTAACGTGGGTGAAATATTCCTCCTTGGAATTCCGCTTGAAACGGCGCCGCAGGGTGGCGGCGCGCCTCACCCGCCCGAAATACGTGCCCGACTTGTAGGTCTGGGGAAATCCCTCGTCATTGGTTTTCACCCTGGGCGTCGAGACGTATACGCTGGGGGTTTTTTCCTCGTTTTCAAATATGGCGAAAAGGAATCCACCCCCAGTGCTTTTCGCATCTCCCTGGTTAATCACCCGAAAGCTGATTTCCACGGATTTCCCGTTGACACGAGTTGTATAGGAGTCGATCCGCAGGGGTGGCAAATACAGATCGCTGCCGAATCCACCATCTCCCTCGATTCCCGCCTCGGGTACGGCCCCTTGGATCAGGCCAGCCAGCAGCCATTCCTCCTTGGCCTGAAAAAGCCGCAGATTGATGGAAACCACCTGCTCTCGCAGGGAATCGCGCTCTTCCTGCAACTTTTGGTAATCGCGCTCCATTTGATGAAACCTGGAACTACTGAAAATGTACATCAAACTCAGCAGGATCATTCCCGAGGTGAGTATCAAGCCGGCGGCGGCCCCCGCGTAAATCCGCCACACCGGGAGGCTGAAGGAAAGAGGACGCCCGTAATTCCTGGATACGATGAAGGTAAGGTTGTTTTGCACCTTCATTTCAATCCCTTGCTAGGCCCGCGGATGGGATGATACACAACCATTATATTCTACTGCA
>CAZOXD010000189.1:0-10153 GCA_964583525.1 uncultured Pseudomonadota bacterium
TCCCGCCCTCGGCATACCGCATTTTTAAAGGATTTGCAGGATAATTCCTCCTCGGGCCTTCCATGGTCCATTTCCCCCTTCGGTGTATTTCCTGTGTAATCTTGACGGGAAAACACTAGGCAAATCCATACCGTTCTTCGAGGGTATCCATTGCGGCCTGGATATGCTCCCCGTTTTGGTGGCTGTACCGTACAACCATTTGCAGGGTCTTGTGACCGGAAATGCGTTGAACGGCTGGCAGGTCTTTCCCGGCCTGTACAAGATGGGTAATGGCCGTGTGGCGCAGGGTGCGGGGTCCTCGCCGAGTTCGAGCGATCCATGATAAGTGAGGGGATCAATGACGGGCTAGCAAGGGCACGGGTGAATGGGAAGCGGCTCGGGAGGCCCTTGCCAGGGGGGATAAGGGGATACGGAAAATTGCGAGGAAATGGGTGTGGGGGTGAGCGTGGTGCAGAGGGTTAAGGCAGGAGGATTGGATTTATAAGGCATTTTTTATTTTAACCCAACAACCCCGCTTCGGGCCTGAGCAACCAGTAGTAAATCAGATACCCACCCGCCAGCAGCACCAAAACTGAGGAAGCATAGTGCATGTAGGGGAACAACCACCTCAACCCAGCCACCAAAACACCTTCCTTAACCATTGCCATTGAGGCGGTGAGGACAAAGATGACGGACCCCATACCCGCTGCATAGCTGATGAACTGCGCCAATCCGGCCGCGAAACTCCCGGCTGTTGCCGCGCTCCCCACTACCACCAGAAAAATCGGCAAGGTGCAGCTCAGGGAACAGACCGCATAGGCAAGGCCGTAAAGGAAAAATCCCCGCAATCCACTTCGGTTCGGGTCGCCTATCCGTTGGGAAAGGCGCATGAACAATGATGGGGAGACGTGCCGGCCCGCCAGCATCCAAACCCCCAGCATAAGCAGGAAAAATCCGATGCCCACGGCAATGAACGGGATAACTTCCGTCAAAAAACGGGCACCCATCGTCACCAACAACCCGAACAAGCCGAAGAGTACTACGAACCCGGATGACACCACCAGCGCCACACCCATAGCGTGAAGCAGGCGGCTGGAAGGCGACTTCCGCATGAAGCCCTCCTCCCGCGTTCCCAGGTAGAGTGAAAGATACAGCGGCAGCATCGGAAATCCACACGGATTCACCGATGCCATCATGCCCGCCCCGAATGCATAACCGATGGGCAGGTATCCTGCCAAGGCGGCCATCATGCCGGAAAAAAAGACTTGCACCTCTCCCATCTTGACCTCTCTCTCACGGCCAGCGAAACACGACGTCGCCCATCGAACCCACCGCAAGAATGACGATCTCGAATTGCTTCGGCGCATGTTGTAATGGAAAAACCAATGTTCCTCCGGCGTGGTGTCCGCGCAGTCTTACCTCCTCCGTGGGTGCGTAACTCCGGCCATCAATCTTCAAGCGAACCTGCCTTTTCAGGTCGAGGTTCTTGAGATCACCGGAGTGAGTGTCGACGCTGATATCCACGAGAAATTGTCCGCCCTCCATGCCCTTGGGGGTCAGCATGAACATGATCGGGCCGTCGTTGCGGCGGGAAGGATCATCTCCCCAGGGTGAACCTCCCTGCTCCGCATTGGCATTCCATCCGGCAGATCCTGCGGACAGCCCCAGGAAAAACAGGCCGATGAATAGCTGCCCCAAAGCCACAAAAAATCCCCCTTTGATTTTTCCATTCATATCTTGAAACCCGGTGTTGAGATTAGAGTGCAAAGGCCCACACCCCCAACGCGAGAGTAATTGCGGATGCAATCCCGCCCGAAACGAACACCGGTCGCCAAGCATGGGCCGGTAACAAGGACAATATGGAACCTTGGGAGGGAGCCAGGCGGTGGCGGCCGATCACCGATAGCAGGTAGAGAATTCCGAGCGCATTGGACACGATGCCCACAAGCAGGAACAAATTCTGGTACGTGCTGAGGAACAGACCGGTGCCAGCCAGTCCGACAAGGGGCAACACATCGGTCACATGATGAGCGCAGCAGGCGGCCATGGAAATCGTGCTGGCGCCACCCGAAGCCACGACTCCTTTTCCCTGAAGACCGTGATCCGCATGAGCCGCCCCCCGGGCGTAGGCAAACAGGCCCACCTGCAGGGCGAAACCACCTACCAGAGGAACCATCCAGTACCACAGCCGCAGGAACTCGCTGACTGCATGCTCCAATGAGTTTGCTGCCGATAAAATCCCTACATAGGCAAGAAACAACAATGCGCCCGCCAGGAATCCCCAAAACCAGCTTCGCGCCTTCTGTTTCTGATGGCGTAACCATTCAACTTCACTTGTAACGGCCTTTGTCTGCTCCGTCATACCGCAGGTAGAATCCGCGAAAATGGAAGATTTCAACATCGTTCACACCTTCTTCGGAAAGAAATGCCTTCCCATTTTTCTTTATTGACCGGTTTTCCCACTGTGTTTATCGTTTCGACTTGCATTTTCCGGATACGTAGCAGCCCAGACACCTGAAACTGTTCAATTCGCACTGCCCGTTCGCGTCGCCATGCACCGCTCTCATCCGCTCGGCCAGAAGATTGAAAGTCACCCAAACTGTTACCAGGATGAACATTCCGCCGATCGCGACAATCAGATTGTAAAACATGCTCTATCCTCCCATTCCGGCGAATCCCGTGAAGGCCAATGACATCATGCCGCCGATCATCAAGGTCAATGCCGCGCCCTTAACCATGCCGGGCACGTCGGCCAGATCCAGTTGCTCACGCAACCCCGCCATGATCGTGATGGCCAGGGTGAATCCCATGCCTGCGCCCAACGCGAATACGGCGGACTGAATGAAATCGTATTCCCGCAGGGTCTGAAACAGTGCCACGTACAAAATGGCGCAATTGGTGGTGATCAGGGGCAGAAAAATGCCCAATGATCTGAACAGTCCTGGACTGAACTTGCGGATGAAAATCTCCAGCAATTGCACCGTTGAGGCAATCACGGCGATGTATGCGATCAGTTCCAGGTAGCGCGCATTGAGAATAACCAGCAGGGCATGGGTGCCATAGGCCACGATGGAGCTCACCAGCATCACGAATGTGACCGCCCATCCCATCCGCCAGGCGGTGCCGAGATTGCCGGAAATGCCCAGGAAGGGGCAGATGCCAAGGAAAAGCGTCAACACAAAGTTGTTGATCAACGTGGTGTTGAGAAAAATGGTAATTAGCGATTCGGTATTCATTTCGCCTTGGTGCTGAGCCGGTAAAAGAGCCCTGCCAACACAGCGCGGAAACAAGGATCACTCGAAAACGTGCCTGCGCCACTGGTAGGGGCTGTCGACAATGGTTCCGGGTATTCGCACTGTTTCAAGTAGTTCCAACATATCGCTGAATATGCGGCGTTGCTGGTTTTCGTTGCATGGTTCACCCAACGGATGACCGAACGGATATCTCAGGAAATATGTGCGCGGCGGCTTGATCCGCTCACTGATTTCCCGGGCCAGGGAAATGGAAACCGTGGTGATGCACTGTCGTTCGACCTCCCGCTGCACCAGACCGACCGTCTGGTTGCAGATTCCTCAGGCCGGGGTGAAGATGGCGATATCCACCTCCTCATTATTCAGCCGGGCTGCCAACTCCGGGGCAGTCTTGTTGGTTAGCTGGTGCAAATGAGGCCCTTCGATATGGCCCATCAGGCTGTAGAAACTGGGTGCCGAAGGTCCAATCCTGTGTTCGGCCTGCAGCCGTCGCAATATTTCGATTGGAAAGACCACATTGATGTCCCGGTCGGCAGCGCGATGATCGTAGTAGTCGTGCGTGATCATCAGATCAGCTTGCGAACTGTCAGCCGGTATGACCCGGTAACTTGGATCGCCGTTGGGGTCGGACATGTCGAAAGGAGGATCGGAATATAGGTGGACGCCGGCGGTAGTCACCAGAGCCACCCGGCACAGGTGCAAAGGTTTTCTCAGCGGCGTCCATGGAACACCGTTGGATTCAATGGCCCGGTACCGTCTGGCCCAAAGCCGCTGAACGGCAGGCAGCCTGAAAACAAGGGCCCCCAGCCTTCGGTTCAACCTTGATGGGGAAATAATTTTCATGAGTTCATCGATTTCCTAATCAGTCTGGATTCGCTCCGTTTTTTTCCCCTCAATGGAGGATGCCTCCCGCGCGTCGTTGCGCTCACCATGCCTCCCATGCCCCCCATGGCCCCCATGGCCGCGGTGCATGAAGACGTGCATGAGCGGGCAGGCCAAGATCAGCAGCCAGGGCAGATAGGGGGCCGCGTGTGCCCAGTGGTCCGTCAGGATGTAGAGACCGGCTGCCCCAATTAACAGCATATAGGACAGATTGGCGCGCCTTTTATACCAGACGGCCATGGAGGATTGAGATTTGATTTTCATGAGGTTCACTCCAAATTAGCAGCAGCTTTTCATCTGCTCTCTTAGCTGTTCGACCCGCCCTGAAGTAGCATTGTGTACCGTGCTGGGGAATCCAACCCACGGCAAGAAGGTCAGGAAACCCAGGATGGCCAGCCCTAAAGCAACCTCGATCCATGCCAGATTTATGACGAACCAGGCGGTGGCAAAGCCTACCGTCACGAACAACGTCTTCCAGACCAATTGGTAAGTCTCACTCTTGTTGGCGAGGATTTTTTCCCCCTGCGCGGCCAGTCCCACTACCGAACCCCCCAGCAGGATGGCCGGAATGCGTAGATCCACCGTGAATCCGCCGAAATAGACGCCCAGCAGCCCCAGCCAGGTGCCGGCCACACCGGCGCAAAGCGGGCAAAGCCAGGGTGCGACCGATTTCCGGACGAGAAATGCCAGTGCGGTGAGAATCAGAATGGAAGAAATAGTGATGGCGATCAGCATGATGCTCACAGTGAAAAGATGAACAGGCCGAGCGCGATCATGGCGGCGCCACTCCACAAGTGCAGGCCCCGTTTATTGGTCTGGTGCCACTGCTGCGTTTTGGCCACCAGCCGGCGGTCGCTGGCGAGAAACAGGATCAGCACCAGTGGCAGCACGAAGATCGCGTTGTACAGGATCAGATAACCAAACCCGGCCATCTGGGTGGCTTGGTCGTGTAACAAACCCACGGCCATCAGATACGGCCCGCCGGTGCAGGGAAACTCGCACAGACCCACCAGCCCGCCCAGGGGCAGAGCCACCGCCAGGGAAGCCCTGTCGATCAGTTCGGCGATTTTGTGATGGGCCGCTTGGGGAATGCTCAGGCGCAGAGGAAAGGCCGGTATCAGTTCCCCGGCGATGGAGATCAGCCCGACACCCACCAGCAGCACGGCGCCTACCCGGGCCATGAAATGTGGGGTGTCGAAAAGATGCAGGGCCTGCAACAACCCCACTCCGATCAGCAGGTAGACGATGAAGATGCCAGTGACGTACAAACCCCCAATGGCCAGGATATTGCCCCGCAGCCTTCCCAGGCCGACCAGAAATGCGATGGTTAACACCAGGATGGAAAAAGCGCAGGGATTAATGCTGTCGATCAGGGCCGCCGTGGAAATCAAAGGCAGCAACCAGACCCCCTCCTCGCTCAGGTTCCACAATAGTTGGGGTGATTGCGGGCTGTATTGCAGCAGCAGCGCCAAGCCCACCACGGCAAGGGCCGTCAGGGCGAGTAGTGCAGGTTTGATCCATTTGCGGAGCACGGCTGGCATTTCTCCTCCTCCGCTCACGGGGTGACATAGGCGGTGAATTTCAGTTCCACCAGGTTCCTGGAACCCACCAATACCGATATGACACGATTGGCACGGCCGATCCCGGCCGGCCCGTGGGCGTTGGGATCGAATTTCGCTTCCACCGTCACTCCACGCCCTGGCGCGACCATTCTGTTGATCTCGGGAATTGATCCATGGCCGGGCATACCGAACGGGCCCATTCGCTCTCCACTCTCGACCAGAGTGGCATCGGTGCACATTCAGGAGGTGTAGAGTTTTCGGATCAGAGCCGGTTCGCTGCCGGTATTATGCAGGCGGAAAGAATGGGAAACCTTCCCATCCTTCATGGAGATGCGCCCAAAGTCATAAAAATCGTCCGTGACGGTCAAGGTCCCGCCTGGAATGACATCCGGCGCGGGATTGCTGCCGGCCCCTCCAAAATTGAAAGTGAATAACAGGGCGCCTGCCAGCACCCCCACTAGTGCGAGTAGAAGCAGCTTGGATTTTACGCCGGATTTTTTCCTTCCGCCCGCTTTTTTATTATTCCGTTGTTTGCGATTCATGGTCGTTCTCTCGGCGATAGAGGATTGCCGTAAAGGGTTTTGCGCCTTCCGGGTCACCTTGTTGGTGGAATCGGAATTTGGTGGTTGTTATTGGGTATCAAGGTTTCTCCTGCACAGGGTTCAACAGCCTTTCCACCTCCCGTTGGGTCACCTCCCAGGTGAGGGCGCCGATGTGCTTGTGGGAGATGATGCCCTGCCCATCGACAAAGAAGGTTTCCGGCACGCCGTACAGTCCCCAGTTGAGGGAAATATCCCCTTGCTGGTTGTCCATTGCCAGGTAGTACTTCTTGCCGAAGCGGCGTGCGAAGGCGTTGGCTTTTTCCAGGGTGTCTTGAATGGCGATGCCGATTACGCGGAAGCCACCCCGGCCCTTCTCATATTTATCGTGAGCCGCCTTCAGGTACGGGGCTTCGTCCCGGCAGGCCGCGCACCAGGAAGCCCAGAAGTTCAGCAAGTAGGGCGTGCCCTTCAGCGCCGCCGAACTCAATGACTCGCCGGTGTTCATCTCGGTGATCTCGAAGGATGGGGCAGCCCTACCCACCAGCGGCGACTTCATGATCCGTGGGTTCTTGGTGAAGCCAAAGGCCATCAGGGCCACAAATCCGCCAATGAATCCCATCACCGTCCAGAATTTCCAGGAATTCAGCATCGTTTCGCTCCTGTCTCACTAGAAAATCACCGCCCTCAACAGGGCTGTTTTTGGGAGTTTTTACCCTCCCGGGGGGCATCCGGACACGATTGCTCAGCGGGCATCCGATGGGCGCCCCGAGTGTCCTGGAACATGGAATGCGTGCCCCATCCCATTGGATGAGCGCCCAATCCCGCGCAGCCCGAAAGCAGCAGCGTGACGGACAGGATTTTCGGCAGTATTACGAGTCCGTGTTTCATATGGATCTCCCGGTGCCCATGCGGGGATACCGTCATCCATCCGCGTACCATCGCTCCAGTGGAATTGCCGTGAAGGCGCCGGATTACGGCGCGGAATACGAAAATCGTTCCCGGGGATCGGCCCGGCAGAACAGGCCGTCACCGGGATGGGGACGAAATCAGGGCAGGAATTTAGATGCGGATTAGCACGGCCTGATGTTGCAGGGTGGTGCGGTGGGGTGCCGTCACCGTGGGTGCGGCATGAAGCGCCTCCCAAGCCGGCTGATCCGGGAGGGGAAAGGGAAAGAGTGCGACTGACGAGACGGCCGCCGAAGAGGAAGGGTGCTTGCCGGTGAATACCGTGGCTCCGCTCAGAACGGCTTTGCAATCCATGCTCCTGGCACTCGCTGCCAAGTCGTGGGCATTCACATAGGCCGGAGCCGTCGCGACCGTCTGGAGGACACCAATACCATTGCCGGTGTGCGTCTCGGCCGCCAGGGTGTGGCACCACAGGAAAACGAAGACTACCCCCACGCTCAACAGCGCGAACCAGCGAGTGTGTCTGTTTCTGTAGTGGATCACGGTTTCAACCAATGCGGTATCCCGGCTCGTGTGGTGGATTCATGAAGATGGACCTGGAATCCACTTCCAATATAAATCATTAGGGGGAATCCGGTTTGACCTGGATCAAGCAGTCCCCGCGCGGTTACCCGGGTCCACTGCGGATCAACCTGCACCCAACTGCCCGCGGATCGTCTGGAACTCGTCGCGGCTCAACTCACCACGGGCAAAACGCTCTTTCAGAATGCCCAGCGCATCATCCTCCCTGCGGACAGTTACAGGCGGCGCCGTTACCGTGGCCGCCCGGAGGAGCACCACGATAGCGAAGGTGATGAAGCCCCAAAACAGCAGCATACCCACTCCGTGCAAGCCGAAGCCCATCCAACCAAATTCAGTGCAGCCCCACATGGCAAACCTTTCTCAAGTTGTGGCCCCTGGCGGCAGCGATACCGCTTCCAACTGTCGAGGCATGTTTTCATTCCACTCACAGGCTACTACACCACCGGTGGATATTTTCTTTCAGGTGGCAGCGGAAATGAACCTCACAGGCTCTGCATGATCCGCACACTTTCTTTTGCATTGTTATTCCCGCCAAATGGCACATCTTCTGTTGACGCGTTTACCCGGTAGAAGGCCGTCCGGATTCGTATTAAAACCAGCCGAACATGTTTCCGTCTCAACGCAAAAAAAATATCCGCGGAGTTCCGCCCAAATCGGCGGCACTTGTGCCAAGGGCCACTAAATCCGAACCCTCCGTAACCGCAAGGCGTTGCCAATTACGGAGACCGAACTAAAACTCATGGCCGCCGCGGCAATCATGGGGCTGAGCCGAATGCCGAAAAACGGATAAAGCACCCCGGCCGCCACCGGCACTCCGCCCGATTGGCAGCAGGCGGAAAAGCACATGGGGGACGCCATTGATCTGGCCGGGCGGCTGGAGTATCGCCCTGGCTTGGTACGCAGCAATTTCCACTTCGCCGAACTGCTCTACAAGAAAGGCGATCTTGATCAGGCGCGGGAGCATTTGGGGCAGGCCACTGCCTTCTTCCACGACATGGAAATGACTTGGTGGCTAGCATGGGCGGAAACGTTGCGGGAACGGCTGGAGCGGGGCGATCTATCGAAGAGTGTCCCACCCTATGCGGAGTAAGGGAAGGCGGGGAGTGCAATGACCATTTTCAGGCAATGGAAAAATTTTTCACAACATACGGATTTCATGCATAAATTTTTCTAGGTCTTGCTCTTTTCTCCCCACTGGACAGAGGTAATGAAAATTTTCGAGTGTGGTTTTTGGATGTTGAAACTTACTGATTTGATTGTGGAATAAAAAAAAGAAACAATCCTGCTTATCGATTATTGCTGCCGCGCACGACCCGTTCCATCCTGGTTTTGCAGCCGTTTACTCCCGATGCAATACCGCATTTATTTGCTTGGACATTGCATCAAAATCGAAAGGTTTCTGGATAAATCCGTCGCAACCTCGTTCCATGATTTCTGCCGCCTCTCCCTCCAGGCTGTAGCCGCTCGATAGGAGCACCTTAACGTCCGGGTTCAGCTCCCGCAATTTGTCAAATGTTTCGCCTCCGCCCATCCCCGGCATAATCAGGTCGAGCACAACCATGTCAATTTCCTCCTTATTCTTCTCATAGACCTTCACGGCCTCCATACCGGAACGCGCTACCAAAGGATCAAATCCAAGCATTTTAAGAAAAATCTGAAAAGCTCGAACTATCTCCTCTTCATCATCGACGAACAGAATCTTTCCTGTGCCTTTCCGCACATCTATCGTTGCCTCTCCGATCTCCACAATTTCATCATCGGTTGCCGGCAGGTAGATATCGAAGGTCGTTCCCTTACCCACCTCGCTTTCAACGGTGATGATTCCTTCGTGATTCCTGACAATCCCGTAGGCAGACGCCAAGCCCAACCCAGTGCCCTGGTCCATTTCCCTGGTGGTAAAGAACGGCTCGAAAATCCTGGCGAGGGTTTCTTGATCCATCCCAGTGCCGGTATCGGTCACGGATAGCTTGACATACTTTCCCGGGGTCACCTCATGGAGTTTCGCAAAGCTATCGTCAAGCGTCACATTCTCGCTTTGCACATACAACTGTCCACCATGGGGCATGGCTTGTTGTGCATTGACAGACAGATTCAACAAAACTTGTTCTATCTGACCCTCGTCAACCTTTGTATTCCAAAGTTTCGTTTCAAGTTTCTTATGAATATCAATCTCTTTATGAGTGCGATCGATTAAATCGGATGTATGCACAAGAAGCGTATTCAGGTTCGTCGTTTTGACCTCGTACCTTCCGCCTCTGGCAAAGCCCAAAAGTTGTTTGGTTAATTCCGAACCGCTTTTCAGCCTTTCATTTATTGCCGCCAGAATTTTATGGTGTGAGTGGCTGAAATCTTTCTCCATCAGCAATAGAGATATATTGCTCATGGCCATTTGCAGCAGATTGTTGAAGTTATGGGCTATACCGCCGGCCAAGGTACCCACGGCTTCCAT
>CAZOXD010000190.1:0-10003 GCA_964583525.1 uncultured Pseudomonadota bacterium
GGAGCGATCCATGAATAAAACCGTTTATCCGCTGGCAAGAACAACCCTTTCCGACGATGGAAAATTTGCCGGACCCGTGGCCTTTTCCAATGGGGTCAAGGTGAGTGGGGGTGATTTGCTGTTCATTTCCGGCCAGTTGGCCTTCGACGGAAATATGGAGTTGACCGGAAAGGGCGATATGGGCGCCCAAACCCGCCAGGTATTGAATAATATCGCCAAGGTGCTCGATCAAGCGGGGGGAACCTTCCAGGACATCGTCCGGGTGACGGTGTACGTGAAGGATATCTCCCGGTTCCGCGAAATTCACGACGCCCGCCTGGAATTCTTCGACGCGGAGCATCTCCCGGCTTCCACCATGGTGGAAATCTCCGAATTCGTCCATGACGATGCGCTCATCGAAATCGACGCCATCGCCGTGATCGCTGGATCATAGCGGGAGGAAGGAGAGGGAGGTCAGAGCGAATAGGTTTCCCGGCCTCCCGGTGTTGCGATGGTGAGCCGGTTCCCGGGGCCGCCGGCTTCTTCGCAATAGCCCACCCGGCGCACGCCGATTCCATGTTCCCTCCCGATCTCCTCCAGGACGGGCAGCAGGGAGGGCCGCCCCACCACCTCCATCCGGTGTCCCATGTTGAATACCTGCATCATCTCCCGCCAGGGGGTGGCGGTCACTTCGTGGATGATGGAAAAAATGGGAGGGACGTCGAAAAGGGAATCCTTGACGTAGTGCAGGCCCTGCGCGTTGCCGCCGGCGCGGAGGATCTTGGTTTGGCCCCCTCCCGTGCAGTGTACCAGCGTCCCCACATCTCCCCGGTGCCCGTCCAGCAGGGTCTTGATCACCGGGGCATGGCTGCGGGTGGGGGAGAGCAGGGCTTGGCCCACCGTCAGCGGGGTGCCCGGCAACGGATCGCCCAGGCGGTAAGGGCCGCAGTACCGCAGATTGGCGGGAGTATCCGCCGCGGCGCTTTCCGGGTAGCGCTCCCCGTATTCGCGGCCAAGGAGATCGTGACGGGCGGAGGTCAGCCCGTTGCTGCCGATTCCGCTGTTGTAGACGGCCTCGTCGGCAGCCTGGCCGGTGGAAGACAGGCCGATGATGAGATCCCCCGGCCGGGCGCCGTCGTTGGCGATGACGCCGGAACGCAACATGCGGGTGATCATGGTCACGTCGAGGATCAGGGTGCCTACCACGTCCCCCACGTCCGCCGTTTCGCCCCCGGTGCCCACCAGGGAGATGCCCCATCGGTCAAACAACTCCTCCTGTTGCCGGAACCCCCGCATCAGGGCGGAGAGCACCTCCCCGGGAACGCGCTTTGCGTGGCGGCCGATGGTATTGGAGTACAGGAAGGGGCCCAGCGCCCCCACGCAGAGCAAATCGTCCAGGTTCATGACCACGGCATCCTGGACGATGCCCTCGAAGACGGCCGGGTCGCCTGTTTCCTTGTAGGCCAGGTAGGCGATCACGGACTTGGTGCCCGCGCCGTCGGCGTGCATGGCCAGGCAGTGCGCATCGCTCCCGGCAAGCCCATCCGGCACGATCTTGCAAAAAGCGCCGGGGTACAACCCGGGGTCGCTCCCGGCCACGGCGGCATGCACATCCTCTTTTTGGGCGGAGACACCCCTTTCCCGGTACCGTTCTTCAGCGGGCATGTCCTGTGATTTCTCCTGATTATTCCTGATTATTTCAAGGTCACCTGACCTGTTCCCGGGTGGGCTTTCTTGGTTGGGCTGGGCTGCGATTGCCCGGGGAATGGGAAGCCATGTTTTGCTAAGAACCCTTCCCAACCTTAGTATCCCCGGCCGGGGAGGTATGCTACCTTCAATTGCTACACGTTGTATCGGCCCTTTACAATCCACGCGGACCTCCACACAGATATCCACGCGGTAATGGAAAGCCGGACCCGATTGAATTTCAAGCGCTCGATCTCCAATGCTCGTACTCCCCGCCATTGACCTGAAAAACGGGAAATGTGTCCGCCTCCGGCAAGGACGCATGGACCGGGAAACCGTGTACGGCGGGGATCCTGCGGCCATGGCCCGGCAATTCGCGAGCGATGGGGCGAAGATGCTGCATCTGGTGGACCTGGACGGCGCCTTCCGGGGAGAAAGCGGCAATCTGGATTCCATCCGCGCCATCCGCCGGGCAGTGGAGATTCCCCTGGAACTGGGGGGCGGGATGCGCTCCCTGGCAGACATCGAGGGCATGCTGGAACTGGGGGTGGATTCGGTGATCGTCGGCACCCTGGCCGTGCGGGACCCCGCCCTGCTGGAAAGCGCCCTGGAACGCTTCGGCCCCGAGCGGATTCAACTGGGAATCGATGCCCGGGAAGGCAAGGTGGCCGTCAGCGGATGGAACGAGGAAACGGTGTTGGACGCCGTGGAGTTCGGCCGCGATTGGCGGCGGAAAGGGATCGAGCGCATCATCTTCACCGACATCGCCCGGGATGGCATGCTGACCGGTCCCAATACCCAGGCCATCGGGAACTTTGCCCGGGAAACCGGGGCCAAGGTGACCGCTTCCGGCGGAATATCCGGCATCGCCGATGTGGAGGAGATTTGCGGCTTGGAACCGGATGGAGTGGACCGGGTGATCATCGGCAAGGCCATCTATGAAGGCGCCGTCAAACTCATGGACGTGGTGAACCTGTAATGCTGGCGAAGCGCATCATTCCCTGCCTGGACATCAAGGAAGGGCGTGTGGTGAAGGGGATCAGCTTTCTCGGACTGCGGGATGCGGGGGATCCCCTGGAACTGGCCATGCGTTACAACGATCAGTCCGCCGACGAACTGGTCTTCCTCGATATCACGGCCAGCCACGAAAACCGGGGCCTGACGGTGGACCTGGCGGAACGCCTGGCGCGGGTGCTCTTCATTCCGTTCACCATCGGCGGCGGTCTTTCCTCCATTGAGGATATTCACCAGATCGTTACGGCCGGGGCGGACAAAGTCTCCCTCAACACCGCCGCGGTGAAGAACCCGGAACTGATCTCCAGCGGCGCCGAACGCTTCGGCTCCCAATGCATCGTGGTGGCGATGGACGTCAAGCGAACCGGCGGGAGTTGGGAGGTCTACACCCACGGCGGGCGCAATCCCACCGGAATCGACGCCCTGGAATGGGCAGACGAGGTGGCCCGCCGCGGCGCGGGGGAAATTCTGCTCACCAGCATGGATCAGGACGGGCAGCAGACCGGCTACGACCTGGAGGTCACGGCAGCCATCAGCGGACGGTTGGAGATTCCCGTGATCGCCTCCGGAGGGGGCGGGGAGGTGGCGCATTTCCATGACGCCCTCACCAAGGGAAAAGCCGATGCGGTGCTGGCCGCCAGCGTCTTTCATTTTGGCCGGATGACGGTTCCCGGCCTCAAGCGTGAATTACGGGAATTGGGCGTGCCCGTTCGGCTCACTCCGGAAATGGAAGAGTCTGGGTAGAAGAAGTCTCAAACATTGATCTTCAAGCCGAGCCCGATCCTTCGAGACGGATTCCTTCGGAATCCTCCTCAGGAAATCGGACTCTATTACCCGCGTTGCTGAGGAGCGCGCCGTGCGCGCGTCTCGAAGCACGCGTCGGTCACGTATGTTTGAGATCGCTTCCAGGCGCTCAATACTGTGACGGTTTTGTCGATGGACTAAATATTCCGGGTGGCTGATCGGGGTTCCAGGTTTTCCAGCTCCTCCTACCGGACGAAAGTGGCGATCAGATCGTCGTAGGTTTCCCGGCGCCGGATGAGGCGCGAATCTCCCTGATTCACCAGCACCTCGGCGGCGCGGGGACGCAGGTTGTAGTTGGAGGAGAACACCGATCCATAGGCGCCGGTATCCAGCAGGGCCAGCACCTGCCCCGGTTCCGGGCGGGTGAAGGCACGGTGTTCCAGTCCCTCTGGGCCTTGAGTGAAGACGTCGCCCGACTCGCAGATGTTTCCAGCCACCGCGGCCTGAATCTGCTCTCCCTTCACCGCCGAGGCGTTGACCACCTCGTGGTAGGCCCCATACAAGACTGGGCGCAGCAGGTGGTTGAACCCGGAGTCCGTGCCGACGAAGGTGTGCGCGGGTGTGGAGTGGATGTTGGTGACCCGCATCAACAGCGCTCCCGCCTGAGCGAGCAGGAAGCGCCCCGGCTCCAGCTTCATCTTCACTTCCCGCCCGTACTCCGCGACGAATGCCGCGAAATGCTCGCACATGGCCACCCCCAGTTCCTTGAGGGGCAGGGGCTGTTCTCCGGGCCGGTAGGGAATCCCGAAGCCGCCGCCCAAGTCGATGAACTCCAGCGCGTCGAAGCCCCGCGCCGTGGCCAGGATGATCTCCATGGCTTCCATCATCTCCCTGGTGTGCAGGATTCCCGTGCCGATATGGGAATGGATGCCCACCAGGGTCAGATCGTAACGGTTCAGCAATTCGTCGATGGCGGCCTTTTCCGTGTGATAGATGCCGAACTTGGAATGCGGGCCGCCGGTGATGACATGGGAGTGGTGCCCCGCCCCCACGTCCGGATTGAGGCGCAGGGAAATGCGACCGCCTGGACTGAGGCGCCCGTAGCGCTCCAATTCCAGCAAGGACCCGGCGTTGACGGCGACTCCCGCCTGAAGGCAATAAGCAAAGTCCTCCTCGCTGGTGTTGTTTCCGGTGAAGAGAATCCGATCCGGCGGAAAACCCACTTCCAGGCTCAGCCGCACCTCGAAGGGAGAGACTGCGTCGATGGACATGCCCTCCTCCAGCAGCACGGTCAGCACAGCGGGATTATTGTTGGCCTTGAGCGCGTAATGGATATCCGGATTGGCGGGAGCGAAGGCCTCGCGCATGGCGCGGCAGCGGTCCCGGATGGCCTCCTCGTCATACACGAACAGGGGGGTGCCGAAGGCGTCGGCCAATCCCTCGGCTGCCAGCCCTCCCAGATGCAGCTTGTTGTCACGGATATCCATGGTCAGCCCTTGATCCTTTTTTCCTGGCCCTGCCACATTCGTTCCCGCAGGGCGAACTTTTGCACCTTGCCCGTGGAGGTGCGGGGGAGCGCCTCGAAGAGCACATCGGTGGGACATTTGAAGTGGGCCAGCCGCTCCCTGCAGAAGTCGATCACCTCCTGGCGGGTCAGTTCCCGGCCGGCCTTGGGATTGACGATGGCCACCGGCGTCTCGCCCCATTTCTCGTCGGGACGGGAAACCACGGCCGCTTCCTCGATATCGGGATGGGATGCCAGCACGTTTTCCACCTCGATGGTGGAAATGTTCTCGCCACCGCTGATGATGATGTCCTTGGCCCGGTCACGGAGTTCCAGGTAGCCGTCCGGGTGCATCACGCCCAGATCGCCGCTATGGAACCAGCCGCCGTGGAAGGCCTTGGCCGTGGCTTCCTCGTTGCGGTAATAGCCCAGCATGACGGTGTTGCCGCGCATGCAGATTTCTCCCATGGTGACGCCATCCGCGGGTACGGGTTGCAGGTTTTCATCCAGCACGGCCAGATCGCCCACCATATGATGCCCAACTCCCTGCCTCGCCATCTGCTCCGCGAACGCCTCGACGGGGAGACGCAGCCATTCGTGCTGGATTTCGCAGATGGTTGCCGGGCCATAGGTTTCCGTCAGGCCGTAGAGGTGGATGGCTTCCACGTTCAGCCCCTGCATGGCCTCCAGCAGGGTGGTGGAGGGAGGAGCGCCGCCGGTGCCGGCCCGCACGGTGCGCTGGAAGCGGAAGGGCTTGCTTTCGGCCAGGGAGGCCAGCATCTGCAGCACCACCGGCGCGCCGCAGAAGAGAGTCACTCCTTCGCTATCGATCAATTCGCGCATCCGTTCCGCTTCCACCTGACGCAGGCAAACGCTGGTGGCGCCCACTCCCGGAGCGGCCCAGGAAAAGCACCATCCGTTGCAGTGGAACATGGGCAAGGTCCACAAGAAGGTGGTGTCGGCGGAGAGACCGTGCTGGAGGCAGTTGGCCATGGAATTGAGAAAGGCGCCCCGGTGGGTAAACACCACGCCCTTGGGGTAGCCGGTGGTGCCACTGGTGTAATTGATGGCGATGGGTTGCAACTCGTCCGTGACAGGGATGGCCGGCAGGTCGGCATCGCTTCCGGCCAGGAAGTCCTCGTATTCGAGAGCCCCCTCCGGCCGCCAACCGTCGTCCTCCCCGGCCGCGGGGTCGTCGGCGACGATCACGGCGCGCAGGCTGTGCCCGCCTTCCAGGAAGGGGCGTACCACGCCCAGCAGGCCCCGGTCCACCAGCAGCGCTTCGGATTGGCTGTGAGCGAGGATATGACTCACTTCGGAGGGGTTGAGCCGGGTGTTGATGGCGACGATTACCCCGCCCGCCCAGGGGATGCCGAAGTGCGCTTCCAGCACCATGGGAACGTTGGGAGCGAGCACGGCCACTTTGCCCTCCCGTCCCAGCCCCAGGGCGCGCAGGCCGTTGGCCATGCGGGCCACGCGTTCCCGGAACTCCGCGAACGTGCGCCGGTGTCCCTCGTAGACCGTGGCGATCCTGGACGGGAAGACACGGGTGGTGCGCTCCAGCAGGGAAAGGGGGGTCAGGGGCGCGATATTGATCGATGAAATTCCAGGATTATTTCCCAAAGGTGCACCGGGATTCATAAGTTTTCTTCCGTTCGGTCGAGATTCCGGGACGGCTCCTGCCTCCCTCATGGGGCAGTTCCAAGTTTCGGCCTTCTCCGCAAAATAGGTAAATCCACGCCCAGATGCAAACATCAAGAGGGGGGAAAGGAAGGGGCGGGGGAAATCCAGGCCTGGGATTTCCAGCACGATGGCCACGGGACCTGGAGGAATGGACCCGGAGGAATCCGTTCCGGAGATTCTGGGTTTCCTCAAGAATTCCGGTATAATCACCGATAACGGAATTGTATACTACCCCGCCGGCTGGAATGGGCTGGTGGCCCGCAACGATATGAACGAAATATGGGACTTTCGCAATGATCCGGATATGGAACGGTTTCAACCGAAAAAAAATCACATCCTGGCTGCTGTTTCTGGTGCTGGTAGCCACACTGGGAGCCTGCTCCACTGCTGGGAACGGCGAGGTGGAAAAACCTCTGGACGAACCTCCAAAGGTGGACGAGGCTGAAGTGGCCAGGATTCAGGAAGAAGAAAGGCAGGCCGAGGAACAACGGCTTGAGGAAGAAAAGGAGCGGGCGGAAGAGAAGAGAATTGCCGAAGAACAGCAGCGGGTACAGGATGTGAAGGACGCCATCGGAGGGATCGGGAAAGCTTCCACCAGTGAAGAAACCAGTCAGCAACCGCCCAGGCCAAAAGGCGTGCTGCCCCCGGTAACGGATGGGGTTCCATTCGACGAAGCGGTTCCCCCTCTCCCGAAGGAGCCGACGGTCAAGGTAGCCGTCTTCAGCGAGGAAACCCAGCAGGAAAAAGGGCGGCAAGTGGCGCTGATGATCGGGGGGCCCGGCAGGGAGTTCATCGAAGCAAAACTCGGAGCGGCGGTGGTTCTGGCCTACGTATCCCATCTCAAGAAAATCCCCACCCGGCACAGCGCGATCCACTTTCGCCCGAACTTTTTCCAGGCGGCGCAAACTGTGGCCGTGGAACTTCCCAACCGGCAGACAGTTGGACCCATGACCGAATCCGAACTGAAACGCGAAGGGGTGGACCTGATCGTCTACGTGGGCAAGGATTACAAGTAGAAGACTGCCCGCGGGATCTATCGCGGATCAGTGCGGAATAGTTCCAATGAAAAAGTTCCGGATCCGGGAGGATTACTTGCGCAGGCGGGGGTTCTTGTAAAATGGCTTTCGCACGACCTCGGCATCCACCTCGTTATTCCTGATCCTCACCTGGATTTTGCTGCCGATTTTGGCGTGTTCGGCCCGGATGTGCGCCAGAGCGATCGATTTTCCGGTGGAGGGCGACAGGACTCCCGAGGTGATCCTGCCGATTTCATTGCCGTTCTCCAGCACCGGGTAGCCTTTCCTGGGAATGCCCCTCCCGTTCATTTCGATAGCCACCAGGCGGGTCGGGTAACCCACCCCGAGGATGGCCTGGAGAGCCTTTTTCCCGATGAAATCCTCGCCATCCATGTGGACGGCCCATCCCAGCCCGGATTCATAGGGGTGCCATTCTTCCCGCAATTCATGACCGTAGAGGGACATGCAGGCCTCCAGCCGCAGGGTATCCCGCGCCGCCAATCCAATGGGAGAAATGCCCAGATCGCCCTGGAGACGATCCCAAAGCTTTCCTGCCTGTTGCAAGGACACCGCGATTTCGCAACCCGGCTCACCGGTATAGCCCGTCCTCGCGAGAAACGCCGCAATTCCGAAAACCTTGGTTTCCGCGAATCCGTAATACGCCAGATTTCCCGGGGGCGTATCGCAATGGGAGGCCAGCAGGGAGAACGTGTCCGGGCCCTGCACGGCCAGGAGACACCATTGGTCGGAAACATCCTCCAATTCGGAATTGAAATCATCGGCCAGACAATCCAGCCACTCGAAATCATTTTCCCGGGTGCCCGCATTGACGATGATGCGATAGTGGGCCGGGTCGTGGCGGTAGAGGATCAGGTCGTCCAGCACGCCCGCATCTTCGCGTAGCATGGGCGTATAGAGGGCTTCCCCATCCTTCATGCCCCTCACATCGTTGGACATGACGTATCCCAGGAAATCCTGCGCACTGTCCCCGCGCACGATGAATTGGCCCATGTGGGAAATATCGAAAATTCCTGCCCTTCGGCGTACGGCCAAGTGTTCTTCGATGGGCTTGGCGTAATAGAGAGGCATTTGAAATCCGGAAAATTCCCCGAATTTCGCGCCGAGCCTTTCATGCCTTTGATGGAGTGGTAACCGCTTCATGCGATATCCTGAAATCCCCTGGTGCATCACCCTGGCCGGAGCCCCACGGGTGAAATGGTCATATAAAATGAAACCGTACCTGATCGGCTCCTGACGGTTGATTCCCACAACCGTTCCGTGATTGTCTACCCCTTAGCCGCAACGCTCAGGAGAAGAGTCAAAAGCACGATACGAGCAACAATGGCCAGCGGTTTCCGCCATGGACCGGAATTCCGGCCAATCCGTCCCCCATGAGGTATGGCTTGCGCCCTCGCATGGCCTTAGTCATTGCACGGCCCGAGCTATTGCATGGCAAGAGCTATCGCCGGAATCAAAGCATAAACCGGGCATGTTTGTACCGAATTTGCCCGTACCCCCCGATGATCTTAGAAAAGCCTATGAAAAGGAGCAAGTAAAGCTTGAATCAAGGCAAACATTATCCAGGCACCCGCCCCTTTTCCCCGCAGGAGAAGCGCAGCCGAATCACGCGCCACAAATTGGCATCGGAATATCTTTCCCTGCTGGGACTGGAGTTGAGCGACCTGGAACCCGGGTATTGCCGGCTCGAAATGCCATTTCGCAAGGAATTCACCCATTCCGGAGGTGTGGTGCAAGGGGGGATTCTCACGACCCTGGCGGATTCCTGCATTGCGCACGCGGCCATTGCCGCCCTGGACAGCGATGCGGTCATCACGACCACCCTGGAATTGAAGATCAACTTCATTCGGCCCGCCACCGCCGGCACCTTCATCGCCGAGGCCCGGATGATTCATATCGGCCGCCGCACGGCGGTGGGGGAGGCGGAAATCACCGATGAGCGGGGAAAGCTGATCGCCAAATGTATTTCCACCCTGCTGATTCTTCCCAGGGATAGCCAGAGCGAGGAACGCCGGGAACAACCCGGAGAGGGTAAAAGCGATATCGGGGAAGAGGCACCCCGCTAGCAGTCTGTCGGACTTTGACAGTAAGTCATTGATATTATTGGATGGCATGTTTTTCCGACACTACTGTTTCCCCATTAATATCAGTTAGTTACATTTTAGCGAACCCTCAAATCCGACAGACTGCTAGACGTCGGCTGAGTCCTACCATCAAACTGTCATACACCCTGCTACACAAACCCGTTCGATTCCGGGGCATTCCGTGTCATACCGCAACACACAGTGTAGTACATAAGTAATTGATCGGATTGGTAAACTACTGATATTGCGGTGATTATAGGCCGTGAGAGTTCGAG
>CAZOXD010000191.1:0-9898 GCA_964583525.1 uncultured Pseudomonadota bacterium
CTTGTCCGGCCCGTCATTGAAATCCAGGGCCGGACAGGCTTGTCCGGCCCGTCATAGAGGATTCCGAAGGAATCCGTCTCGAAGGGTCGGGCTCGACTCGATGATCCATTTTTAAGACCGCTTCTACTCTCCCAATGTGAAAAATCAATGGATGAGCGGGTTCATCCCCCCCGCCCTCCCGTGTTTCTCCCTCCTGCCTTTCCGATGGGGGACGTGGGGTAGCGGAAACCCTCAGTCCGTGCCACCGAAATCATCCATGAACAGATACCCCACGGAGCGCACCGTCCGGATGAAGCGGGGGTTCCTGGGATGATCTCCCAGCTTTTGCCGCAAATGGGAGATGTGGACGTCGATGCTGCGGTCGAAGGACTCGAATTCCCGGCCCCGCACGCGGTCCATCAGGTCGTCCCGGCTCAAAACGCGCCCCGCCGATTTGGCCAACTCGCGGAGCAGGGAAAACTCGATCACGGTGAGCGGCAACTCCTCGCCATCCAGGGCGGCGCGGTATCCCGGCAGGTCCAGCGTGAGGCCACCGAAGGTCAGGGTCTCCGGGACGTTTTCCGTACCGTTCTCTGCGGCGATATCCCTTTTGGCCCATTTGGATGGAACGGAACCCGGGGCAGCCCTATTTGCGGCCCCATTTGCTGAGGGGATTGCTGTGGGGAGGGACTTCTCTCCCGCGCGGCGCAGGACGGCCTTGATGCGCGCCACCAGCTCCCGGGGATTGAAGGGTTTGGGCAGATAGTCGTCCGCGCCCAGTTCCAGTCCCACGATGCGGTCCACCTCATCTCCCTTGGCAGTGAGCATGATTACGGGCGCCGTGCTGGATTTGCGCAACTCGCGCATCACCTCGAAGCCGTCCATGCTGGGGAGCATCAGATCGAGCAGCACCATGAGATACTTTCCGGAGGCCGCCTCGGCCAGTCCCTGGCGTCCGTCGGTGACCGAGTGAACCCGGTACCCCTCCCGGCCCAGATAGTCGGTGAGCAGCGCGCACAACTCCTCGTCGTCGTCGATTACCAGTATGGGCACTTCGCTCATCTCAGGCTCCCGCTTGGCTTTCCGCGAAATCTCACAGGGAAATCTCACCGCAACATCTCCCCACTTCACAGTACACTAAAGTCTACCGGGATTTTGTAAACCCGATGTGTTCATTTCAGGCCCAATTGTAAAGGGGGTGTAAACTTTTTTCGTCTTTGTAAAGATTTCCGCCGCGATTTTTACCTTCCTGCCACACGCCGGACATTTCCCCGCAACATTCTCCCGTCATCCTGGAATCGTACCGGGCGGACTGCATCCGCTCGCAAGCAAATCATCGCTATCGCAGGGAGTAAAGATCATGAACCACATTCGCAATCGTTATTTTCGCCGGTCACTGATGGCCTTCGGGCTGCTTCTGACGGGAATGGTGGGACTGTCGGGGTGTTACCGCTCCAGCGGCGACCTGGTCGAACGTGCCGAAAAACGCATGAACTGGGTGCAGGAGGAAGTGGCGGAGGAGTTGGAAATCAAACTCCATCAGGAAGCCGCCTACAAGGCGTTGATGGACAACTACCGGGAACTGGCCATCGAATGGGCCACCCGGCTCAAAACCAACAAGCAGGAACTGAAAACGGCCATCGAGGCGGAATCGCCCGATCTGGAAGTGGTGCGCGGCCTGCTCAAACGCTTCATCCAGGAAAAACCGGGCGATGCGGAGTTCGAGGCCTTGATCGACCAGACCGTCGATTTCTACGCCACCCTGGAAACCGAACAACAGGAGACCGTCCTCAAGAAACTGCGGCGGCACTCCCGCTGGCATCATTGATCCATCAAACCGGTGGCATCCGGAGATGCAGGGGGGAGGGAATTCCTCCCCTCCAACCCCGTTACATTACCTGAACAAAGGAGAATCACCATGCATACCCTCGATCTGAAAACCGGATCCCATCCGTTCGAGCCGCATTCCCTCCAACACCCCGTGTTCAAGGGATTCCTCCCCTCCGATGGGCTGCAAAGCCGGTTCAAGCGGTGGGCGGTGCGCCAGTTCGGCCGCCCCACCGGATTTTGGGGCCATGTGGCTGGAGCGATCATGGCCCACCGCGGTTCCAACGTGAAACGCAATCGCTGGACGGTGGACCTGCTGGAGGTGCGGCCCGCCGACCGGGTGCTGGAAATCGGGTTCGGTCCGGGACTGGCGCTGAATCGGCTCGGCCGACAAGCCCCTCTGGGGCGGGTGTACGGGATCGACCATTCCCCCGCCATGCTGAAACAGGCCCGCTGGCGGAACGCCGCCGCGTTGCGGGAAGGCAGGATGGAGGTACGCCAAGGCGCTGCGGTTTCCCTCCCCGCCCGCTGGAACCGGTTGGACAAGGTGATGGCGGTCAACGTGGCCATGTTCTGGAGCGATCCCGTGGGGCAACTGCGCCTGTTACGGGAGCGAATCGCGCCCGGCGGCCGCATCGCGCTGACGGTGCAACCCCGCGCCAAAGGCGCCAATCTCAAGGATGCCCTGCGCGCCGGCCTATTGCTCACCGGCCAATTGGAGCAGGCGGGCTTCGCCAACGTGCGTCTGGAGGTGCTCCCCTTGCAGCCGGTGGCCGCCGTCTGCGCCCTCGGCGATCAGGAGTCCGCGCCATCCCGGCCCTCCCTGCTCCCCCAAGGGATGTCCCTCTTCCTCATTCCCTGAAGGGCTCATTCACTAAATGGGCAAGGGGGCCCTTCCTTTGAACGTTTCAGGGAGACCGCGGGAATAATGTAAGGTATTCTTTTATCGGAAAGGTTGGATCATGAATTGGATGCCCATGAACACACTCATCGGATCCGTGACGGTGGCGGGAGTAATGCTTGCCGGCATTACTCTGGCGCTGTCGGGATGCAGCGCCAACTCGTTTTACGACGCTTCCCGGGCCCACCACACGGAGGATGGATTCCGCAACCCGCACATCGCCGAGCCTCTCCCCGGAATGGTGGAGGTGATATGGAAGCGGCTCTGGAATCGCAACCCCAGGCATCCGGAGGAGGGGTACGACTTCCCGGTACTCAAACCGGACCTGGAAGCCCTGCGGAACAAGACGCTCAACCCCTCCGTGACCTGGATCGGCCACGCCACCCTGCTGGTGCAGATGGGCGGGCTGAACATCCTCACCGATCCCATTCTCACCGAGCGGGCCTCGCCGGTGGATTTCGCCGGGCCCCAGCGCGCGGTGCCGCCCGCGATAACGCTGGAGGAACTGCCCCACATCGACGTGGTGACGCTCTCCCACAATCACTACGACCACATGGACGAGGAGACCCTGCTCCGTCTCAATGCCCAGCCCGGCGGGCCGCCGCGCTTCTTCGTTCCCCTGGGACTGAAGCCCTGGTACGAGAAGCGGGGCATCACGACGGTGGTGGAACTGGACTGGTGGGACCGCACCGAGTACCGCGGCCTGACCGTGTATTTCGTCCCCTCCCAGCACTTCAGCGCCCGCAGCCTGTTCGATCGCGACGAGGCGCTGTGGGGCGGGTGGGTGCTCCAGGATTCGCAACTGACCTTTTACCATGCCGGGGATACCGGGTATTCCCGAAACTTCACGGAAATCGGGAAACGCCTGGGGCCGATCACCCTGGCCGCGCTGCCCATCGGCTCCTACGATCCTCAATGGATGATGAAGCCGGTGCATCTCAACCCGGAGGAAGCCGTGCAGGCCCACATGGACCTGGGCGCAACCGCTTCGGTGGCCATACACTGGGGCACCTTTCCCATGACGGACGAGCCGCTCACCGAGCCGCCGCAGCGGCTGGCCGCCGCCCTGACCGCCGCGGAAATTCCCCCCGAGCGCTTCTTCATGCTCACCCACGGCGAAACCCGCTCCCTGGAGAACTTGGCCGGGAATCGCCTAGCCCTTCAATGACCGGCGCAACCCTAAGCATGACCCTCATCCCCCAGAAAGGGATCGTTCACACGAACACGATCAACCCGGAACCGTAGGTGATTGCCCATAAGGGCACCACCGCCCTGTGCAGTTTCAAGTGCAGGGGATGCCGCCGCAGGCCGAGGATCACCTGCGTCAGGAGCAGGAGGAAGGTGAGGGTGGCGACGCCCCGGTGGGCCAGCAGCACGGCCCAGGCGCCCGCTTCGCTTCCGGTCAGGTCCACCAGCCAACCCGCCGGGCTATACTGGCCGCCGAAGAAATACACCCCCGCCACCAGCGCCACCGCGATGGAGATCGTCGCGGCGAACCCCCACGCCATCAGCTGGCGGTGCAAATCGTTGTTGCGGCGCCGCTGGGTATACCCCGCCACGAACAGGATCGTGGCGAGGGTGAAGATCAACTTGACGACGATTATCATGACAGCTCCGGCTGGCAATTCCGTGAAGCTCGAGTGTCTCGCTGGGTGCGGTGGGCGTTGATTCGAATGCCCTTGTTGCGCCTTCCACCCCACATATATGTAGGATCGTAGCGCATTTGGCGCGGATTGTCCGTATCGGGGGTGGGGCGGTGGATGCCTCGGGGGAAGGTCCACCGGGCCGCTCACGAGGCTCCGTTCACGAAGCCCCGCCCACCAGTTCCAGGGCGGCGTCAATGCCGAGGATGTAGCTGTGCAGCCCGAAGCCCCAGATGGCGCCCACGGCGGCCTCGGTGGTGACGGCCTCGATGCCCCGGTTCACCTGGTGAGAGATATGGACTTCCACCACCGGGACGTCGATCCCCTTGATGGCGTCGCGGAGGGCATAGCCCGCGTAGCTGAAGCCCGCCGGGTTCATCACGATGGCGTCCACTCCTTCCCGGTGCGCCTGATAGAGGCGGTCGATTCCCTCGCCCTCGACGTTGGTGTAGAAGATCTCCACCTCGCATCCCCGTTTGGCGGCATGGGCGCGGATGCGCTCGTCCAGTTCCGCCGCGGTAGTGGTGCCATAGATTTCCGGCTGCCGCACCCCCAGCCAGATCATGTTCGCGCCCTGGAAAACCAATATTTTCGCCATCGTTTTCGCTCCGCTTTGTAAGGTGACAGTAATGTGATTTAACGCGCCTTCATTCCTGGGCTTCCTGATGGGTCCAACTTTCCGGGTCGTCCGATTCGCTGGGGGAGAGTCCCAGCATGTCCCCATCGGTATTGACCCCGAGGCCCAGGGCGGTGCGGTTTACGTAGGCGAAGTAGCTCACCACCTGGTTGATCTCCAGCACTTCTCCCTCGGACAGCCCCTGCTCCAGGAGGGCCTTGATGTCGGCCTGCTCCATTTCCCCCGGGCGCTGGGTCAGCTTTTCGGTATAGCGGAGCAGCGCGGCCTCGCGGGGGTCGAACACGGAATCCAGATCGCCCGACTCCAAAGCCGCGCGGATGCGCCGGGCCTGCTCGTCGTCGTTGACCAGCGCCCGCAGTCCCTCAGAGTGATGGGCTACGCAATACGCGCAGCCGTTGAGGATGCTGGTATAAACCCCCACCAGTTCCAGCACCCATTTCGACAGCGTGTTCCCCTTGTGATGGAGGACGTTCTTGTAGAGGGTCATGTGCCCTTCCAGGGTGTGGGGACGCTGCCCGTGAATGGTGAGGATGTTGTCGATATATCCATCCTTTCCCACGATGCGGTCGTAGATTTCCCGCAGTTCTCCGGTGGATTCGCCATACGCGATTTTCTTGATCCAACTCATAAAGGTTCCTTGTCCTCGTGGAGATTTGGCGCGGATTTTCATGGTTATGGTATTTATGGCAGTGGTATTAATGGCAATGGTATTAATGGCAATGGGTTTTCGTGGCGGTGGATTTCCATTGTTGGTATGGGGCGGGCGCTTAGCGGTTGCTTATCGGGTGCATGGCCCATCTTCCCGCCGCCAGGATCGCCGGGGGCCGTCATTCCGCGGAGAATGGATTCCGCAGCGCGCCGATCCCGGAGATTTCCACCTCGCAAACGTCTCCCGCCCTCAGGTTGGGAGATTCGCCCTCGGTGCCCATCCATATCACATCCCCCGGGTGGAGGGTCACATAGCGGGTGATGGCGGCGATGTACTCGGCCACCCCGAAGATCATGCTGTTGGTGGGAAACTCGATAGTAGTCTCCCCATTCACCCGCACGGTGGTGCGCATGGTGTCCAACTCCGCTTCCGTTTCGATCCAGGGGCCCATCGGCTTCCAGGTATCGGTGTTCTTCGCCCGCCACAGGGTACGGTCCTCGTTCTGCCAGTCCCGCTCGCTGACATCGTTGCCGATGGTATAGCCCAGCACACAGGAGAGGGCGTCCTCCCGGGAGAGATTTTTGGCCCGGGTTCCTATCACCACCACCAGTTCCCCCTCGTAATGTACGCGCTCCCCGGCATCGGCGGGAATCACCACTGGTTCCCCGTGACCGATGAGGGCATTGACGGCCCGATAGCCCACATCCGGCTTTTTGGGCAGATTGGGCCGGCGGCCCTCCCTGGCGGCGTATTTATTGGCGTGCTCGGGGTAGTTGAGGCCCGCAGCGTAGAAGGTGGGGGGAATCACCGGAGGCAGCAGCCGCACGCTCTCAATGGGAAAGCGGGCGCCGGTGCGGGTATGCTCCCCGAAGGGGGTGCCCGATACCTCCACCGCTTCCTTGCCCTCCGCGATGCCGAAGGAAACCGTTCCCTCCCGTTCAAATCGCACCCAACGCATGGTTCGCCTTTCTATTTGCAGAGAGTTGGATTAACGGCGTGGCTCCCCCCGGCCACGGTCCCGGGGATCAGGATACCCCATAATGCAGCGCCAGCCAGAGGGTCGCCTTCCCAGGCTCCGTCCACTCCACGCGGTATTGGGGATAGCGGACAGGCTTGTCCGCATCCCAGGAATCAGGATCCCTCATAATGCAGCGCCAGCCAGAGGGTCGGCTTCCCTGCTTCCGTCCATTCCACGCGATGACGGCGGCGGGGGGAAATGAGCACGCAATCGCCCGGCGTCAAGGGTAGGACATCGCCCTCGTCCTCGAAGCGCAGGCCGGCGCTCCCCTGCAGCAGCAGCACCCACTCGGCCCGCTCCTGCTCCAGCCATTCCCCGGGAGGGGTGGCCTGGCCGTGGGAGACGATCCGTTCCAGGCGCAGGTTCTCCGTTTCCAGCAGGGTCTCGCACGCTTCTCCATCCTCTGGCCGATCTCCTGGCCCGTCCCCTGCCCCCTCCCGTGTTTCAGCGAGGGCGGCAAACAGGTTGGCGATGCAGTCCATTCCGGTGGGTGGGGGCGGTTTCATGTCATCCCTTGTTCGACAGGCTCTGATTTTCCACAGGCAGGGAGGCCGGGCCTACAATCTCCGCATCACCAACCGGGAGAAGTCTTCCACCACCCGGTATTGGGAGGCCAGGGAGGGCATGAACAGGAGGTGTTTCGCCTGCTGGCTTTCCATAGCGCGGATCTGCTCGATGACCTCCTCCGCCGTGCCGATGATGCAATTGGCCCGGATGAGATCCTCGGTGAGAAACCGCGCCTCGTCCTTGCGCAGGTAGTTGTAGTGGCTGGCATGCTGGTGGAGGTGCAGCCGCTCTTTCGGTATTTCGCGCATGTAGGCGACGTACTCCTTCCAGATGCCTTTTACGAATTCCGGGGGATCCTCCCCGGTTTCGCCGATTTTGTCGTAAATGTAATGGGCCGCCACCATGGCTGCGGCTCCCACCTCGGAAATCACCCGATCGGAGAGATAGGATTCCCCGTTCTCCAATACCATCACATTGGCCAGACAGGACAGATTGAAATCCTGGAACTCCCTGCCGGCCTCTTCCGCTCCGGCTTTGGCTCTGTCGAGCGCTTCGGGGATGGGTCCTCCCCGGGGCACACCGACGATCATTCCATCGCCCAGTTCACCGGTCATTTTTTGGGCTTTTGGCCCGAAGGCGGAAATATAAAAGGGGATGTAATGGTCCAGTTCCACGAACTTGTCGTCCGCCATCAGGAACTGGATCAACTCCGTGCGGCCCTGATAGGTGTATTCCACTTCCTCCCCACGCAACAGGGCGCGCACCACGCGGATGTATTCGCGGAAATCCTTCTGTTTCATGGGCTTTTGCCCCATGGCCCGCATGGCCGTGTATCCGGTGCCCAGCCCGAGGAAGGTGCGGCCCGGCGCAATCCGGCTGATGGAGGCGATGCTGTGCGCGGTGACGGGCGCGATGCGCGTGGCCGGGATGGCCACCCCGGTGCCCAGTTGGATGCTGCGGGTGCGCTCGGCGGCCAGCGCCAGCACGGCGTAGCAGTCCGACCAGAGCATCTGGCTGTCTCCCACCCAGGCCCGGGCATAGCCCAGATTTTCCAGATGGCTGATGTAGCCCACGTCGTCCGTCTTCGCGGGCACCAGAATTCCAAAGTCCATTGTTCGCCTCCGCTTGGTTGTCAGGGGTAGAGAGCCGTCATATCACAAATCCGGGCCGGGGCAGAATTCCGTCCGGTTGCGGCACCCCGGCAGCGGCCTTCCCTGCGCATTTTCCGGGTACGAAAAAGAAAAGGGAGCCGGTGAGGGGCTCCCTTTGCACTTCGAATGCAATAGCGCTGCGGATGGAGGGGCGGTGTTGTGCCCGCCCGTTCCTCCCGTCCGCTAGGCATCCTCCTGGCCGATGATGGCCACGGAAGAGACGTTCTGATGGGGAAAACCGCCCAGATTGTGGGTCATGCCATAGACGGGGTCCTTAAGCTGGCGCTCCCCGGCCCGCCCGAGCAGTTGCAGGTACATCTCGTAGAGCATGCGCAGTCCGGAGGCCCCGATGGGATGCCCGAAGCATTTCAGGCCGCCGTCGATCTGGCAGGGCACGCCGCCGTCGGCATCGTAAAAGCCGTCCATGATGTCCTTGATGGCCCCGCCCTCGGGGGAGATGAACAGGTCCTCCATGGTGATCAGCTCGGTGATGGAGAAGCAGTCGTGCACCTCGAACATGCTGATCTGCTCGCGGGGATTGCTGATGCCGCCCTCCTCATAGGCCCGCTTGGCGGCGATGCGGGTGGTGAGGAAGTAGCTGCCGTCCCAGGAGTTGTGGGCGGCCTCCTGGCCGTTGCTCAGGGCCAGTTGCAGCGCCTTGACCGTGATCGTGTCCTTCTTGCCCATACTCTTTGCGATTTCCGGTGTGGTGACGATGGCCGCCGCCGCGCCGTCGCTCACGCCGCAGCAGTCGTAGAGCCCCAGCGGCTCGGCGATCATGGGGGCGTTCATCACCGTTTCCTGCGAGACTTCCTTGCGCAGGTGGGCCTTGGGATTCTTGACGCCGTTGCTGTGGCTCTTGACGGAAACGTGGGCCATGGCGCGCTTGAGGTCGCCGGCTTCCACGCCGTGCTTGGCCCGGTAGGCCGAGGCCAGTTGCGCGAAGCTGCCCGGCGCGGTGACGTTGGCCCAGTACATGTCGTTGTTCACGCCCCGGGTGCGGGAGGGAAGCCCGCCGTACCCGGTGTCCTTCAGCTTTTCCGAACCCACGGCCAGGGCGATGTCGCAGGCGCCCGCCGCCACGGCATAGACCGCGCCCCGGAAGGCCTCCGTGCCGGACGCGCAGTAGTTCTCCACCCGCGTCACCGGAATGTTGGGCAGGCGCAGGGTCATGGACAGCGGCAGGGCCGACTTGCCCACGTTGAACTCCTCCAGGGCGGAGGAATACCAGGCCGCGTGGATATCATCCGTGCCGATGCCCGCGTCCTCGCTGGCCTCGCTGAAGGCCTCCACGATCAACTCTTCGGCCCCGGCGTCCCACCGTTCGCCGAACTTGGAACAGCCCATCCCCACAATGGCCACCTTGTCACGAATTCCGCTTGCCATGATGCGCTCCGGATTGGGGGTTTGTCCTCGGAATCCTATCGCGATTCCTCCCTCGCATTGTTCCCTGACCTGTACCACAAAGGGGGGCGGGGGGAACTGCGAATACAATCCGCAGATAGCGCAGATGTACGCAGATCACTGCAATCGCGAACTGCCTACCCCACCCCTGCCAACGCGGATTGGGTTCGTTTCGCAATCCA
>CAZOXD010000192.1:0-3841 GCA_964583525.1 uncultured Pseudomonadota bacterium
AAACGATATCCCTATCAGGTTGTTTTGGCGCCTGATATTCTATTTCCAGATGAATGCGGGATGCGCGGGGCGCTGTTCAATTAACTGGAGGCTCCCTGCCGGGGGGCAGGTGGCGGCGATTTATTTGAGACTGTGTCACAAACAAATCGTGGATTACGCCGGCTCACTCCGGCAACTCGGCTTTGCGAAGGATTTCTATAGTTTCCTTAAGAAAATCAAAATCCTTATATGGGAAGTTCTTCATCCCTTTTACATAAATGGATATTGTATAACCTGGATTTTCATCCATCAGTTTCTTCGCTGCGGCTTTTGCCTGATCTTCCTCGCCCATTTTCATGTAGTTGACGATCAACCCCCTTCTCGCTGAACGGACCATCGGGCCTCCACGGAGCTTGCCTAACGCCTTTTTAAATTCGCTGACCGCTACCTCATAACGCCCGCTCCAGCTATTGGCCATTCCAGCGAGGACGTGAAAATGGGCCGGTGGATACGGGGCAAGCCGCATCGCCCTGTTGATCGTCTCCAGCGCCGGCTGCGGTTGGCGAGCCAGCAGATACGTAAACGCCAGGACAAGATTGCGGCCGGCATTGCTCGGTTCCAGTTCCACGGCCCGCTTACCCAAGGCGATTGCTTCTTCGTGCTTTCCCTTCAGGCTCTGAAACCGGCTCATCAAAGCCAGGCCTGACGAGCTATTCGGGTCCGTTTCGATTGCCCGTTTGGCCCAATGCGCCGAGAGGCTGTACGCCTTTTTAGGGTCGGATACCCATCTGCGCCTGGCTTGCTCCATGTACACCCACCCCAAGAGGCTCATCGGCTTTACGAATTTCGGGTCCAACTCGATGGCTTTCAACACGAGTTCCTCGGCCTTGAAATTTGCTTCCTTCTGAAATTTATAATATTGGATTCCTGCCCGCATGTAGGCATCGAAGGCTGCAAGGTTGTTTGTGCTCTGCAAGGCGTGAAAAACACCTTCCCCGGCGCCAATTTTGACATTAAGTTCGGCCAGCACCTGGTTGGCGATATCATCCTGAATGACAAAGATATCCTGCAATTCACGGTCGTACCGTTTTGCGAAGAGATGCTGGCCCGTGGCTGCGTCAATGAGCTGGACGGTGATGCGCACCCGGTCGGCTGATTTCCGTACGCTTCCTTCCAACAAATAGCGTACGCCCAACTCCCGGCCGATCCGGCGGACGTCCACCTGCTTTCCTTTGTACTGAAATGACGAGTTGCGGGCGATGACGAACAAGCGGGACAAACTGGCGAGCTTGGTGATGATATCCTCGCTCAAACCGTCGCTGAAGTACTCCTGTTCTGGGTCGCCGCTCATATTCTCGAACGCCAGTACTGCAATGGAAGGTTTATCCGGCAGGGGCAGTGCGGCTTCCTGCTCGAACGCAGCCAGGGCCGCCTGGGTGGCCTTGTGCTCAACGGATTGCCAGATCCAATACCCTCCAACCCCGATGACGAGAAGCGCTGCAACCACAAAGGCGAACAGACGCACGGGCCTGGAGGTCAATTTCTTCGCCCTCGCCACCCGGTGGGCGGCATCACCGGGCTTGGTCAACACCCGATAAGCCCGCACAGGTTCTTTTATATTTTTGACCTGCTGCTCCCCCATGTACTCGAAGTGGAGTTTGAGCTTTTGCCTGACGTGGTCGTAGACATGGCGGGATACGCAAATGCCGCCGGGCTCCGCCAGGGATTCCAGCCGGGCGGCGATGTTGACCCCGTCGCCATAAATTACGTCGTCCTTCACGATCACGTCGCCCAGATTGACCCCGATCCGGAATGCCATCCTGCGCTCTTCCAGCAACTCGCCGTTGCGTTCCGCCAACTCCCGTTGAATCTCCGCGGCACAATCCACCGCGTCAACCACGCTGCCAAACTCGGCAAGAATGGAGTCGCCGGGAGCATTCACGATCCGCCCCCGGAACTTTCCGATGTACTCGGAAAAGACCTGGCGATAGTCGGTGAGGGTACGAACCGTGGCCTTCTCGTTCTCCCCCATCAACCGGGAATAGCCCACCACGTCGGCGCAGAGGATGGCGGTCAGTTTTCGTTGGGCATCAGAGGAATCCATAAATCCCCATCCCTTGAATCAAAGGAGCGTGGGAGGAGCCTACCAAATTTCATTAAAAATAGGGAGAATCGAGGGGAGAAAATAGCCGGCCTTCCCCCTACCCTCCCTCCCCCATCGCCGTAAGAGGCGCGCAGATAAGGGGGACGAACATCTCGTCCCAGCTCAACGCGCCGTGCTGGGAGACCAGCCGGGAGTCGTAGGGCCCTCCGCCCTTGGCGGGGTCGCGTTTTTCCCAATTGTAGCCGTCGTCCAGCACGGCCACCAGGTCGCCCAGGGAGCGGCGCACCCAGTCCTCCTGCCCGGGTTCCAAGATCCCCCCATCCTCCAGTGGGGGGCCGGTGAGGTGCTTGATCTCCTCGAAGGAGAACACCTGCCCCCGCCCGGCGATGTGCTCCTCCAGCCATTTGCGCACACGGTCTTCCTGCGTTCCATCCAGGTAGAGGTGCAGCACGCGCCCTGAATTTCCGACGGCCCGGGTATGGGCCTCCAGCCAGAAGTGGGGCTTGCCATAGAGGGGAATCTTCTCCCGGATGCTGCTCTGGCCATGATCGGCCACCACCATCATCACGGTGGATTCCGCCATATGGGAGGGCAGGGCGCCCGCCAGCCAGGCCAGGGCCTCTTCGATCCGGCGCACGGCCATCCCCACCTGGGGCGCATCCCCCGTGAGCACATGGCTGAGCATATCCACCTCGTCGGTGTAGATTCCCACCCACCCCCGCTCCATATCGTTAAGAATACCGCGGGCCTTCGCGAACCCCTCCAGGGGATCGAAAAAGTCCACCAGGGAGGTGGAGCCGTAGATGTAGTTGGAAAGCCCGCTGCCCATGATGTTGCGGTGCAGCAGTTGATACCCGGCCCAATCCCGGCTTGCGGCGGGAGCGTCGAGGATACCCGGCTCGCGCTTCCACAGGTTCACGTCGAATCCACTGGCCAGCAGGGATGCCTCCGCGCCCATCACCCGCATCTTCAGCATGTCCACCACGGCCCCGGGAAAGTCCTTCCAGATGACGTGGCCCGTGATTCCATGCCGGGCGGGGGGCAGCCCCTGATAGAGGGAGGTGAGGGCGCAACTGGTGATGCTGGGAAAGACCGAGGTAATCCAGGTGCCGTAGTTTGGATAGAGCGCCTGGAAACGCCGGGACTGGCTCAGTTCCTTGAACCCGAACGCGTCCAGGCAGACCAGCAACACCCGCTGAGCATCCCGCGGCACGTTGTCCGGCAAGCAGTGAGAGAGCCCGGGAGATGGCCCGGCATCCTCATCCGGCCGAGCATTCCCATCCGGCGCTGCTCCCAGCAGTTGGAGGAGGGTGGGGAATATGTTGGTCAGTGAACGGCGGTAGTCGGGACGGTACATCCCCGGGCGGACGGCCCAGCGAAGGGCATCCATTTCCGGGGGGTGCGAGGATTCCGTGGGGATCATGGGCGATGCGGAAGGCCGGGATTGGACGGGTTTCGGTTGGCGATGATGATTCGAACTCGAACCCATCCTACCCATACCCGATCAGGAACGGCAAAGACCCCAACAGAACGGGAGTGGTCCATATTGGTACTGTCATTCCGAGCGCAGCGAAAAATCTCCCCCTGCCCACAAGGCAGACTCTTCACTTCGATCAGCATGACAATTTCATTTTCCCCAAATAGTTGGACAATCCGGCTCAACCTCAAACGGGTCAGGGGCCTCCGCTGGAATCCCCAGCCATTAAAGTATACCCCCGGTTCTGCCGATACGAACAATGAGGGGCTCTCCCCGCCATG
>CAZOXD010000192.1:3941-9888 GCA_964583525.1 uncultured Pseudomonadota bacterium
TGATTCAGGCCGTGAATCCGGGCAGGAATCCGTGCGGGAACCCGGGCCGCTGGATTGGATTTGGGGAATGTATTTGGCCGGGACCTGAAAATTGGGTACACTTTCGCCTTCCCATGCCCCGGAAACGCAGAGACGAATTAATAGAGCCGAACCGCGACGATGGAAAACACGGGAAATTCGTTGTTGAGCCAACTGGAACAAAGGGAGTTGAGGGCCGCCGCCCAGGGGGTGCTGGCCTTGGTGGGGTTTCTTTTATTGACCGTTACCGTGCTGGTGATCTTCCTGACCGCGTCCGGGCGATCGAAGTCCAGCGCCTCCATGGCCGCCGGAATTCCCGGGAATCCTCCCCCGCCCGCGCGGCTGGAGGCTCACTCCCGAAAATATGACATCGGATTGCAGGGAACGGTGCGGCAGGACTTCCGCCGGGATCGGCCGCCCCCCGCCGGTTTCGGGCGGTATGCCCATGCAGTCAGCCCCGCTGGGAAGGGAGCAAGGATCGCCATCGTCATCGACGATATCGGCCACAATATCCAGATGCTCAAGCAGTTCCTGGATTTGAGGCGGCCTCTCAGCTACGCCATCCTGCCTGCCGTGCCCCATGCCATGGAGGCGGCGAAACTGATTGGCGGACAGGGCCGGGAGTACATTATTCATCTCCCCATGCAGCCCTTCGATTATCCCCAGCAAAATCCCGGGCCCCTGCCGCTTTTGCTTTCCCTGAGCCTGGAGGAGACCGCGGATCGGGTTCGCGGATACATGACCAGGCTTCCCGGGGCGACCGGCGCCAGCAATCACATGGGATCCGCCTACACCTACGACGAGGACCGGATGCGGGTGGTGCAGACGGTGCTGGATGAGCGGGAAAAATACTTCCTCAACAGCCGAACTTCCGCGGCCGGCACTCCACGGAAGATTGCCCGGCATTGGGGATACGCCTACCTGGAACGGGATATCTTCCTGGATCACGTGGCCACCGTGGATTCCATCTCCGAGTATTTCGACCAGGCCGTGCGCACGGCGAAAATCCGGGGGAACGCCATCGCCATCGGGCATCCCTACCCGGAGACCATCCGCGTATTGAGACAACGCCTCCCCCGCCTCAAAGCGCAGGGAGTGAAGCTGGTCTCCCTCTCCGACCTGTTCTATCCGTAGAACCTGTCCCGAATCCCCGCAGCATTGCGCACGATTTCCTGCCCCGGAGGAAACTCCGGGACACGGCAGGCCGCGCCCCGGTGATGGGATGCCCCTGGAATTGGGATGGCCTCCCAATAACGGACTCGGACCCGCCCCTAATGGATGCGGTAGGCCTGCTCGCCGTGCTGGGTGATATCCAGGCCTTCCCGTTCGTCTTCTTCCTCCACGCGCAGGCCCATGGTCTTGTCCAGCACCATGACGATGACCCAGGTCACGCCTCCCGCATAAACGATGGTGGCCAGCACGGCCAGCACCTGCGGAATCATCGCGGCCAAGTTGCCCTCCAGCAGGCCGGCGGTGCCTTCAGGATTGAAGAGTGTGGTGGCGAACACCCCGGTCAGCAGAGCGCCCAGCATCCCTCCCACGCCGTGGATGCCAAAGGCGTCCAGGGAGTCGTCGTAACCCAGCGGGCGCTTGGCGAGCACGCCCAGGAAGCAGATCACGCCCCCGATCAATCCCATGGCCAACGCACCCATGGGGGAGACGAATCCCGCCGCGGGCGTGATTACCACCAGCCCCGCCACCAGGCCCGACGCGGTGCCGAGGATGCTGGGCGTCTTGGAATGATACCATTCCGCCAGCGTCCAGGAGACCGCCGCGGCGGCCGCCGCGATGTGGGTGTTGACGAAGGCCAGGGTGGCCGATCCGCCGGCGGTAAGCGCGCTCCCGGCATTGAATCCGAACCAGCCGAACCAGAGCATCCCCGCCCCGAGTACCGTGAAGCCCAGGTTGTTGGGCAGCATCTGCTCGCTGGAATGGCCGACCCGTTTGCCGATCACGATGGCGATCACCAAAGCCGAAATCCCGGAGGAGAGGTGCACAACGGTGCCCCCCGCGAAGTCCAGGGCGCCCATCTCGAACAGCCATCCTCCCGACCCCCACACCCAATGCGCGATAGGATCGTAGACGAGGGTGGCCCAGAGCAGGATGAATACGCAATAGGTGGAAAACTTCATCCGTTCCGCGATGGCGCCGGAAATCAGGGCCGGAGTGATGATGGCGAACATGCCCTGGAATGCCATGAACAGCAGGTGGGGAATGGTGCCATTCGGCTCGAGGCCTACGCCGTTCAGGAACAGGTATTGATAGCCGCCCATGACACCGCCGATGTCCGAGCCAAAAGCGATGGAATAGCCCAGCACCACCCATTGGATGGTGATCAGCCCCATGGCGATCAGGGAGTGCATGAGGGTGGAAAGCACGTTCTTGTTGCGCACCATCCCCCCGTAGAACATCCCCAGCCCGGGGATCATCAGCAGCACGAGAGCGGAGGACACCAGCATCCAGGCTGTATCGCCGCTGTCGATGCCTTCTTCCGCGAATGCGAGGGTGGGGAACAGCACTGCCGGCAGGGCAATGCTCGCAAGATAGGTAAGCCGGTGTTTCATAAAGACCCCAAAATTCCGGGCGGCCGATCCGATGAGCTGTCCCGAGCCTTTCCGGCCGTTATTCCGATTGGGGTCCCTGAGTTGCGAGCGGGTTCTTATACTTAGTGGAATTTCGTCCGGGCGTCCAGTGGGAAGTTTCCCGGAGCAACCGCACTTAAAAAAAATTATGGATTCATCAGATCCGGAAAATAAAATAGTGGCGCGGGCATCCCTGCCCGAGTGGGGGAGTAGGGAGTCTTGTCCCCGTTCCGGGTCACCGTCCGCGTCTTTCAGCCCTCCTTCATCCAACGGTCGCAGTCGATGGTCTCCAGGCCGGGAGCCACGTCGCGGGCGAAGTTGCGTCCCTCGCCATGGGTTTCCAGGTAGCGCCGCCATCCCCGGGTGGAATCCGGGCAGGTTTTCCCTGCGGCGGCCAGGGCCAGCGCTTCGGTCTCCTCCATCCACGCCCCCGTGGCGACCTCGTCGGGCTGCAGGCGCATCGGGCCGGAGTAGACGACCGCGTATACCTGAATCAAGCTGTGGGAGAACTGGTCCTGGAAGGTGTGCCGGAAGAGAGGATGCAGGGGCGCTCCCCGCACGCCCAACTCCTCGCTGATTTCCCGGCAGGCGTTTTCGGGGAAGGATTCCCCGCTGATCACGGTGCCGCCCACGCACACGTCGAACATCCCCGGATATACGTCTTTAACGGAACTGCGCTGGTGGACGAACAGGCGGCCGCCGGGATGAAAAACGAAGGTGGCCGTCACCCGGTGCAGCAGGTTGCGGCGCCGGATTTCGCCGCGGGGCAGGGTGGCCAGGCGCGTTCCCTCCCCGTCGATCCAATCCACCATTTCCTCCCCGGAATCGCCGGCGGATCGCAGCGGGGAGAAGGTTGGTTTCAGAGGGTCTCCCATGGGAGTGCTCCAGGAAGGGTTCTCCAAGAAAAGGGGCGGAGGAACGTCAAAACCTTCTCCACTCCAAATACACCGCTTCGCCGGAAAATTTGACGGCTTCGATGCGGAAGCGGAAATCCATCCGCACCATCATTCCCGGCCGCAGGGCGGGGATATAGGGAAGGGTCAGCGTATGGGCCTTGTCGTCGCGGGCCAGCGCCAGCTTCGGTTCGATGGGCAATTCGGCCTTGGTGTAGGGGCCGTGAATCCAGTTTCCCCAATACATCCGCCCATCGGGCAGCTGGAACCAGACCACGCCCTCCACCTCCCACAGCTTGGCCAACAAATCCAGCGCGCCGATTCCCGGGCCATAGTGCTGGTAGCGCACCCTTCGTTCGTCCAGGTATCCGGCACCGGCCGGAAGGAGGAAGCGCAGCCCGGTTTCCTGCTCGATCTTCGCCAGCACTTCCCGGGCGGTCGAGTGCTGCCGGTTGATGATCACCGGGAGTTCCAGCACCGCGCTCAACTCGCGGGCCACCATGCGCACCCGGCCCGGCGACATCTGCCGCACCTCGGTCACCGCGCCGGTGAACATCAGGTATTCCATCCCCCCGCCCACCCCCGCGTAGAATTCCACCAGGGCCTTGTGGGTGTCGGCAGGTTCCTCCCGCACCTCGAAGATGGCTTCCCCCACCGTGTTGAGGCGCAGATTGATAAAGTCGCTGAATATCTCGAGGGGCTTTCCGTTGAGAATCAATTTCTTGGTCAGTTTCACCCGCCCCTCTCTTCCCGCAGGGCCATCAGGCTGCGGGGAACGTTGGTGATGATCCCGTCCACGCCCCATTCCAGGAGCTGCAGGGCGCGTTGGGGGTCGTCCACGGTGTAGGGGCGCACGGCCAAACCCTCCCCGTGGCAGCGCTCCACCAGTGTTCCATCCACCCAGCGGTGATTGGGGTGAATTCCCGCGCATCCCAATTCCAGAGCAGCCTCCCAGGGGTGATCCACCGCTTTTCCAAGCAGCAGTGCGCTGGCAAGCCCGGTGGGTTTCGGCTGAAGCTCCCGCGATTGAAACCTCCGCGACTGAAGCTCCTGCAGGGTATTCGGGTTGAAGGAGGAAATTACGGCCTGTCTGCCGACCCCGGCGTTCTCCACCAACCGCGCCACGGCTTCCACCAAGCCGGGATCGGGAATGGTCTTTAGTTCGATATGAACGATCAGGGGAGTTGACGCCAGTAGTTCCAGCACACGGGAGAGGGGAGGGAGGGTCTCCCCACGGAACTGCGGGGAAAACCATCCCCCGGCATCCAGCGCCGTCAACTCCTGCCCGGTGTGCAGGGCAACCTTCCCGGCGCCAGGGGTGGTGCGCTCCAGGGTCTCGTCGTGAATCACCACCGGAACGCCGTCGCTGGAAAGCCGCACATCAAATTCCACGCCGTCCGCCCCCATCTCCACCGCCTCCCGGAAAGCGGCCAGGGTATTCTCCGGCGCCGCGCTGGAATTTCCACGGTGGGCGATGATGTGGGTCATGGGGTGATTCCCGTGGGTGTGGCCAGCGATACCAGGGGTGTCCGGAAAGGGAAATTCCTGCTGGATCCTGGCTGACAATATGCGCTCTGCTGCCTAGATTCCAGAAAAATCCGGCACTCCCGGAATTGGCATAATATTCCAGGAATTCACCTTGAATGCTTGTGCGCGAAAGTCGAATCGGGTATAGAGGGGTGGGAAGTCTCTGTTAACAAGGGACTGTTGAGACTCATACTTTCCGGAAATCTTCCTTCTGGAACATTGGTGAAAAGGGATTTTGCCATGTCCAATGCGTTAATCGATTCGCTCGAAACCCGCGTCAACCACGCTGTCGAAACCATCGAAAGCCTGAAGTCGGAAAACCTGGCTCTCCGTGAGGACCGGCAGATTCTCGAAGACAAGCTGCGGGAATTATTAGGGAAATTCGAAGGGGTCGAAGCCTCTGGCGCCTCCGATGCCTCCGATGCTTCCGACACCCCGGTGGACTCCGAACCGGATTCCGATGCCACAGAGAATTCCACCGAGAATTCCACAGCGGAATCCCCGAATGGATTGGGGAATCTGGGCAGGGGGGGGAATTCCTCCTCTTCGGAATATTAGCTGCTGGCGCCTCCCGCCTGGCCTGCGTTGCCTCTGGCCAGGCTCGCGGATGGCCCAGGCCGAGCCCGCGGATGTGGGGGTATGCCCAATTTCCACCGTGATTCGGGATCCGGCGGCGGTGATATTCCGGCGGTGATACTCCGGCACACCCGTTTTTCCGGGCCGTGGATTCGTACACACGCCAGAACTTAGGGCAGCCCGGCCGGCAGCTTCTCAGTCAGCCCTGCCCGCCCATGGACGGCCTGTCATCATATCGGATGCCCATGGCGATCCTTTCGATCCGCTTCCCCCGGTTGGCGCCCTCTTTGCGGTGGGCAGGGTTGGGCCGGGCTGGGTTGGGAGTGCATGATGCCGCTGGAATCCACGATG
>CAZOXD010000193.1:0-9877 GCA_964583525.1 uncultured Pseudomonadota bacterium
TGAGGAAGAAAAGCGTGCCAGAAGGAGGCGCGGTTTGTCCATGATGGTCTTGGGGATCGTGATGGTTGCGGCGGGATTTCCCTCTAAGCCGGAAACGGGCCGCGGCACGGCCCTTTTGCTGGAGGCGAATCTGCTGCAACCTCCCGATCAGCGTGCGGTGCGCTTGGGTGTTCTCATGCATTGGTAAGGCCCGGAGGCAGCGCCGGCGGGGGTAGCGCGGCGCCCGGCTCGATTGCGACGGGAATTACCCGCTTTTACCCCTCCCCCGCATTTTCAATTCCACCGTAATCCACTCACCTCGTAGGTGATTCCGTCTTCCGGCCTGCCGGTTTCGCCGCGCTGGGAGGTGAAGTAGAGCCGCGTGCCGCTGGGGTCGAGGGCGGGTCCGGTCATTTCGGAGAGCGTGTGGGAGGGGAGTTGCACCAGCGTGTAGGGACTTCCCGTGGGCGGAATGGCCACGATGCGCATGGTGCGGTGATCCTCCCCCACCAGCACCGTGCCGTCCCGGGTCATGGTGAGGTTGTCCGGACGGAAGAGCCGCCGCGGCGTGTCCCGTGGCGCGTCGTAGTACACGCGCAGTGACTCGCTGGCCGGATGGTAGCGCCAGATGCGCTCGTCGCCCGTGGTGGCGAAATAGACCTCGCCCCGGTGATGCCAGATGCCCTCCCCGCGATTAAAGCGTGTGGCCTCGGAAACCTGCTGGCGGGTGGGTGTTTGCCGGGCCAGCGGATCCGGCACGGTCAGCCAATCCACGGCCCATCCTTCGCGCTGTTCACCCTTCCCGGCTGGCAGCACCCGCGCTGCTTCCAATGTACCCGAGGAGAGTCCGTGAGGGTCCGCCGGGGTTTTGCGCCCCGGCGTGTAGCGGTAGAACAGCCCATCCCCCAGGTCCTCGGTGAGATAGATGCTCCCCGTGGCTGGGTCCACGGCCGCGGCTTCGTGGACAAAGCGCCCCAGGGCGGGCCGCGCCACCGCGGGCAGTTTCCCGAAGGGATCGCATTCCCACACCTGCCCGCGTAGAACCTCCTCGCAGGAAAGCCAAGTGGCCCAGGGCGTAGGCCCCCCGGCGCAGTTGCGGGAGGTGCCCTGGAGAATGGAGTAGGCCGCGATGGGATTTCCCTTGCCATCGAAGCGCAGGGCCCCGGCGCCGCCCCGGCCGTCCGGCACCTCGCTGTTGGAGACATAGACCCAGCCGCCCTGGGGATCCTCGCTGGGCGCGGGAAACACCACGCCACCGTCCGGGGCGGCGTGCCATGCGTAGCCCCGGGTGCCGGGCGGTTCCTCTCCGGAACGGGCCACCACCCGCGATACCGCGCCCTCGGGCAGCAGCATGCCGTTGGAGTCCGGAGTGGAGCGAAGTTTGGGAGGGGAATGGTGTGAACCCGCCCAGGCGATAAATCCAGGGGACCATGGAACTCCGCCCCCGATACAGGCCCCCAACAGGGCCAGGGTTCTGCCCATAAACCATCTGCGGGAACGGCGGGAAATTTTCGGCGATGGGGCGCAAAGGGATGTGGTTGTCATCGCCAACGTCTCTCAAAACAAATCCCGCACGGCCTGCTCGATTCTTTCCTGAGAGGGAATCACTTCACGCTCGAGGTTGTCGTTATAGGGCATGGGCACGTCCAGTCCCGCCACGCGGGTGATGGGCGCATCCAGGTCGTCGAAGCCTTTCTCCACGGCCAACGCCGCGATTTCCGCGCCGAAGCCGCCGGTGCGCCAGGCCTCGTGGGCGATTACGAGGCGGTGGGTCTTGGCCAGGGATTTCAGAATGGTTTCCTCGTCCAGGGGACGCAGGGTGCGCGGATCGACTACCTCCACGCTGATACCCTCGCGCTCCAGTTGCGTGGCGGCGGCCAGGGACCGGGGTACCATCATCTGGGTGGCCACCAGGGTCACGTCGGAGCCCTCGCGCTTGATGTCCGCCTTGCCGATGGGGATGGTGTAGGGCTCCTCGGGGACGGGCTCCGGCTGGCCCATGTAGAGCATCTTGTGCTCCAGGAAGATCACCGGGTTGTCGTCGCGGATGGCCGCGGCGAGCAGTCCCTTGGCGTCGTAGGGATTGGAGGGCGCGAGCACCACCAGGCCCGGGACGTGGGTGAACCAGGCTTCCAGGCTCTGGCTGTGCTGGGCGGCCATGCGGATGCCCCCGCCCTGCGGCCCGCGGATGACGATGGGCACGGTGTTCCGTCCGCCCAGCATGTAGCGGAACTTGGCGGCGTTGTTGACGATCATGTCCATCATCAAAGTGATGAAGTCGAAGATCATCACCTCCACCACCGGACGCAATCCCGCGATGGCCGAGCCCACGCCCAGCCCGCAGAAGGAGGCCTCGGAGATGGGGGTATCCCGTACCCGTGTCTCGCCGAACTGTTCCAGCAGGCCCTTGGTGGTCCCGAAGATTCCCCCGGTAATGGCGATGTCTTCGCCCATCAGGTAGACGCTCTCGTCCCGTTCCATTTCCTGGCGCATGGCCTCGTTGAGGGCCTGTACGCAGTCGAGGGTGCGCTCCCCCCGTTCGGCGGGTTCGCTGTGGACCTTGTGGGGGGCGTAGACAGAGCCGTCGAACACCTCCAGGCCGGGTTCGGGACCGCTCTTGCCGAAGTCGATGGCCTCCTCCACCTGGGCGTCGATTTCCTCCCGGATGGATTCGAGCCGCTGCTTGCCGTCCGGGCTGTCATTGAGCAGCCGTTCTTCCATCTGCTTGAGGGGGTCGCGGTCCATCCAGTATTCCATGTCCTCCCTGGAGCGGGGATCGGGCAGGTTGGCGCGCATGGAGTGCTGCCCCCAGCGCCAGGTGAGGGCTTCGATGAAGGTTGGCCCTTCCCCATTCCGTGCCCTGGCGACCGCCTCGCTCATGGTCTCGTGGATGACCATGGCGTCATTCCCGTCCACGGTGAAGCCGGGAATCCCGTACGGGGCGGCGCGGTCGGAGATCCTCTCGCAGGAGGTGGTGCGCCGATAGTCCGTGCTCAGGGCGTACTGGTTGTTTTCGCAGATATAGATGATGGGGAGCTTCCATACCGAAGCGAGGTTGAGGGACTCGTGGAAGATGCCCTGGTTGGAGGCGCCGTCCCCGAAAAAGGCCACCACCACCTGGTCCGTTCCCTTGATCTTCGCGGCCAGGGCGGCGCCGGTGCTGATGGGAATGGCCGCGCCCACGATGCCGTTGGCGCCCAGGATGTTGAGATCCATGTCCGCGATGTGCATGGAGCCGCCCAGTCCCCGGCAATACCCGGTCTCCCGCCCCATCAACTCCGCCATCATCCGCCGCAGGTCCGCGCCCTTGGCGATGCAATGGCCGTGGCCCCGGTGGTGGCTGCCGATGAAGTCATCCTCCCGCAGGGTGGCGCAGGCGCCGGCCGCGATGGCCTCCTCTCCCACATAGCTATGGGCCGTGCCTTTGATAATGCCGGCCTGAAACAACTCCGCCGTGTTCTCCTCAAAGCGCCGAATGCGGTACATGGTGGAATAGATGGATTCCAGCAAGGCGGAATCGGGTTGCTTGACGGTGTCGCGGGCCGCTTTGACCATGGTGTCTTCCTCCACGGGTTGATGAGTATTCAGAAATTGGGTCGAATACGAATAAAGGAAACTGCCGATCCGTTTACTCCCTCAGGATCGCTCCGGTTGCGCCGTACCCGCCGTCGATATTGAATTGCAGTCCTGTGATATGCCCCGCTTCCTCCGAGGCGAGAAAGCAGATGGCGGAGGCCACTTCCTCCGCTTCTCCGTACCGGCCGGCGGGCGTGACGGCGTTCAACTGCGCACGGATGGCCGGGGAATGATGTTGCCGCACCAGGGGCGTGTCGATGGGCCCCGGACACATGGCGTTGACGGTGATCCCGTGGGGCGCCAGGTCCACCGCGGCGGACTGCATCAGGGCGATCACACCGCCCTTGGAGGCCCCGTAGGCCGCCCGTCCGCTCACGCCGCGCTGCCCGAAGATCGATGCCAGGTGAATGATCCGGCCCCATCCATTTTGCATCATGCGCCGGGCGGCCTCCCGGGTGCAGAGCATGGTGCCCGTCAGGTTGACCGCCAGCACCCGTTCCCACATTTCCAGAGGCATCTCGGCGATGGGCGCGGAGCCGCCGATGCCCGCACTGGCCACCAGAATATCCGGGCCTCCCAGCTCACGTGCGCAACGTTCGGTCATCTCCACCACGGCGGCGGCGTCCGTCACATCCACCGCCATGCTCAGGGCGCGGGCGCCGGGTTCCGCCATTTCCGGGCCGAACTCCGCCTGGAATTCTGCTGTGATCCCAGCGGAGATTTCGGCGGAGATTTCTGCGGCGGCGGCGGCGGCCTCCTCGCCAGCGATGTCCGCCAGGAAAACCCTCGCACCTTCCCTGGCCATGCGCCGGACCGTGGCCAAGCCGATTCCGCTGGCCCCGCCGGTGATCAGCGCGGTTTTGCCGGCAAATCGCAAATTGGAATTTCCCATCTGCCATCCCCTTTCTTGCTTCAGGGCGGACAGGATACCCCGCAGCGAGGTCTACCGCAATATTCGGCGATATTCGATTCATTGCGTCCTCCATGCCGGGGAAAACTTCCCTTGGCCGCAGACGGAAATTCGGGATAAGCCGCCCCCACTGCATCCCCCGGTGCACTTTCCGCCATCGGAATCGGCGTCCTTTTTGCATTTCCCTGTTTTATGTAATGGCCAGGGGCGCTACGGCCAGAATCCACCCTGGAACTTTTTGCCCCAACCCGGGTGAAGACAGTCAACCGAAGAAGAGAACGGCTCATGCTCCCGATCCAATCCATGATCCCGCGCCGCCTGATCCTGACAGCCGTCCTGGTTTTATTGCTGATATTCGTAGCCGCGTTGCCTGCCTGGGGACAGGAGGCCAACTATTCCGTGCGGTATGCCGTTGACAATAGTTTTGATTTCGAGATGTTTCTCGGCAACCTGGGGGTGCTGATCAATTACAACCCGGACCATTCCAATGCCAGCGGTACGGATGGCGCCGGCGCCAAGTGTACCGCCAGTTTCAGCCGCACCACGGCCGGGCTCCGCTATTTCTTTGGAGGTCCCCAGGATAATTTCTACCTGGGCGCCGGTTTCCACACCGACGCCGTGGATACGGCCACGAACTGCACACCCAACAACGATACCAGTGGACTGGGCTTGCTGTTGGGATACCATTGGATGTGGGGAAACGGTTTCAACATCGACCTGGGCTTCCGTCCCGGCACGCTGGCCCTGGGATTCTCCTTTTAGGCATCGCAGCAGACCAATTTTCACGGTTTAATTCCCTCCGGACCATTCCCACCGGCACCCCCCTAATGTTATGGAAGGTGCGGAACCCAACGAATTTCGTCGAGTCTGTTCACCAGAAGAAGAGGTCCCCATGAGCGAATCCGGATACTCGCAATCACAGCGCCTGCAGGGCAAGGCGGCCGTTATCACCGGGGCCAACCGCGGGATCGGGCGGGCCACCGCCGAGGCCTTCGCGGCTGAGGGCGCCTCGCTGATGCTGTGCGATCTGGACGGCGCAAATCTGCCGGAAATCGCATCAGCGGCTGGGGAACTGGGCGTGGAGGCGGCGCACAGGGTGACCGACGTCACCCGTCCGGAGGATGTGGAGGCGGTGATGGCGGAAGCGGAGGGCGCCTTCGGGCGGATCGACGTGCTGGTGAACTGCGCGGGCATCTTCCAGAGCCTCAAGTTCCTGGATTACAGCCTGGAGGACTGGAACCGGGTGCTGGCCGTCAACGTCACCGGCACCATGCTCTGCTGTCAGGCGGCGCTGCGGCGCATGACGGTTGGGGGCAGCGGCAAGATCGTCAACCTGTCCTCGGTGGCGGGCAGGATGGGCGGGCCGCTGCGGGCGGGATACAGCGCCTCCAAGCACGCCGTCATCGGACTCACCCGCTGCCTGGCCCTGGAGTTCGCCGGGGCGGGGATCACCGTCAACGCCATCTGCCCGGGAATGGTGGATACCGATATGTTCGCAGAGGTGGTGCGCGGGGATGCGGAAAACCTGGGACGCAAGGATCACGAGAACATGCTGGCCGAGTTGATGAAGCGCTCCCCCCAGGGGCGCTACATTCAGCCGCAGGAAATCGCCGCTCTGGCGGTCTACCTGGCCTCCCCCGCCGCCGATGCCATGACGGGGCAGGCCATTACTCTCGACGGGGGCATGGTGATGCAATAGGGGCAAAGCACCCCACTGCAATCCCTTTGGCCCGAAGCCAGCCGGACGCCCTATCGGCAATCCTTCCCCAACAGTTGATCCCTGCGCCCAAAGTGGAGGCCATCTCTGCTTGCCGTCACTCTGGAGGGGGCTGGGTGATTCGGGACCCCAACCCCTCACTCCGGCGGCTCCAGTGGTTGGATGTCGTGAAAATGGGTGAAGTCGATGCGCAGGTGCCCTTCGGGAGCGCGGGTGAGCACGTCGCAGAAGCGGGTGTTCCAGGCCACGTCTCCGGGATCGAAAATGCGCCGGGCGTGGATCTCGGCCATGAAGGACTCGTCCGTGCCGATGATGGTCATGAAGAGCTGCCCGTGAAGCCGTTCCAGGTCTTCCGGGCCGAAGCCGTGCAGCGGGCTTTCGGCGTCCAGCGGATGCACGGCCGTCCATGTCAGCGCGAAAACCGGTGTGCGGTCCCGCACCAGCTTCATGTCGTGGAAGCGGCGCATGGTGCTCCCACCCGGTCCGGGGGCGTCCATCAGCACGTGCAGGGAAACCCGGGCGTCCACCACCTGGTTGAGGCGGGCATTGGCCATGCGGATCATCAGGGCCGGCGCGCCCTCCCACTCCCCCACCACGGCGGCGCGGGAGAACAGAATGCGGGCCGTGGGGCGCGAGAACTTGGCGAAGATCAGCCCCGCCGCCAGGGCAAACCCGATCAGCCCCAGGAAGGCCTCCAGGGTGGAAATCACATTGGCATAGAGGGTCTGGGGCATCATCCCCCCATAACCCACCGTGGAGATGGTCTGCACGCTGAAGAAGAAGGCGTCCAGCCGCGAGCCGGGCCGGATGCCCGACAGGCTGCCCTCTTCCAGCAGGTATAGTTCCCCGAAGATCACGTTCACGGCGACGAATACCACCGTGAAAATCACGAATAGCTTGAGCCAACTGCTGATGAGCAGGTAGTGGTACAGGTCGTCGAACAAGTGGCGCCGGAAACCCACCCGTACCACGGTGTAGGGAACCCCCCTGCCACTCCGCCCGGGAGAGGAGGCCCTGATTGCGGATCGGGAGCCGGGCCGAAATGGATTGGAGAAAGCCATGGGTGAAGTTCCTTCCCTACCCGCCATCGCTGAGGCGGACGAGCCATGAGGCCACGTAGCCCGCCAGCACCGGCGCCAGGATCACCGATCCGATGCGCACGGCGGCGAAGCGCCAGCCCAGGATGGGTCCTTCGTAGATGAGGACGCGGTGAAAACCCAGCAGGGACCAGGCCGTCAGGTAGGCCACCAGCGGCCCCATCGCCGCCCCGGCCTTCCAGAGGGAGGCCACCAGCGGAAAGGTCACGAACGGCCCGCCGGGCGTGACGGCTCCGGCCAGGGAAGCCAGCACCAGCCCGAGCAGTCCGGAATCCTCCCCCGCGTAGGAAGCCAGCAGGTCCCGGGGCAACAGCACGTGCACCATCCCCCCCAGCAGGAAGCCCAACAGCATCGCGGGCAGGACGTTGAGGAACATCCGCCCCGGCGCCCAGCGCGCCCTGCCAGGCCACGGATGGGCCCTTGTACCAGGCGGCGGCGGTGGCCAGGGCGGCCAGGACCAGCATGATGTAGAACGATTTGCTCACGGAGACATGTAAGGATAAAGGTTCTGAGAATATTACTTATTCAAAACTGCGTATCCGCAGATTTCGCAGATCTAAACTACAACTGCCACCACAATCAACCGCAACTGATTGAGGATATCCAATACTCAGGTGTCGATCCAAATATTCACGAGAGCCACTCCGGTGATCCCACAGGATTGGAGTGGAGTTCGGTTTTGGGTGGTTTGCCCAAAACCATCTGTGAAATCTGTGTAATCTGCGGATAATTTGCCTTGCACGCTCCTCGATTCTTCAGAGCAGCAGGTTCATGCGCGGCTTGCGGGCGGTGATCAGGTTGGTGCGGATGCCCACGAGGTTGAGCCCGCCATGGAAGCGGGCGTGCTCGATCTTCATGCAGCGGTCCATCACCACATCCAGCCCGGCGTCCAGGGCCTGCTGGCGGGCCTCCATGTGAATCACGCCCAGTTGCATCCAGATCACCTTGGCCCCCAGGGCAATGGCCTGATCCACGATGGGAGCCACTTCGTCCGGCTTGCGGAAGATGTCCACCACCTCCAGCGGCTGGGGCGCCTCCTCCAGGGAGCCATAACAAGGAAAGCCAAGGATTTCCTGGCCGGCATAAGCCGGGTTGACCGGAAACAGCTCGTATCCGTAATCCTTCAGGTAGGTAGCGGCGAAAAAGCTGGGACGGGACGAATTGGCCGACAGGCCCACCATCGCCACCCGCTTGTAGCCCTGCAGAATGTGCAGGATCGACCCCATGGTCTGCCCGGGAAACTGGCCGCTCCCTGGTTTGGCTTCTGTCATGTTCGGGTATCCCTATCCGTGGTTATCTGCGTTCATTTGTGTTTTTCCGTGGGAAAATTGCTTTTGCGGTTTCCCCCCCCCCTCAATCCGCGGCCGGGACGGGTTTCGTGATGCCTTCCCTGGCGGCATGGAGGGCCTGCTCCAGGTCCCACACCAGGTCCGCGGGGTCTTCCAGGCCGATGGAGAGGCGGATCATGTCGTCGCTGACGCCTCCCGCCTCCATGTCTTCGGAGCGCAGTTGCTGGTGGGTGGTGGAAGCGGGGTGAATGGCCAGGCTCTTGGCGTCGCCCACGTTGGCCAGGTGCGAGAACAGTTGCAGGGAGTTGATCAGCCGCCGCCCGGCCTCGTAGCCGCCTTCCACCCCGAAGGTGAAGATGGCCCCGGCGCCGTTGGGCAGGTACTTTTCCGCCAGCGCCTTGTAGGGGCTGTCCGGCAGGGTAGGGAAATTGACCCAGTTCACCTGGGGATGATCGTTGAGGAAGTTCACGATCCGCTCCGCGTTCCTGACGTGGCGCTCCATCCGCACGTGGAGGGTTTCCAGTCCCTGCAAAAAGAGGAAGGCGTTGAACGGGCTCATGGCCGGGCCCAGGTCGCGCAGGGCCTCCACGCGCACCTTCATGATGTAGGCGAAGTCCCCGAAGGTCTCGTAGTACCGCATGTCGTGGTAACCGGGAGAAGGCTCGGTCATGCCGGGGAAGTTCCCGTTGTCCCAGGGAAATTTGCCGGAATCCACGATCAGCCCGCCGATGGAGGTGCCGTGGCCCCCGATGAACTTGGTGGCGGAATGGGTGACGATGTCCGCCCCCCACTCGATGGGCCGGCACAGGCAGGGCGTGGCGAAGGTGTTGTCGATCATCAGCGGAATGCCCGCCTCGTGGGCGATGCCCGCCACGGCCTCGATGTCCAGCACGTTGTTGCGCGGGTTGCCCAGGGTTTCCCCGTAGAGCAGCTTGGTTTTGGGGGTGATGGCCTTGCGGAAGTTCTCCGGATCGTCCGGGTCCACGAACACCGTATCGATGCCCATCTTGCGGAAGGTGATGTCCATCTGGGTGTAGGTGCCGCCGTAGAGCGTCGCCGCGGCCACGATCTGGTCCCCCGCCTCGGCCAGGGAAAGGATGGCCATGGCCTGCGCCGACTGTCCCGAAGCCAGGGCCAGTCCGCCGATGCCGCCCTCCAGGGTGGCGATGCGCTCCTCCAGCACGGCGTTGGTGGGGTTCATGATCCGGGTGTAGATATTGCCGAACTTCTGCAGGGCGAACAGCGCCGCCGCATCCTCCGTGTCGTCGAAGACGAAACTGGTGGTTTGATAGATGGGCACCGCCCGCGA
>CAZOXD010000194.1:0-7636 GCA_964583525.1 uncultured Pseudomonadota bacterium
TTATCTTCTTAGATACCTTTCCCGATTTTGTGGTATAGAGGGCCGGAGGGTTCGATCAAAACCCCTTTTCAACTTCAATTAGGAAATACCGGTGTAAATACAGGGGTGCTTGGCCATGGCTTCCACGGATGTTCAACGCAAGCTCACGGCGATCTTTTGTACGGACGTGGTGGGTTACAGCCGTCTGATGGGCGAAGACCCTGAAGGCACGCTGGGCACCCTTACCGAATTTCGGCAGGTTTTTTCCGAAAATATCGAAAAATACAAGGGCCGGATTGTCAACGCTCCCGGCGACTCCATCCTGGCCGAGTTCGGCTCGGTGCTGGATGCGGTGAGTTGCGCCGTGGACGTTCAGCGGGAGTTGGCGGAGCGCAACATGGAATTGCCCGATACCCGGCGCATGGACTTCCGCATTGGGGTCAACCTGGGGGACGTGCTGGTGAAGGATGGGGCTCTCTACGGCGACGGGGTCAATGTGGCGGCGCGCTTGGAATCGTTGGCCGAGCCCGGAGGGATCTCCATCTCCCGCCCCGTTTATGATCAGGTGAAAACGCGGCTCCCATTGCATTTTGAATTCCTGGGGGAACACCAGGCCAAGAACATCGCCGAGCCGGTGCGGGCCTACCAGGTACGGTCAAAGCCGGGGGACGCGGCCCGCGGGGCGCCGCAAGCCCGGGAACCCGCCAAGAATCAGGAGTATCCCGAGCTTCCCGGGGAACCTTCCCTGGCCGTGCTGGCCTTCACCAACATGAGCGGCGACCCGGAGCAGGGGTACTTCGGCGACGGCTTGGCCGAGGACATCATCACGGACCTTTCCAAGCTCATCGGGCTGACCGTGATCGCCCGCAACTCCTCTTTTTCCTACAAGGGGCGCCATGTACAGGTGAAACAGATCGGACGGGAGATGGGGGTGCGCTACGTGCTGGAGGGCAGTGTGCGCAAAAGCGGGGAGCGGGTGCGCATCACAGCCCAGCTTGTGGAAGCCGCCACTGGCAAACATGTATGGGCCGAACGCTACGACCGCAAGCTGGAGGATGTCTTCCAGGTGCAGGACGAGATCACCAACGATGTCGTTACAACCCTGGACGTGAAATTGGCCGCCGGGGAGCAGGCGCGTGTCTGGCGCGGTTCGTTGAAAAACCCCCGAGCCAGGGAATTGTTTTACCGCGCCAGGGAGCAAATCAATCGGTTTGCCAGGGAAGCATCGGAAGAAAGCCGCCGCCTATTTAAGGAAGTTACCGAACTGGAACCCAATTCTCCCTTGGGATATTCGGGGATAGCCTGGGCGAATTTTGCCGACTTCATTCGCGGCTGGAGCGACGACCCGGTGCAATCGGTGAAAAACATGGCAGAGTGGGCGTCAAAAGGCGCCGCCGTAGATGAGCAGGATGCACTGACCCAGGCCATGTTGGGGATAGTTTGTGCCGTTACAGAGCGCCATGACCAGGGGGTAATGTTGGGCAGTCAGGCCGTTGCCTTGGCACCCAACTATGCAGATGTGGTTATGATCCACGCGATGATTTTGCTTATGTCTAATCAATTCGAGGAGGCCTTGACCGTGGCCCGCAAAGGAGTGCGGCTCTGCCCGCTCCCCCCTGGGTGGTACATTTTCGCCCTCGGCTCCTGCCTTTATTTCACCGGCCGGTACGAGGAGGCCCTGGAAACCGAAAAACTGGCTATCGCAAGGGAACCAGATTATTCATCCCTGCATTATGCAATCACACTCCATAACTGTGCATTGGGAAGGTTTGAAGAGGCGCGGGCCGCGGCGGAAGCATATTACCGGAGCAATACCGGCCTTCCCAGCCTGAAAGAGAAATCACTCGGGTATCCCTTCAAGGACCGCTCGGTTATCGATATGATGCTCGCCCACTTGGAAAAAGCGGGAATCGAGTAGGGGCCTGTTAAAGTCTAAAGAAGTTCTTCCTGGCTTCAATCCAGTGAAGGGGATACCGCCTCCCGCATTCCCGTCTGGTAATTCCCTCCCTGAAATGGCACCCTGGAAAATCGAGCGCGGCGAGGCGCACGCACGGCCATTAGGTATGGGGATATCGCAATCCTCTGCAATACTCTGTGGCATGGCCCGGGCAGGGGGAACCTCGGCGCGGGGATCAAAACGAAAATTGCACAATAAGCGAATCGCAAGCGCATTCAGACCTGCGGCAGCCAGCCATTGGAAGGTGATCACGCGCCATGTCTAAATCATCCATTCCGTCTTCTCCGAACTCTCCAGGGATTCCGCCTGTATCCAGCCCATCGGATGCGGCTGGGACTGACGTGCTGGAGGCATTCCATCCGGCCGTGTCCGGCTGGTTCCGGCAATGCCATGGCTCCCCCACGGACCCGCAACGGGAGGGTTGGCCCGCCATCCGCTCCGGGCGCCATACCCTGATCGCGGCCCCCACCGGTTCCGGGAAGACCCTGGCCGCCTTCCTCTCCGCTATCGACAGCCTGGTGCGGCAGTCCCTGACCGCAGGACTGCCCACGGAATTGCGGGTGCTCTATATCTCCCCGCTCAAGGCGCTCAGCGCGGATATTCGGAAGAACCTGGCCGAGCCCCTGGAAGGCATCGCCGCGGTGCTGCGGAACTCCGGGCTGCCCCAGGCCGGAATCCGCACCGCGCTGCGCACCGGTGATACGCCGGCGTCGGAGCGGGCGGCGATGATCAAGAATCCGCCTCACATCCTGGTCACCACTCCCGAATCGTTCTTCATCCTGCTCACCAGCCAGCGGGGGCGGGAAATGCTCTCCACGGTGCGTACGGTGATCGTGGACGAGATCCATGCCCTGGCCGGGAACAAGCGCGGCTCGCACCTGGTGCTGAGCCTGGAGCGGCTGGAGGCCCTCACGGCTCAAGCGGCAGGGAGCGGGCATGAACCCCTGGCGCGGATCGGCCTTTCCGCCACGCAAAAGCCCATCGAAGAAATCGCGCGCTTTCTCACCGGCGCTGGGGGCGCTCAGCGGATGTTGGGGGACTGCGAGGACGGTCCGGCCTGCATCATCGTCGATACGGGGCACGTGCGGGAACGCGACCTGGCCATCGAGGTGCCCTCCTCTCCCTTGGAAGCGGTGATGTCGGGGGAAGTGTGGACCGAGGTCTACCAACGCCTGACCGCCCTGGCCGAAGCCCACCGCACGACCCTGGTGTTCGTCAACACCCGCCGCATGGCCGAGCGGGTGGCACGCCATCTCTCCGAGCGGCTGGGGGAAGAAAACGTTTGCGCCCACCACGGCTCCATGGCCCGGGAACTCCGTCACGTAGCCGAGCAGCGGCTCAAGGAGGGCAAGCTGCAGGTGCTGGTGGCCACCGCCTCCCTGGAGTTGGGAATCGACATAGGCGCAATCGACCTGGTTTGCCAACTGGGCTCCACCCGCTCCATCACCGCCTTTCTGCAGCGGGTGGGGCGCTCCGGGCATACTTTGCAGGGCACCCCCAAGGGCCGGCTCTTTCCCCTCACCCGGGACGAACTGGTGGAGTGTGCCGCCCTGCTGGATGCGGTGCAGCGAGGGGAACTGGACCGCCTGCTGGTGCCCCCCAAACCCCTGGACATCCTGGCCCAGCAGATCGTGGCCGCCGTGGCTTGCGAGGAGTGGGAGAGCGCCGCCCTGTTCGCCCTGTTCCGGCGCGCCTGGCCCTACCGGGAGCTGGAGCGGCGCGAGTTCGACGACGTGGTGGAAATGCTGGCCCGGGGCTTCAAGACCGGACGCGGGCGTCACGGGGCCTACCTCCACCACGATGCGGTCAACGGCCGCCTGCGGGGCCGCAAGGGCGCCCGCCATGCCGCCATCGTGTCCGGCGGGGCGATTCCCGAACTGGCCATCTACGACGTGGTGCAGGAACCAGGAGAGTTGCGCGTGGGCAACGTGGACGAGGACTTCGCCATCGAGAGCCTGCCCGGAGACATCTTCCAACTCGGCAATACCTCCTGGCGCATCCTGCGCGTGGAGTCCGGCATCGTGCGGGTGGAGGACGCCCATGGACAGCCCCCCACCCTTCCCTTCTGGGTAGGCGAGGCCCCGGGCCGCACGGACGAGCTTTCCCTGGCCGTCTCCCGGCTGCGGGTTGCCGTCGCGGAGAAGCTGGGGCCGCTCTCCCCGGCCGCGGAGGACACCCCTGCCGCCCGCCCGGCCAGCATGACGGGGGCGGGGGACAACGGGAGTAGCCGGGACAACGGTGTCACCGGTGGCAAGCTGGACGATGAACCCGCCGCGCCCCGATTGCGGTTCGTGCGCGAGGACGACCCCGCCGTGCGCTGGCTGGTGGAAAGCGTGGGCGTGGTGGAGGCGGGCGCCCTGCAGATCGTGGAATACCTGGCTGCGGCCCGGGCGGCGCTGGGGGCCATGCCCAGCCAGCAGACCGTGGTGCTGGAGCGGTTCTTCGACGAGTCGGGGGCCATGCAACTGGTGATTCACTCGCCCTTCGGGAGCCGTCTCAACAAGGCCTGGGGGCTGGCCCTGCGCAAGCGCTTCTGCCGCAGTTTCAACTTCGAGCTGCAGGCGGCGGCCATCGAGGACGCCATCGTGCTCTCCCTGGGGCCCACCCACAGCTTCCCGCTGGAGTCGGTGTACCGCTATCTCAATTCCGGCACGGTACGCGGCGTGCTGATCCAGGCGCTGCTGGGGGCCCCGGTGTTTCCCGTGCGCTGGCGGCACAACACCAACCGCTCCCTGGCCGTGCTGCGCCGCTATGGCGACCGCAAGGTGCCGCCCCACCTGCAACGCATCCGGGCCGACGACATGCTGGCGCTGGTCTTCCCGGATTCCCAGGCCTGCCTGGAGAATATCGTGGGCGACCGTGAAGTGCCCGACCATCCCCTCATCGCGCAGACCCTGCGCGACTGCATGGAGGAGGTGATGGACATCGAGGGCCTGGAACGCCTGTTGCGGGCCATGGAGGCGGGCGAGGTGGAGATGCTGGCGCGGGACCTGCGCGAGCCTTCCCCTCTAGCCGCCGAGATTCTCAACGCGCGGCCCTATGCCTTTCTCGACGACGCGCCCCTGGAGGAGCGGCGCACGCGGGCGGTGCAGAGCCGGCGCTGGCTGGATCCCGAGACGGCTGGCGATCTGGCCGACCTGGACGCCAATGCCATTGCCATGGTGCGGGCCGAGGCCTGGCCCGCCGCCTCCAATGCCGATGAATTGCACGACACCCTGATGCTGCTGGGACTGATCACCGAGGGGGAGGGGAAAGCCGGCTCATCACCTCTGGAGGAAGAGGCGGCCCCGGAAGGAGAAGAGGCCAGCCCGCCCCATATTGGATGGGCTCCCCTGCTGGCCGGGTTGATCCGCGAGGGACGCGCCACGGTGATCGAGTTGGATGATACCGTGGAGGACGGCGCTGTAGAGGATAGCACCGTAGAGGGCTGTGCCGTGGAGCATGCCGGGAAAGGAGATGGGAAGGCCCGGTTCTGGGCGGCGGCGGAATGGCTGCCTCAATTGCGCACCCTCTACCCGGAGCTGATATGCGAACCCGCCATCGAGGCCCCTGCCACATTGTGGGAGCGGGAATGGACCCGCAGCGAAGCCCTCACCGAACTGCTGCGGGCCCGCATGGAAGCCTGCGGTCCCATCACCCCGGCGGCGCTGGCGGAAATCCTGCGCCTGCCCCTGGACGATGTGGATATGGGGCTGCTCAACCTGGAAAGCGAGGGATTCGCGTTCCGGGGCCGTTTCACGCCCGGGCTGAAGCAGGAGGAATGGTGCGAGCGCGGACTGCTGGCCCGCATTCACCGCTATACCCTCAACCGGCTGCGGCGGGAGATCGAACCCGTATCCAGCGCGGACTTCCTGCGCTTCCTGCTGGTCTGGCAGCGGGTGCAACCCAGCGAAAACGCCGAAGGCGTGGAAGGGCTGGCAGGCGTGATCGACCTGCTGGAAGGATTCGAGGCTCCCGCCGCCGCCTGGGAAGCGGAACTGCTTGCCTCGCGCATGGGCAGCTACGACAAGGAATGGCTGGACCGCCTCTGTTCCATGGGCCGGGTGGCCTGGACGCGGCTCTCACCCCCCGCGGGAGGTGGGTATGCCTACGGCGGTGGGAATGGAAACGGCAAGGGAAACAGGAAGGGGAAGGACGAAGGAACCCATGATGGAAACGGGGATGGAAGTGGGCACAGCCAGAAGGACAGCAGGCCCGTGCGCCGGGGCGGCCCGGTGGCCTCGACTCCCCTGGCCCTGCTCAACCGGAGCAACCTGGGTCTCTGGCGCGGCCTGAACCCGCAACCCGATCCCGGGGGGCTGGCCCTCTCGGCACAGGCCCGGGCCGTGGTGGAAATCCTCCGCGAACAGGGGGCGTCCTTCTTCTCCGATATCGCCGAAGGCGCCGGGCTGCTGCCCACCCACACCGAAGCCGCCCTGGGCGAGTTGGTGGCCTGCGGGCTGGTCACCGCCGACAGCTTCGCGGGACTGCGCTCCCTGCTCCGTCCCTCCCGGCAAAAGCGCTCTCACTCCGTCGGCCGGGGGTTGGGCAGAAACCGGGGCCGGGGAGGGTACGGGGGAATTCCCGCGCCGTTCTCCCCGCAAAGCGCGGGACGCTGGGGCTTGGTGCGCGTGGGGAGAATCCAACGCGGCCGGAGTGATGGGGCCGCCGATGCCCCGGAATCCGGTGAATCCCGGAAAAGCCAGGGGTCGCCCGCCAAAACCCACTCCGCCATGCCGGGATCGCCGTCGCCGGCAAAAATGTCACCGGAACTCCTGGAAGCTTATGCCTGGGTGCTGCTGCGGCGCTATGGGGTGGTGTTCCGGCGCATGCAGGAACGCGAGGGCAAAGGCCCCCCCTGGCGGGACCTGCTGCGGGTCTACCGGCGGCTGGAAGCCCGCGGGGAAATCCGCGGGGGGCGGTTCGTATCGGGCATGGCGGGAGAACAATACGCGCTCCCGGAAGCAGTGGGGAAAATGCGCGAGGTGCGCAGGCAGCCCCGCACCGGAATGCTGATCAGCGTCAGCGGGGCCGACCCCCTCAATCTGGTGGGCATCCTCACCCCGGGCAAGCGGGTGACCGCAGTGACCGCCAACCGCGTGTTGTTCATGGACGGCGAGCCGGTCGCGGTGCGGGAGGGTGGCCACAACCGCTTCCTGCGCGAAGTGCCTGCGGGTGAGCTGTGGGTGCTGCAAAACGCCCTGGAGGGACGCCTGCTCGGCAACCATGCGGGCTGGAAACCAGCCCAGGCAGTCCAGGGCAAGGGAGTCCCTTTCCTGGTGGATGCGGAGGGGGCCAATTCTTCCTGATGCGAGGCTGATTCTCCGGGCCCAAAACCCGGTCATTGCTGGAGGAGGAACGGATGCAACCTTGCGGGGAAGGCCAGGACCGGTGTTTGAGTATGCGGTGGAATATGCGGTGGTATTTTCGGTGGATTCCATGCGGGCGGGATTTTCGGATCGCCCTCCTCCTACCGTTTCTACTTTGGTTGCTGGTTGCCGGCGGGGGATGCTCAGCCACCGCCGTAACCAGCACCGGCACCGGGCAGAATTCGGCCGTGGTTTCACACCGTGATGCTTCAATCCCGGACACTTCTTCCCCAACTGAGATCTCCACCCACGATCTTTCTTTTCAGGGCTTGTTGCCGCCTCAAATGCGGGCCTGCCTGCCGGCGCGGCTGCATCCGGTGAGCGGCATGTTTCTCAAGGCCTGGATGATGGG
>CAZOXD010000194.1:7736-9805 GCA_964583525.1 uncultured Pseudomonadota bacterium
CGGTGATGGTCTTGCGGATGGCCTCCAGCGCCTCGGGCGGTTTTTGCGCCAGCGCCTCCGCGTAGGACTGCACTTCCGCGCGCAGGATTTCAGGGGGGTGGAGAAAATCCACCAGCCCCATTTCCAGCGCTTCCCGGGCGGATACCAGGCCCCCTTCGTAGAGGTAGCGGATGGCCCGGGGCCGGCCCAACAGCCGCACCAGGGCCTGGGTGGTGGCGATGGGCGGGATGAAGGCGATGTTGATCTCCGGCTGGCCGAAACGCGCGTCGGTGGTCGCGAAGCGCAGGTCGCAATGGAGGGTGATTTCCAGTCCGCCTCCCACGGCGGTGCCGTGGATCGCCGCCAACACGGGCTTGGGAGATTCCCGCAGACTGTTCACGATGCGGTGAAGGGTTTCGACGTTGTCCGCCATTTTCTTCAGGGAAATGCCGTCGAATTCGTTCAGATCCGCCCCCACGCTGAAATACTTCTCCAGGGCGCTGGCGATGACGATCACCCGGGCTTGGGGATTCGCCACCAGGGATGCGATTCCGTCGGCGATTTCCCGCACGGACTCCAGCCCGAAAGCGTTGATGGGCGGCTTGTCGTATTCCAGCCAGCCCACATGGTTGGTGACGCTGATCTTGAGATCTGCGAATTTCATGTCCGGCTCCACGGATGGATGGCTCATCGGATCACACCCGCCCCGGCCAGCCCGTCCAGCACGAATTGCACGGCCAGGGCCGCCAGCACGATGCCCAGCACCCGGCTGATGACGTTGCTCCCGGTTACGCCCAACACCCGGGAAAGGGGCCCCGCCAGCAGCAGCGCGGCCAGGGTCAGCAGCAGCACAACCGTGAGCACCCCCAGCAGCAGCCCAATCTTGACCGGGTCACCCCCTGCCCGGCCCATCAACAGCACGATGGAGGTCATGGCGCCCGGCCCCGCCAGCAGGGGGATTGCCAGGGGGAATACCGAGATGTCCTCGAAATGACTCGCCTCCTCCTGCTCCTCCCCCGTGGTGGAGCGCAGCCCGCTGGGGCGGGCCAGCAGCATGTCCACGGCCAGCAGGAACAGCAGAATGCCTCCGGCGATGCGGAAGGCGGAGAGGCTTACGCCCAGGGCTGCGAGCAGGCTTTGCCCGGCCAGGGCGAACACCAGCAGGATCGCCGCCGCCAGCAGCACGCCCCGGACGGCCATCCGCCGGCGCTCCGCAGGCACGGCCCCAAGGGTCAGCCCCAGGTAGATCGGAGACATACCCACCGGGTCGACCACCACTACCAGCATGGCGAAGGCCTGTACCGAAAACTCGATCAGGAGGGAAAGGTCGGACATGGAAACTCTACCCGGGAAGAATGAGTGAAAAGGCCTCGGGCGCGCAGCGCCCGCATACCCTTAGTGCGTAGCGCCGGTACGTTGCGCCAGCACACCCTCAGCACACTGTCAGCGAACCTCGAAGCGCTCGCCCTTGCGTTTCGTCAGGTCCACCACCACGCTATTGCTGTCCATCCCATTGGGCTTGTCCCCAGCCCGCACCTGCACCTTGGTCACGCCGGCGGGAATCTCCAATTGCTGGGAACGGGTGAAGGGCTGCTCGTTCTCGTGAGGATGAAACAGCACCCGCCGCCCGATCTCCTTGCCGTCCAGGGTTTCCACCACCCACACGTTTGCGTAGTGATCCCATCCGGTATCGGCGTGGCGGAGCGTGACCGCAATCTGCCATGCGTTGCCCGAGGATTTCCGGAACACGGCTTTCACCACCTCGGTGGGGCTGGCCAGCCCTGCGGTGGCCACCGTGAGAATAAGCGCTGTGAGGATAAGCGCCAGGAAGAGCAGCCCGCCCAACGCCGCCCCGCGCACGCGGGATCCCTGGGCGGAAATCCTGTTGCAATGAGAATCTTCCCTTTTGCTACAAAGCTTCATTGGTTGTTTTCTCCTGGTACTTCGTGGCAGAGGTTCTCGTATTTATGGGAAACAGAACCATATTTTTTTTAACAATGAGTTGAATTAATAACTTCTGCTACGAGGTTCTGCCATAAAGCACACCTCCGGCGATGGAACTCCCTCCTACCCATAACTTCATCCTTCCG
>CAZOXD010000195.1:0-9695 GCA_964583525.1 uncultured Pseudomonadota bacterium
CTGGCGGAGGTGATGAATGGACACAGGTGCTCCTCTCCCCACCATTCCACTTCGCGCAACTATTCCCCCCGCACCCCTGTATAGCGGGAGAGTTGGGCCAGCCTGTCCGGCTGGAGGATTCCCTCCACCCGCTCGCTCCCGATGACCCAGGTGGGATAGGAGCGGATGTTGTTCTCCACGCAGGCGGGCGCCTGGGGGTTGCCGCGCCCATTGGGGGAGCACTCCAGGTAGGGCAGACGGTGTACCGAGGCCTTGAACAGAACCTTCTGTTGATCGCAGGCCGGTCACCAGTAGGCGCCATAGAAAATGGCCCTGGAGGATGTAAGGTGTTCCGCGAGACCTTTCAGGTAGGGATCTTCCGGGCCGGAGGAGGGATCGAACACCCCGCTGAAGTGGAGGTGCATTCCGCCCACGATCACCAGGGCCAGCAAGGTTGTCTGACCCACCCAGCCGGGCCAGGAAAACCCGGTCATGTCCGCCGGGCGCTGCAGGGTCACCGTGACCAGGATCGCAAGCATCAGTGCCAGGGAGACCAGGCAGTACGTGCAGGTGGCCTCCAGTATCGTGACGGAGATCACGGTCAGGTACACGCTGTAGACGGCCCCGATCAGGGCGATCACCCAGGAGAACTGCCAATGCCGCGCCGCGTTGCGCACCCGGTAGGCGACATGGCCCAACGCCAGATAGGCCAGCAATCCCCAGAAGGCCGTGGGAAGCCCCAGAAAGCTTCCCCAGCGGCTGCCCTGAACGATATCGCAGGAACTACCCTCCTCGCAGAACAGCGGGCTGACTTCGGTCCAGGCCGTCACCGTGAGATAAGCGGTCAGGGCCGCTCCCGCCAGGGAGAGTCCCAGCACCGGCCAATTGGGCAGCGCCCGTTTTCTTGCAGCCGAGGCCCGGGCTGGGGACTTCCCGCCCGGCTTTTTCCCGCTCGGATTTTTCACCCCCGGTTTTCCCTTCTTCCTTTTTTGAGCCATGGAATCCGCAATTCCTTGTGACGCCTTGTGAGGGGGACTACTTCATCAACTTGGTGACCCCCTCCGTCAGGACGGAGGGTTGGATGTGATGGGGCAGCACGTAGGTCACCTTGCCATTTCGGTCCAGCAAATAGAAGAAGGTGGTGTGGGCCATCTGGTATCCAATGGTGGTGATGGAGGCAGGTCAGCGCTCCGTTTTCTTGCTAATCTTCGCGGCTTTCTTACTCATCTTCACGGCCACCATTTGTTTGCGCCCATGCTCCAGGAAGGCGAGAAATTCCGCTGGAGTGGGAACGATCCCCGCGTGCTTTGCCAGCACGGCGTTGTCCGGGGAGAGGATCACATAGTAGGGCAGGGCCAGGGTGCGGAAGCGCTCCACCTGCAACTGCTGGTTTTCCTCCGCGTAATCGCCCCCGTCGGTGTAGAGTTGCGCCAGCACGAATTGATCGCGGAGCGCCTGGTAGACCGGTTTGGCGGCGAAGATCTTCTTTTCCATCCAGCGGCAGTTGACGCAGGTGTACCCGGTGAAATCGATGAATACCGGCTTGCCGTTTTCCTCCGCCTTGACCAGCGCGGGCGCCAGGGTGGGCGACCATGGCAGGTCGTGGACCGATTGCATGCTCACGAAGTCCGCGCTGGAACCGATCCTCGCCGTATAGGCGCCCTCCTCCAGGGAAGGAGGCAGATAGGATTCCGTGTAGGCATCCAGTTCGCGCCCGCTGAGGCCCAGGCCCATGTACATCCCCAGGATCACGAATACGGCGCCGGTGGCCAGCCTCAAGGGGCCGCGCCCGGCGACCTTCACGCCCGGCCAGGGCACCAGTCCCAGCAGGATCAGCGCGATCAGGACGGCAATCACCGAGGAAATACCCAGCAGCAGGCCGCGGTCGAAGAATCCCCACTGCCAGATCAGGTCGGCATTGCTGATGAACTTCAGGGCGGCGATCAATTCCACCAGGCCCAGCACCACCTTGATTTGCACCAGCCAGTTTCCGCTCTTGCCCCGCAGACCCACCACCAATTTGGGGAAGAGCGCCAGCAGAAAGAAGGGGAAGGCGAATACCGAGGAAAAGACAACCATTCCCACCAGGGGCCAGAACACGGCTCCCTGGGTGGCCGCCACCAGGAGGGTTCCCACGAAGGGCATGGTGCAGGTAAACGAGGTGACCGTGAAAGCCATCCCCATCAACAACACGCCCAACGGGCCCTTCAGGTTGCCGGACATGCGGTTGGCGCGATCCGCAAACCTGAAGGGCAGGGAAAACTCCCATACCCCCATCAGGCTCAGCGCAAAGAGCACGAAGAACCCCGCCACGGCCAGGTTGACCCAGGGGCTGGTGGCGAACTGGCTGACGCCCGTGGCGCCGAGGAAGAACGTCAACAGCAGGCCCATGGACGTGGAGGTGAGGATGATTCCCAAGGCGAACAGCACCGCCAGCCGCAATACACCCCGCGTTCCCTTCTCGGAAGCGCTGGTGAAAAACGATACGGTGACCGGGATCATGGGAAACACGCACGGGGTCAGCAGCGCCAACAGCCCGAAGCCCACGGCCAACAGCAGGAATCCGCTCAGCCCCCTGGCGAGCGCCCCTTCCAGCGTGTCCGCATCGATGCGGAAATTCCCGGCGTCGTCCTTAAAATCGATGGTGCGCTGCACGAAGGCGAAGGCCGGACGCACCGGTCCCTGCTCGATGGACAAGGCGGCCTTCACATCCTCCGTGCGGGGCGGGGTGCAGATGCGGTTGTTGCACACCTGGTAGCGGATGGTTCCGGCCAATGCGGCTTCCTGCCCGGAAAACGCCTCGGGCACCTGGAGATTCTGGTAGAACCGCGCCGAGTCGGGATGAAATGCCAGGGGGATCCCGAATACCTTGTCCGTCTTGAGCACGGGATTGGTTTCGTAGACCGGTCCCAGAACCTCCAACCCATCGCTGTCCCAGGTCAACTGGGTGGGGGGAGGCGCGAATTCGTCGTCCTGCGGAACCACGGAATAGGTGTACCATCCCTTGGCGATGCGGGCCGTGAGGATTACCCGGACGTGCTCACCGGGACGGGCGGTTGCCGGTTCCACCTTGGCCTCGAAGGTGGCCAGCACGTCGGGAATTTCCTCCTGTTTTCCGAAATACTGGGTCTGTCCCAGGACAGGCGCCGCGCCAATGGTGATGAACGCCAGGGTGATCCACACCAGGATGAACACGAGGAGCGCAACCGGGAGGGCCGGAAAAGAAATTCCGCCGCTGAAGCGAATCGGTTCGGCAATGCGGAGATTCCTGTCCCCACGCCCTGCTTCCGAATAACCATTACGCTGTCTTCCGGGGCCGGGAGGCGGCAAAAAGGAATTTGAAATGAGTAAAAATACTGTCATCACAACCGCTGGAAAAGTATGGCCTGACCAGGGATGAATTCCATCCGGAATTCATTTGGGAACGCAATGGAACTGCAATGATCTCCATTCAATAATACATGAAATCACAGTAAATCCGTCACACAAATTACAATCGTGGAGACAGGGATGTCCGGCTGAAATTGCGGGGAAAGGGAGGGGTCAAAGTGGGAATTGGCTTGCTCTCCCAATCATAGTCGATCCGGGTGGGGTGGATGGACTCCTCGCCCCGGGGAAAGGCCGGGGCCGATCGGCAGGTCCCGATGCCGGTACGATCCTCCGAAGCCCGGGGGAGAGGAGATTAATCGAAGATTTTCTTGATCTTCTCGGAGAGGGTTTGGGCGTCGAACGGCTTGATGATGTAATTGTTTACGCCGGCCTGGGCGGCCTTGACGATGTTCTCCTGCTGGGCTTCCGCGGTCACCATGAGAACGGGGATATGTTTTTTATCCTCGCTGGCGCGAATGGCCATCAACAGATCGAGCCCGGACATCTGCGGCATATTCCAGTCGGTGATGACGAAGTCCACTTTTTCCGTCTCCAGCACCTGTAATGCCTTCGTTCCGTCTTCAGCCTCATGTATGGTCTCGTAACCCAATTGCTTGAGCACGTTGGCAATAATGCGGCGCATGGTGGCGAAATCATCTACAACCAGCACACTCATGCTTGTATCAAGCGCCATTTCATCTCCTCTGGTTCAAAGGTCTATTCACGTTTAGAGAGCTTCCAGGCTGAAGGGATCCGGGATTAGAAGCCCAGTTCACCCAATAACGAGTCCACTTTTTCCTGACTCAAGCGGTTTTTTGCGTCCGCTCCTTGATGGATGTCTTCATCCCCCACTATCTTCGGGATGAGAACCTCCTTGTCACCGCCTTGTCTGGCGATCACCTGGATCAATTGATATTCCAATCCCTCGATAAAGGTAACCACTCTTTGCAAAGTCTGCCCCGACAGGTCCTGAAAGCTTTGGTTGGCGAAAAGATCCATGTAAATATCGTGACTTTTGTCCAGGGTTCCACCAAAGTTCTCCAGCGGGGCCCTGATTTTTGATTCCAGGATTCCCTGGACTTCCGAGATTGCTTTTCCGGCAGCCGGGTCCTCTTCCTTCAGGGCGGCCAGTTCGGATTCGAATTCATTCAGTGCGGAAATGGAATTTTCGAGTTTTTTCTTGTCTTCATTCAACCATCCGCTCAAGTCCTCCAGAATATCCAGGTTTCGGTTAGCGATATTTTCCATTTCCAAAATCACCGAGTTGATCTTGTCAATGGCATCCGGGATTTCGCTGGAAACGTTGGAAAGGCTTTCGATCGGATAGTCGGCCGAAATTTCTTTCAGGGAATTGTAGATGGATCGTACCATGCGCCCGATCTGCTCTACCAATTCGTGGCTCTGGCGGGAGGTGGTCACGACATTGATGTGGTTCATGACCAGATCCACATCCTCCCAATCCTGGCGGACGATGCCCTTGAACAACGATGCAATCGGCCCCAGCAATAAATGGAGCCGCGGCCCGGATCCGCCGGAAGCGCGGCGGGCCAGCTTGAAGATTCTGCCGATCCGGTTCTCCAGCACATCATTGAGCGACCGCAGGTGGCGGGAAAATTCCTCGAACTGCTGATCTTTCTCCTCCGGCACCGCATTGTCCTGGCCCGTCAGAAGAAAGACCAGGGTATCGTCCTTGATTTTTCCCAGCAGGTACCGCAACAACACCGTGACCATCCCGGTGCGGGCGATGACGTGATTCCCGTTGGCGGCCATGGCCCTGTGTTCTGAAAGGATACGCACGGACTCCCCCTCCAGGGATTCCGATTCCCAGGCATTGTCCATCAGGGCTTGGTATTCCTGGAAAAACACCTTCAGGTCATCCAGAGTGCGAAGGATTTCCTGTTTCTCGATGACTTGTAAATTTTCCTGATCGCTCATCTTCTCAAACCGGTTTCTTCATGGAGCCATATCCGCCGTGCCCGGCAAAATCCAGTAGATGGAAAAGGAGGATGACCAATTGCACACATACCCATTGCCGGAATTCACCCGCTCTTGATGAATAAACGTAAAATCAGGGCCATGGTTTCTAAATTCACATTATATAATTTATGTGGTCTATGTCGAGACGTATTGGATAGGTGCAATGGTTTTTCGCGATTTTATCGGGAGAGCCTCCACATCGAGTGGAAAAGGGGAAGGGAATATCTCCCGCTTGCAGCGCTCACGGCCAGTTTTGAGTTTTCACGGATTTTCCTTTACAACCTCAATCAATACCGGCAATTCCAAGTGGGTTCCGGTAAATTCTCCGGTTGGGAAGCTGCCGCCCGATCTTCACCCTCCAACCATCCATGGTGAGACGATTCATGGCTCAAATAGTCGCCGATGCGGTCCACGATTCCCTGGAAAGTTCCTCCTGGATCCGCAAGATGTTCGAGGAGGGTGCGCGGCTGAAGGCCGAGCACGGGGTGGAGAACGTGTGCGATTTTTCCCTGGGCAATCCCATCCTCGATCCGCCTCCGGAAGTGAACCAGGCCCTGCGCTCCCTGCTGGAAAACCCCGCTCCCGGAATGCACCGCTATATCCCCAATGCCGGGCTGGAGGAGGTGCGGGCCTACCTGGCCGGGGAGATGTCCGCCAACATCGGGTTGGAATACGGCGCGCACCACATCGTCATCACCTGCGGGGCGGCGGGGGCGGTCAATACCGCCCTCAAGGCGCTGCTCAATCCGGGGGACGAGGTGGTGACATTTTCCCCTTATTTCGTCGAATACGATTTTTATGTGGGCAACCACGGCGGGAAGCTGGTGCGTGCCCAGACCGATGGGAACTTTCAAATCGATCTGGACACACTGGCCCACGCAGTGAACGAGCGCACCCGGGCGGTAATTATCAACTCACCCAACAACCCCACCGGAGTAGTTTACCCGGAGGAGCGCCTGCGGGCGCTGGCCGATTTCCTCAACGATGCTTCCAACCGCCATGGGCGCCCCATCGTTCTGCTTTCCGACGAGCCCTACCGCAACCTGGCGTTCGATGGCATCGAGGTGCCCTGGCTGCCGCCGCTGTACGATCACACCGTGGTCATCCATTCCTACTCCAAGGATTTGGGCCTGGCCGGGGAGCGGATCGGCTATGTGGCCGTCTCTCCGCGCATGGGAGATGCGGATCTGTTCTGCGAGGCCCTGGTGTTCGCCAACCGCGTGCTGGGGTTCGTCAACGCCCCCGCGCTGATCCAGCGGGTGCTGCCGCTGGCCAAAGGCGCCCTGGTGGACGTGGGGCACTACCAGGCCATGCGGGACCGCCTGCTGGCCCCCCTGCGGGAAATGGGGTACGAGGCGGTCACACCCCAGGGGGCGTTCTATCTCTTCCCCAAATCGCCCATCGGCGACGACGTGGAATTCGTGCGCGCCGCCCAGTCCGAGCGGCTGCTGCTGGTGCCCGGAAGCGGCTTCGGCGGCCCGGGGCACTTCCGCATCTCCCTGGCGGTCACCGGGGACGTGGTGGAGCGCTCCCTGCCCCTGTTCGAAAATGCGTTGCGGAAGTTCCGGTAGACGGTAGTCAGGAGTGGAATATCGAGTCTGCACTATTCGGTATTTCTCGACTCCCCCAATCCTTTTTACCGGCGCGAAGGCCTGAAAGGTCACCATTACCGGAGCATTGCGGACCTGCGGAAGGAACTGACCGGGATGGGGCTGTTGTAGGAGGGGATGGAGTGAATGGGCACGGCATGCCGTGCCCCTACGACATGGGTTGAAATCGAATGGAATGGCGCGGCATGCCGTTTCGGCCGGGATGGATTCTACAACTGATTCAGCCGGTACCGGTGTGACGATCCAAACCTGTTGGTGAAATCAATGACTGGATTCAAACACTAGAAGAAAACCGCTATCGGCCACATTACTACTTCCTCATATCCTGAATTAAAGGCCCAATACCATTTAAGAGAGAAAATATGGCGCCAAACAACCGGGGTGAGGTGGATTTCACTTCTAAAATCGTGGTATCAGAGTTTCGAGGAGTCTTCCAAGTTGAATTGGTGGCTTCAAATGGGAAGTATGTCGGGTTAACTTTGGTCAAATTTATGAAATGGTTTTGGAAAATCTTATAAGCCATTTAGCTAAAAAATGTCTTTCCGACAAATCCAACAAACGAAATCCCACACGGGGAGGGTGAAATGGCAGATACAAAATGGCGTATGGAAGGGAAGTGGTTGGAGTATTGCAGTTGCGATTTTGGTTGCCCTTGCGAGGCAATGGCCCCACCGACTTACGATCATTGCACTGGGCTAGTTGCATTTAAAATCGACAAAGGTCACTACGGCGACGTTTCACTTGATAACCTGCTTGTTGCCGCCACCTTTTATTTTCCGAGAGCCATTCACCACGGTGAAGGCCATATGCATCCCATCCTCGAAGCCAAGTCCACACCAGAACAGCGCGAGGCTATTTTTGCCATCATGTCCGGCGAAAATCAGCCCGACGGCACTATCTTCAAGATATTCAGCATTATCATCGAAACCATTCACGAACCGCATTTCCTGGATATGGAGTTCGACTGGGATATGGACGCGAGGAAGGCCCGCATTGTGCTGCCAGGCGTTGCGAGGGCGGAAACCGAGCCCCTTCGCAATCCCGTGACGGACGAAGAACACCGCATCCTGACTGTGCTGCCGGAGGGTTGGACGTTTTATGAGGGCGAAATAGGTTCGGGCACCGCAAAAGGAATCGGAGATATCAAGTTCGATTTTTCGCAGAGGCACAGTTCGTTAGCCCATTTCTCATGGGACAACAACGGAATGGCTCAGTCCTACGACGAGTTCAAGAAACAAAAAGGTGCCGCCTAAATGTTCTAGGGGCACGGCGTGCCGTGCCCCTAGAAGATTTCCCTCCCATGGGCAGGGACGGCTCGCAATGCCGCCCTCCCGTCCCCTCACCCCCCGTAATACACGCCCCCGCTCATGTGCACCGTCTGCCCGGTCATGAACTCGGTGCCCGCGCAAAGGACGATGGCGCCGGCCACCTCCTCCGGCGTGCCCTGACGGCCCAGGGGCACCAGCTTTTTGCGGGCCTCGTTGTCCCGCTTTTCCCCGGTGTGAATCAGCATGGGGGCCACGGCGTTCACGGTCACCCCCTCCTTCACCAGGCGCGAGGCATAGGCGCGGGTGAGGCCCTCCAGGCCGGCCTTGGCGGAGGAATAGTGGATGCCCATCAGCCCCCCCATCCGCGCGGCGCCGGAAGAGACGTTGACGATGCGCCCCCACCGCTGTGCTCGCATGTGGGGCAGCACGGCCCGGGTCACCAGGAACGCCGATTTCAGGTTCACATCCATCACGGAATCCCAATCGGTCACGGTGATGTCCTCCATTTCCTGGCGGTAGGCCCAGCCGGCATTGTTGATGAGGATGTCCACCGGCCCCAATTCCTCCGTCACCTTGTCCACCATGAAGCGTACCTCGGATTCCTTGCAGAGGTCGGACGCCACGGTTAGGGCGCGCCGGCCCAGGGCTTCCACCTGCTCCCTGGTGTCCCGGGCGCCCTCGGTATCCTGCAGGTAGGCCACGGCGATATCCGCGCCCAGCCCGGCCAGGGCCAGGGCCGTGGCCTTGCCGATGCCGATGGAGGCCCCGGTGACCAGGGCGATGCGATGGGAAAAGCCGGTCATGGTGATTGCCTTGCGATATGTGGAAGAAAGAGAAGCGGTCTCAAAATGGAATTTTGGCAAAATCCCGACCCTTCGAGACAGGCTCCTTCGGAGCCTTCCATGACGGGACGGACAAGCGTGTCCGTCCCTGGATCTTAGGGAATCGGGCTTTCTCACCCGCGTTGCTGAGGAGCGAGCGAAGCAAGCGTCTCGAAGTACGCGACGTACACGTAATTTTGAGACCGCTTGTAGAGGCGAGGGTAAACGATTCACCCCCTATCCGTGCCCGGCGGGCTCCAGGGCCGTTCGTCTTCTTCGTCGTCCTCTTCCCCCTCCTTTTCTCCCCACAGTTGTTCCTCCCAGTCCAGGTCCAGGTTGCGGGCATAGCGCTGGAAGCGCTCCCGCCAGGTGGATTCGGCTTCATCGCTGTCGAATTCATATCCGGAAGTCCCATCCGCCGGCGGGAGGGTTTCCCCTTCGTCCCCCTCAACCCCTTCTTCGGGATCTTCTCCGGCCGCATCCAACGCTGCCTGGAAGGCGTCACCGCTCAAATCCGGTGACGGGGCGGTGGGGGCGGGATCGGAGAATTCCGTGGGCATCTCGCGCCCAACATCCATCTCTCCCGATTCGGTGGGCGGAATCTCGGGCGGAGGGCCGGAAAAGGGGTTATCCGCGACGGGCGGCTCGCTGGACGGGTCCACGGGAGGTTC
>CAZOXD010000196.1:0-9344 GCA_964583525.1 uncultured Pseudomonadota bacterium
CACTATGCGAGCGCGCAGGGCCAAGTGCTGCGCGGTCTTGAGCCGCCTAACGTATCGATGAAGGGTGTCCTCTTCTTCCTCGGTCAAATGCAACAGCGGTTTCGGTCGTCCTGTCCGCATGGTTTTTCCTCCTTGAAAGTTCAAGGAAGGGTACCATATGGTATCAAAGCGGTCCAGCCTATTTTCAACGTACTTCAGAGTCAGGACACTAGAATGCGTTTGCCCTGTTCGGAAATGCCCGCGAATTGAAATCATTGGATGAATCCATGTATGCTGAGAATAACCGGCTGGGGATATTCGGCATCCAAAGATCATGGGCGGGGCGCGGAAACAGCCTCCCTGCCAATCCTTGCGGATTCGATCATGCACGTACTGAAAGCGCATCAGGCGCGGGTTACCCAACTGCGGGCCTCCCTGGACAAGCTGTTCTCCCTGCACCAAGAGCATCTATCCACCTGGGGCGAAATCGTTCGTATCGTCGCAGAGAAGGGCACCAACGACCCGCCCGAGGTGCAGCCGCATTTTGACCGTACCCAAAAGCTGGCCCGGGAAATCAGCCAACTGCGCCGCGATACCTTCGGTACACTGCCCCATGAATCGGAATTGAACATTGCGTCCCTAGTGGAATCGTCCTTCGGCGATGCCATCGCGGAAAGTTCGGCTGATACCGGCAAGAGAGAGATGGAGGAAGGCCCCATCGCGGAGACAGAAAAAGACGAGGAACCAGAAAAAGACGAGGAACCGGAGAAGGGCGGGGAATCTTCCGCTACGGAATAATCAATCATCGCAAGGTCCTTCATCGGGTCCGCAGCCGCCCCGTAGTACTACGTGGCAGAAGTTCCCGCATTCATCAGAAACAGAATCATCATTTATAACAATTGGTTGAATAAAAACTTCTGCCATGATGCACTAGCAATTAAATAACCCCCCACTACCCATCATCCGTGTCACATCCGCAGCAGTTCCAGCACTTCCTCCGCCAGCGGTCCTGGCAGAGGATGTCCCTGGAACACCTTCCGGAACGCCGGATCCACCGGCAGCGGCGCCTCGTGCACCGGAATATGCCAAGCCTCGATTTCCTCCCGCAGGGGCTCCAAATCCTCCTCCTCGTGCTGATTGAAGACCGCTCTGGCTACGAGCGGATTTCCCTCTCCTTGCAGCTTTCTGATAATGGCGGCCAGCCAGGGCAGCGCCCACACATCGGGCAGGGAGGGACGCATCGGAATAATCACCAGATCGCTGGCGCGGAGAATGCTTTCGGTCATATCGGAAAGGGACGGAGGACCATCGATCAAGATCCAATCGAAATGGGGCAGAAAGCGGGAAATTTCCTTGTGAATGATCGGCTGTACCTGAGAGCGCGTCTCGATCCGGGACTGGTGCCCGTGCCGGTTTCCCCATTCGCTGGCGGTCCCCTGGTAATCGGCATCCAGAACGAGCACCTTGTGGCCCGTCTGGGCGAGCGCCATAGCGCTCGCAATAGCCAGGGTACTCTTCCCCGTGCCTCCCTTCTGATGCAAAAACGATACGGCTGGCATGAACGATCCAGGCTGAGGGCGTCTACTCCACCCCGGGCGGGGGCAAGGGGATGGCTTCTTCCACCAACATCACGGGAATATCGTCCCGCACCGGGTAGAGCCAGTTTCCATCCTTCCGTACCAGGCCCTCTGCGATGGGTTCGCTGACGGGATTTCCACCGCGATTGCTGATTTTTCCTGCTGCGATGGCAGCGTTGATTTTTCCGACCAGTTCCTCCCCGGCCAGATGCAGCGGACTTTTGTCCTCCGGACATGCCAGAATATCCATCAACTGTGGGTCGATCGTCACCATGGGTAAACATCTCCTTCCTTGATATAAGGATTCCACCCCCGGGCGGCCTTTCCTGCAAGGTTATCCAATTGGAAAGGAAAAAGCCCGGAAAAGCGATTCCGGCCTTCCCTGGTACTTCGCGTCAGAAGTTCGCGTAATAAGGGCTGATAATATTTATGCTAAATAACAAAAGGATAGTTCGATTACATCTGAAGCCACGATCTGCCATTTAGCACTGGCCCCGTTTGCGGATCCCCCCGAACCAGGTCCCACTTGATCTTATGGGTGAAATCATTTATCCAGAATGCGACCACTGCAGGGGCGGCCCAGATTTTTTTTGGGGAGGGTGTGACGGCAACGATTACAGGCCGAACGTTCGGAAACACGTAGGGAAACACGCAGGGAAAAACCATGCGAGGGGGTAGGATGACTAAAGCCGAATTCATCGAAAACATCAGCAGGAAGACAAAACTCACCAAAGCCCAGGCAGGCCGGATTCTCGACACCACTCTGGGAGAAATTGCAGCGGTGTTGAAAAAGGGGGATTCCATATCCTTCAAGGGTTTCGGTACGTTCATGGTATCCAAGCGGAAGGCTCGCCAGGGCCGGCATCCCCGCACGGGAGCGGTCATCGATATCGCGGCTTCGAATGCGCCGCGCTTCCGGCCGGGAAAACAACTCAAGGACGCCCTGAAGTAGGGATGGGGTCATGCCGTTGACGCCTGGTACTTCGCGTCAGCAGTTCGCGTAATAAGAGCTAATAATATTTATGTTAAATAACAAGAAGATAGCCCGATAACTTCTGACGCGAGGTTCTGCCATCAAGCACTAACGGGAGCAGCCTCTATCCTGTCGGCGGAAAACACGAATGGGAATTCTTCTCTCATGACGAATCCATGCCGTGGGAGACATGGCCGGGGGATTTGCCATTCATGAAGGGCGGCCGAAGGGCGCCGGGGGATTCCCGCATTGTGAAAATGCAGCGGATCAGGCGGACTGGCGCCCTGCACCCCCCGGAGATCCGGAGCGATGCGAAAGGCCGCCCGGTGTGGAATGATTCCTCGAAAACCCCAATGGTAAAAAATAACTGAGTCACATCTCTCCTGAATGCTATATAGTACCTGAATCATTTTTTAGTCGGCAAGCCCGTTTCCTTGAACCCAGAATCCGGCGCATACATTTCCCATGGCTTCCACCAAACCGGTAAAAAACCGCGGAGATCGGGAATCCGGTTCAGCGCCAATTCTGCTGGCCGGACTGGGGGAGGACGAGGAAAAATTTGCCCGGGCGCTCCGAAAACAGGGTTTTTCCAGCCAGCCGGTGGAAAAAAGACAGGGCGCGTTCCCTCTCCTCAAGAGAGGGGGGGTGAAAATTCTCGTGGCGCGGGAAGAAGGCCCCCCTCCGGGGAACCTCCGGTATCTGGAGCGGGTGGAAAAGGAGCTCCCCGGCACCGGGAAAATTCTCCTCATTTCGGCGAGCGATCCCGCGAATTTGTTGGCCTATGCCAACCAGGGCGGGATCGACCATCTTCTCCCCGAACCCGTTGCGCCCGCCAAATTGGTGCAAGGCGTCCGGCTGGTGCTCAAGAAAATGGCCTCCCGGCGCGGGGCCGCTTCCAGCCAACCATCCGCGAAAGAGAAGGTGCGGCCATCCCGGTCCAGCGCCGGGGGGAAAAAATCCGAGTCGAGTCTATCCAGGAGCAACCGCAAGTTGCGCAAGGCGCTCAAGGAAGCCGAGGCGAAAAACAGGTCGCTGACGGTGGAGAATCAATCCCTGAAAATTCAATCCACCACCGACCCGCTCACGGGATTGTACAACCGGCGGGAATTCCTGACGCGAATCCGCATGGAATGGGGCCGCTACCGCCGTTACAACCGCCCGCTGAGCATGATAATGCTGGACATCGATCACTTCAAGGCGATCAACGATAGGCACGGCCACGAGTGCGGCGATCATGTGCTCCAGACCCTGGGCCTGCTGATCCGCCGCAACAAGCGCGCCCAGGATCTTTGCTGCCGCTACGGAGGCGAGGAATTCGTGGTGCTCTTGACGGAAACCACGCTGGAATCCGCATTTCACGTGGCCGAAGGGCTGCGCCTGCTGGTGGAGGGCCATGACTTCCGCTACAAAGGCAAGCGCATCGAGGTGCGGGTCAGCGCGGGGGTGTGCGGCGCGGTGGAGCAACACCCCTCCGACGTGGAAGCCTTCATCAATCTGTCGGATGCAGGCATGTACCGGGCCAAACGCCTGGGCAGGAACCGCACCATCGTCATCGATCCCAAGGACGGGAAATCCATCCTCCGCCATAGCATGAACCTGGCTTCCTCCCGCCGCAGGTCCTCCCCCTGACGGGACCCGGCCCCGGTTTCCCTCCCCCCCCCCTACCGCTCCCCGTTCCCGCGCAGCATGACGGCGCAAGCCGCCGGAATGATTACCAGGGTGAGCACCATCGAGGTCAACAATCCGGCGATGATGGTCAGCGCGATGGGGAGGCGCACCTCGGCCCCCGGCCCCGCGGAGAGCACCAGGGGCAGCAGTCCCAGGATGGTGGTGAGGGTCGTCATCAAAATGGGACGCAGCCGCACGGCGCCCGCCTCGACGATCGCCTTTTCCAGAGGCATTCCCTCCTCCCGCAGCCGGTTGAGGGTGGTGGTGAGCACGATGGCATTGTTGACCACGATCCCGATCAGGACGATCAATCCCAGGCCCACCAGCATGTTCAGGCTCTGCCCCAGCACCCACAGACTGCCGCCCACCCCCGCCACGGCCAGGGGAACGGTACACAACACGATCAGGGGCTGGACGAAAGATTCGAACTGCGAGGCCAGCACCAGATAAACCAGGAACACGGCCAAGGCCAGGGCGAACAGGAGGCTGTCGATGGAGCGGCGCATCTCCTCGCTCTGCCCGCCCAGGGAATAGCGGATTCCTTCCGGAAAGGTCATCCCCCGCAGCGCCGCGCGGATTTCTTCCTGGGCCCCCTTCAGGTTGACTCCGCGCAGGGAGGCGGTTACCTGCGCGCTGCGCCGCTGGGAATTTCTCCGGATTTCGGAAGGCCCGGCGCCCTCCCACACGGTGGCCACCGCCTTGAGGGGAATGGGCACCGCCTGGCCCGGATTGACGATCACGTTTTCCAATTTGGTAATGTCGTTCAGTTGCGGGCGGCTCATGCGCACCCTCACATCCACCCGTTTGTCCAGGGAACGGAATTGCAGCGGGGTTTCCCCCTGCAATTTACGGCGCACCTCCTCGGCCACCTCGCGCGCGGACAGCCCATGGCGGGAGAGCCGCTCCCGGTCGAAGCGGATTTGCAACTCCGGGTTTCCCCGGGTTTGGCGGGATTTCACATCCACCAGCATGGGCAGCTTGCGCAGCCTCTGCTCCACCCGGGCTGCGGCCTCCGCCAGATCGTCCAAATTGGCCAGGGACTCCCCCCCCAGTTCCACCGACAGGGGCGGTTTGAGGGTGAACAGCAACGGCTGGCCGATGCGATAGGTCAAGCCGGGCTCCCCCCCCAGCTTCTCCCGGATTTGCGCGATCACCCGTTCTTCCCTGCGGGCGATATCCGGCCCGGGTTGGAGGGACACCCAGACCAGCCCGATGTGGTCGCCTCCCTGCTCCCGGACGGGGTCGTCCCGTTCGGCGCCAATGCGGGCGAAGGTGCTCTCCACCAGGGGCAGGGCGGCCAAGCCGCGTTCGATGTGCCCCACCCGCTCCACCGTTTCGCGGAGGGCGGTGCCGGGCGGCATTTCCAGCCGGGTCAGCAACACCCCCTGGTGCAATTGGGGAATCAGTTCCTGGGGCAATTTCCATCCGAACCAGAGGGCCGCCACGAGTAACAGCCCGGTCAGGGCGAGCCACCGCGATGGCGCCTGCAATACCCGCTCCAGCAACGCCCGGTACCGGGTTCCCAGCAGGGAAACCAGGGATTGAAATCCCCGCAAGAGAGACCCGAATGGGGAGAGCAACGGGGAAAGGATGCGCCGGGTAAAACGCAACACCCCCAGCAGCCCCCGCAGGAGAAACCAGCAGCCTCCTCCCAACCCGAGCAGTGCCACCCACATTAGCGAGTGCAGAAGGCGGTAGGGCGTCAGCCCCATCCATAACGGCAGGGGGACGCCGGATTTCCTGTAAATGCGCCTCAAGTCATCCTTCCAGCCCCGCCACCCCTCCCCAAGCGGGCTGCCGCCGGAATTGCGGGCGGAGCCGGGAAGTCCTCCCGCCTTCATGGAAGCGCCCGGCCCGGATGGTTCCGCTGTGTCTAGAACCGCAGCGCCCGGCCCGGATGGTTCCGCCGCGCCCAACACGGTATTTTCGGGCGTGCCGAGCACGACGGTCAGCATGGGCAGCACCAACACCGAAACGGCCAGGGAGGCCAGCAGGGAGAATACGATGGTCAGCGCCAAGTCTCCCACGATCTGACCGGCCACGCCTTCCACGAACGCCATCGGCAGAAACACCGCAGCGGTGGTGAGGGTGGAGGCTGTCACCGCACCCCCCACTTCCTCTACGCCCCGCAAGGCTGCCTGGAAGCGGTGCAGACCCTTTTCCCGCAGCCGGTGGATGGCTTCCAGCACCACGATGGAATTGTCCACCAGCATTCCCATGCCCAACGCCAATCCCCCCATGGAGATCAGGTTGAGCGTCACGCCGCCCAGGAACATGGGCAGGAAGGTCGCCAGGATGGAGAGCGGAATCGCCACCGCGATAAACAAGGTGGAACGGACTTCCCCCAGAAAGAACAGCAACACCACCATGGCCAGCAATCCCCCCACCAGGGCCGTGCGGCGCATCTCCTCCAGGGCCAGGACGATGAACCGGGATTGATCGTAAACAACCCTCAACCCGGTTTCCGGCGGAAGCATGGCGCGCAGGGAACGGGCCCCCGCACCTCCGGAAGCTTCCGTCCCCCCGCGGATGAGCTGGCGCACTCGCCGGGCCACCTCCACGACATTGGCATCGGCCTCCTTGAAGACCTCGATTTCAACCGCCGGGTGGCCATTGGCGCGGGCCCGCACCCGCACCTCTCCCGTTCCCATGCGGATGCCGGCGACGTCCCGGAGCCGCACGGGAGGGCCGGCGGGGCCGGAAATCAGCACGGCTCCGATTTCCTCGAGGGTGGTCAACTCGCTCAGGGTGCGCACCCGGTATTCCAGCCGCCCGTCCTCCAGCACGCCCCCGGCCAGATTGATGCTTTCCTCCTGCAGGCGCCTGGACACCTGGGCCACGGAAAGCCCCAGCCGGGTCACCCGCCCTTCGTCCAGTTCCACCAGCACCTCCGGAGGCGCCCCCCCGCGCACCTGCACCGCCGCCACTCCCGCCAGCGCCAGCAGGGCAGGCTCGATCTCCTCCTCGGCCAACTGCCGCAGGACGCTCAGAAGCTGTTCTCCCTCCAGCGCCAGGCGCACGATCGGCTCGTCCTCCGGCGAGAACCGCAGGATTTGCGAGGGTTCCACCCCATCCACCGGGGTGATCCGGTCCAGTTTTTCCCGCACTTCCAGGGCGGCCAGAGCCATGGAGGTATCCCACTGGTACTCCAGCACGATTTCCGACAGGCCCGGCCGGGACAGGGACCGCAGTTCCACCAGACCGGAGGCGACACTGAGCTGGGCTTCCAGGGGAGCGGTCACGAATTGCTCGACCTCCCCCGGGGCGCTGCCCGGGTAGGCCGTACGCACCGTCAGGGTGGGATGGGAAAAACGGGGCAGCAGCGCCACTTCCAGCCGTTGATACGCCACCGCGCCGAAGATCAGCACCCCCAGGGAGATCATGGTCACCGCCACCGGACGGCGAATGGCCAGGCGGAACAGGGAGGGGGCGCCGTCGGCGGGGATGGACGGTCCGGACTCGGACGGGGAGGGGGTGGCTGGAGGGCGCATCAAAATCCGCTACGGGGGTATTGGGAATTCATCCGGAATCCGAGGGGAGGGCGGCATGGCTCTTTCTCCTCGAACAGCATGCTTGAGTCCCATGGGAGTGCGTCTGCTCCCAGTGTACCAGACCCGGGTAAAATTTCCGCCGCCCGTTGAAGCCAATTGGTCGAAGGGGAATGCTCCCGCGTCAGCAGTTTTTGAGGCGGGTTTTGCACCATTTACCCTGATTCGATTGGCAGGCCTGACTCCAAACCCGGCATTGTTTGGCATGGTGAATACTCAAATCGGCAAGAAACCGGTCCATTTCTTCTTCAAAGGAATTGGGATCGAATTCGAGCACCCGTTTGAATTCCCGGATGGCCCGTTGGTATTGCTTGAGGCCATTGTAGGCCTTACCCCGGTTGAGGTAGGCACGGGTATTGTTGGGATCGAGCTCGAGAACACGGTTTAAATCCTGGAGGGCCCGCTTGTATTGCTTTAGGCCAATGTAAGCATTGCCTCGATTGATGTAGGCGCGGTGATTGTTGGGATCGAGTTCGATGGCCCGGTTCAGGTCCTGGAGGGCCCGTTGGTATTGCTTGAGGCCATTGTAGGCCAAACCACGGTTATGGTAGGCAAGGGCGAAATTGGGATCGAGTTCGATGGCCCTGTTCAGGTCGTGAAGGGCCCGCTGGTATTGGTAATCGTTTATATGGAAAATTCCCCGTTCGAGGTAGGCGTGGGGGTCATTGGGATCGAGCTCTAGGGCCCGCTCGAATTTCTTGAGGGCCCGCTGGTTTTTATCGAGGTCCGCCTGGTCAAATTTCATCAAGAAGCGTGGTAGATCCGAACTTGTATCGAGTTCGAGGGCCCGCTCCAAGTCCTGGGTGCCCCGACGATTATCCTCCAGTTTACTGATGCCAAGAAACCGGTTGAGGTTGGCAGGGTCAAAATTGGGATCGAGTTCGATGGCCCGGTCGTAATCCTGGAGGGCTCGCTTGTATTGCTCGAGCTGTTCGTAGGTCATACCCCGACTGAAGTAGGCAAACGCCATATTGGGATTGAGCTCGATGACCCGGTCGAATTCCTGGAGGGCTCGCTTGTATTGCTCGAGGTGATTGTAGGCAAGACCCCGGTTGTGGTAGGCGAGGGGGTTATTCGGATTAAGCTCGAGGCCCCGGCCGTAGTCCCGGATGGCCTGTTTGTATCGCTTTAGCTCATGGTAAGCATCGCCTCGATAGAGGTAGGCCAGGGTATAATTGGGATCGATTTCGATGGCCCGGTCAAAGTCCCGGATGGCCCGTTGGTATTTTTTTTGTTCATGCAGTTCGAGTCCACGCAGATAGTACACCGTGGGATCGCCGGGTTCCAGCGTCTGGCATCCTTGCGATATGACGGCAAGCACGGATAAAAGAAGGATGATGGTTTTCAATTTCATCCGATATCTCCCAGATGTAACTGCCGGGAACCATCCGCAATGTTCACCCCTCCATACCACGAATCAAGTAAACAATTCCCAGACCCGGCCCGTTATCCCTTGGCCTTTTACCATAAAAGTTCGCGGAGCGGGTCAGGACGGCAATGGCGCCGCAACCGGTACGAGTTCTTCTTCCAATCCGGCGATCACGCCGCGCATCACTTCACCCGCGGAGTCGTTCAGCACCAGGGTGGCATGGGCGTCGT
>CAZOXD010000197.1:0-5119 GCA_964583525.1 uncultured Pseudomonadota bacterium
TCAAGCGCCGTATCGACGAGGCGGCGAGGCATGTGGACCTGAGCCAACTCTGCCTGAGTCCCCAATGCGGGTTCGCCTCCACGGAGGAAGGGAACGTCCTGGAACCCGAAGAGCAGTGGAAAAAGCTGGAGATGATCGTCGAAGTAGCCACGGAAGTGTGGGGCGGGTTGTAGGAACCGCTCCGGGCGGTGCCGGTTCCCTGGCGCTGCTGGCGGCCGTATTTCCACCGCGCCACCGCCCCTCATCAGCGCTGCCCCGGCCCGGTTATCCTCAGCTTTCCGATGAACGGGATTCTGCCGGGGCGGGCCCCATCCAACCGCACGGCATGAGGTAGGGCATGAAACTGTTTACCAACCGCCGCAGGCCATACACATTTGGGCCCTACCCCCTGGAAAAGGTGCCGCGGGCGGATGCGGTCCCGCCCACGGGTACACCCCCTCTCCCACGTGCGCCGAGAGAGCGGTCGCAAATGGAGCGGGGGGAAGCCCCGGCCCCCGCGCCGCATTCGGTGGCCGCAAGCATCGCACCCTATCTGGCCTTCCTGCGGGAACTGCGTGACGGGGACACCGCGCCCCTTCCCGGGGGCCTCTACTTCACCCCCGGGCAGCTCTCGGACAACCTGAAGGGGAGCGCTTACTTCCTCGATGCCGCCATGGTGGGAATCTGCCCGCTCTCCAGCGAACATTACGGAGGGCGGAACTCCGGCGATGGGGCCGGTGGTGGGGCCGGCGGGGCTTCTCCTCTGGAGGGGCACCGCTGGGCCGTGGTGATGCTGATCGAAGAGGGCCTAGGCGCCGAGCCCGGAGGGCCGGGGGATGCCTGGCTGAAGGATTCGGAAACAGCCCGGGGAATTCTGCGCGGCGGGGAAATCGCCTGCACCCTGGCGGGCTACATCCGGCGTCTGGGATATTTCGCCCGGGCGCACTTCGGTACGGATTCCGGCGTTGACCTCGCCCCCCTGATCGTGGCGGCGGGGCTGGGCCGCTGGAACGGCGCGGGCACCGCCGTGGTCAACCCCTTCCTGGAGGAGGCCTATCACGCCTGCGCCGTGACCACATCCATGGAACTCGCGCCCGACCGCCCCCTGTCGCCTGTCTCCGGGGACGGCGCCCTGCGTTTCAGGCATCCCGCCCACTTCCTGGGACTTTGGGGCGGCAAACCGGGCTGGAAGCGTCTGTCCGGGGATCACCGGCCGGCGCACCTGGGGAGATTTCCGCTGGAGAAACTGAAACGCCGCGAAACCCCCACCACCTATATTTCGGAAAACGTGCCGCGCGTGCCCATCCGCGGCAGCTTTTTCAACCGGGCCATCTTTGGGGACCTGGGGGACAAGGCGAAGGCGGAACGGGGACGGTTCGCCCTCAAACATCCCTTCGCGGCCGCCATGGCGCCGGTGTTCATGGCTTTCGTCCCGCACCAGGACGGCGAGGTGGCTCCCGCGCCGCCGCCGGGAACGGAGGATTTCCGCAAAAACGCGCTGGACGTAAAAGCGGCCTGCCACTTTCTGGACGCCGATGTAGTGGGCATCTGCCGGGTGCCCGAGTATGCCTGGTACTCCCACGACGAGGATGGTCAGCCGGTCGACGCCGACCACGAGTACGCCATCGTGATCCTGATCGACCAGGGATTCGAGACCATGGAGGGCGCCAGCGGGGACGATTGGATCAGCGGCGCCCAGAGCATGCGCGCCTACATGCGCGGAGCGGAAATCACCGGCGTTGTGGCCCGCCACATCCGCGGTCTGGGGTATTCCGCCCGTGCCCACACCAACCGCCTCAGCGGCGTGCTGCACATTCCGCTGATCCTCCAGGCGGGGCTGGGCGAACTGAGCCGGATCGGCGAGTTGGTGCTCAACCCCTTCGTGGGCCCGCGCTTCAAAAGCGCGGTGGTCACCACCAACATGCCCCTGGAGGTGGACCGGCCCATCGATTTCGGGTTGCAGGACTTCTGCGAAAAATGTCTCAAGTGCGCCCGGGAATGCCCCTGCAACGCCATTTCCATGAGGTCCAAGGTAATGTTCAACGGCTACGAGATTTGGAAACCGGACGCGGAGAAGTGCGCCCGCTACCGGCTCACCAACCTCAAGGGTTCCGCCTGCGGGCGCTGCATGAAAATGTGCCCCTACAATACCGAGGGACTGCTCAAGCACCGCTTCTGGCTGTGGGTAGCCCAAATGCCCTTCACCCGGCGCTTCCTGGCCCGCCTGGACGACTGGCTGGGCCATGGCCGCCGCAACACGGTAAAGCGCTGGTGGCTGGACCTGGAAGTGGTGGACGGGAAGGTGGTCAAGCCCAAGGGGGTCAACGAGCACGGGCTGCGCAGCGATTTTCCTGTTGTGCCGGAAAAGCAGAAGCTCGCCCTCTATCCCGCCGATCTGCAACCCCCTCCCGATTTCAGCGAGGCCTGGCCGGTGGACCGGGCCGAGGGTCTGCAACGGGGCCGGACAGCGGAGAAGCCGTCCCCAATGCGCTGAACGGAGAGGGTGGGGAATCCTGGCCACCCTTGCCTCCCTGCCCGGGTGTACGGTACGAATGAGCCAATTCAACCCATCTTGCATCCCGTTAGGGGGGTCGATAGATGAGGACATTTCCGTCCGTCCTGCATGCATTTCCCATGACGCGTTCTGTCCTGCCATATCCGGGAATGTTCCGCCCATTCCAGAATCTCCTGCCGTTCCTGATCGTGGCCGTATTCCTTGGGACCGGCTGCTCCACTTCCGAGCTGCTCACCAGGGACGATTATGCCGACAGCCATTACGCCTTGTCGGAAGGGGATGTGGAGGAGGCCCTGGGGCGATTCCCCCGGGGCGAGGAGGACGCCTTCATCACCACCATGGAGAAAGCCTACCTCAACTTGCTCCGAGGCAACCCCGACATCGATGCCTTGCGGTACTACGCCGACTTGATCGAGGAACGCTTCCGCGTGGTGGTGAGCCGGGAGGTAAAATCCCTATTTTACGTGGACACCCCCGAGGGCTACTACGCCTCCGAGCACGAGGTGATCTGGATGCACATGCTGCTCAGCTGGGGGTATTCCCTGCGCCGGCAATACGAGAAGGGGTGCGTGGAAGCCCGCCAGGCCAGCCACCTGCTCACGGCGCGCTGGAGCGAAGAGGGGCACTTCGACGATCCCACCCTGCGGGCGATTCTGGGGGTGCTCTGGGCCTGGTGCGGATCGTGGGAGGACGCCGCGGTGGATTTCCGGGTGGCCGCCGAGCTGGACCCGGCTCTGACCTGGGCCCGGGAATTGTCCCAGCGTGAGACGCCGCCCCGCAATCTGTTCCTGGTGCTGGGGGGCATCGGCCCGGACCCCTATTGGGACGCGGATCTGCAACTGAATCCCATGCGGGGCCTGCGCAACCTGGGGTTCGAGATGCAAGGGCAGCGAAATGATCTTTCCGTGTACCCAGGTGACAAAAAGATGGAACTTCATCTCACGCCGGGAGCGGCGCCCTGGTACCTGCGGCATCTGGTGCGCGACAACGCCATCCAGGAGTTGATCGGGGATTCCCAATACGGAATGGAATCGGTGTACGAGGTGGGCCGCTACTCGGTGCAGCAGGGGGCTGCCATTGCGGTGTGGACTGTCATTACTCTAGGGGGGGTGGTGCTGGGGCTGCCTATCATGTATGTCGCGCTTGAGACTGGCTCAGACGAATTGGGTTACGTCGGGTTGGGTATCATGTTCGCCGCATTTGGACTGGGGAAATCAGTATACAACGACATGACAGAGGGCAGTGGGCGCAGGCTGGAACAGCAAACGGATCCCTCGTATCACTACCGGTTCGTGCGCTTTCTGCCGGAATACGCCTGGATCGGATGGAGCGATCAACGCCTCGCAGACCAGGTTCCCATGGCCTTGGCTGCGCCCCCCTTCCGGGAGAAGAAAGTTCCCCTGCATTCCGTGGGCGGACCCGGAGCCAAGGTCTTCCTGGGATACCTCCCCGACACCGAGTAATCACCCCGCGCACGATCCGGTTTCCTGCCGCGATTCCGGACAAGCAACGAACTGCCGGTCATTGCATCTCACGGGTTGCCGTATCCATTTATTTGATATATAAAATATACGGATATCAACCAATAATTTCCGGGACACAAATTACGAGCGCCTCCATGAATCCACTGGCTGAGGAATCAGCCCTGCAACCCGGAGAGGATCAGCGGCTGATTCTGCTGCTGGGGCGGGCCCGGCACCAGGTGTTCACGGCGCTGGACCGGGCGTTGAGGGAGCGCGCCGGAGTTTCCACCGCCCAGGCGGGGGCGTTGTTCCAGATTCGGGAGCGGGGTGGCTGCCTGCTGGGGGACCTCAGCCGGGGACTGGGCCTCGACAATTCGGCGATCACGGGTCTGGTGGACCGGCTGGAAAGAAACGGCTTTGCCCAGCGCAAGCCGGAACGGGGAGACCGCCGCGCCCTGCGGGTGGTGCTGACCCGGGCCGGGCGGCGCGCCGTGGAGAAGGCCCTGCCCGTGGTGCGGGCCTTCAACGAGGAGGTGCGGGCCTGCGGAACCAGGGAGGATGCGCGGGCCTTCGGGCGGGTGCTGGAAGCCATCGTCCGCAAGTTCCCGGGATAGGGAGCGAATTCAATCAAAACCGGAAGCAGCCATGAGCGGTGCGGAAAACGAAAGCGTGGAATTCGAAAGCGCGAAAAACGAAAGCGGAGTCACCTTGATCGTGCGGGACCCCCGGTACGAGGAACGGGTGCGGGGCAGCTTCGCGCGGCAGGGATTCATGGAGTATATCGGGGCCCGCCTGACGGCGCTCTCCCCCGGCCACTGCGAGATCGAGGTGCCCTACGGCGCCCAACTGAGTCAGCAGCACGGCTTCTTTCATGGCGGGCTGGTGGGCACTCTGGCCGACAATGCCGCCGGGTACGCCGCCTATTCCCTGATGGCGGCGGACGCCTCCATTCTCACGGTGGAATTCAAGGTGAATCTGCTGGCCCCCGCGGATGGCGAGGCGCTGCTCTCCCGGAGCCAGGTCATCAAGGCCGGGCGCAACATCACCGTCTGCCGCTCCCGGGTCTACGTTCGCAAGGACGGCGCGGAACGCCTCTGCGCGGAAGGGATGGTCACCCTGATGGCCATGCACGGCATATCCGACGCGCCGGCCGGGGCGGCCG
>CAZOXD010000197.1:5219-9290 GCA_964583525.1 uncultured Pseudomonadota bacterium
GAAAAATGATAACGTGCGGGTCGTAACGGCCTATCGCCCCAGCCAGGAAGAATAGAATCCCGATTTGAAAACAAGGAAAAAGTCATGAAATGTCATGTATGCGGTGGCGGCATGCATTCCATCCGGTCCGACATGCCATTCAAGACCGGGGCTCGATCCATTGTGATCCTCAAGGAAATGCCCGTGCTGCAATGCGGCAATTGCAGAGAATTCCTGATTGAGGATGGGGTGATGGAACAGGTGGAAGCCATTCTGGCCAAGACCGATCAGGGCGCGGAATTGGAAATCGTGCCCTATGCGGCCTGAAATGTCATGTATGTGGCAACTGATTCACCTGCGGGCTTGGTTTCTCCCCGCTCCCCAATATTCCTTCCAACGCAGTTGCAGTTCGCTTTTTCCATTCGGGGGGCCGTTGTGGATTGAACTGCAAGAGGAGTCGAACTCCCCCGCATGGCAGTTGCAGTTCCCCCTTATCGGCGTTGATCCGCGTCTTGTCCTGAGCCCGCCGAAGGGTTCATCGGCGGTTTCCTTTGCTGTTTCGATGACCGGCTTCCCTTGCGCCGCGCTCCTTTCCCGGGATTCTTTTCCTTCCCGTGAGATTCGCTGTATAAAGGATTCCTGTTTCCTCACCGGCTCTTTGCCCATCGAAATTCCAGGAAAAGGCCATGTTATTCAAGGCTAGGTCATTAAAGGCATAGGTCATGAGCGCCATGAACGAATTCATCTACTGGGTCAACGGGGAATTCGTACCCGCCAGTCAGGCTGTGATGCCGGTCAACAACCGGGGCTACCGGATGGGGGACGGCGTATTCGATACCGAACGCACCTTCAACGGGAAGCTCTTCCGGCTCGACGAGCACCTGGAGCGGCTGGAGCGCTCCCTGAAATACATCCGCCTCGATCCCGGGATGAGCATGGCGGAACTGGGCCGCCTTGCCGAGGAGACCACCGAGCGCAACGCCCCACTGCTGGAAATCCACGGGGATTTCTGGGTGACGCAGACCCTCAGCCGCGAGGCGGGGGACGGAGCCTTCGTCTCCATCATCGTAGAGCCGCTGCCTTTCGCCCGGTATGCGGCCTGCTACGATATGGGGATTCCGCTGGTGATCCCCACCACCCGCTCCAGCGCCAACATCGGGATGGACCCCAAGCTGAAGGCCACCAGCCGCCTCAACATGGTGCTGGCGGATCTGGAGGGCAAGGCCATGGACCCCAATTCGCTCAGTGTGCTGCTGGACGAGCATGGCAACCTGGCCGAGGTGCTGTACGGCAACATCTTCCTGGTGCGCGGCGGGAAGATCCGCACGCCCGGCTCGCGGGCCATCCTGGAGGGGGTGAGCCGCATGACCACCCTGGAGTTGATCGAGGCCGAGGGGCTGCCACTGAGCGAGACCGATCTGCAACCCTACGACTTGTACACGGCCGACGAGGCCTTCGTGACCACCACCAGTTATTGCATCCTTCCCGTGGCTTCGCTGAACGGACGGACCGTGGGCGCCGGGAAGCCGGGGCCGGTGACCCGGCGCATGACCGCCGCCTGGAACGCCCGGGTGGGTCTGGACATCCCCGCTCAAATGAAGGCCTACGGGTTGGAGAAGCCGGTAACGCCCCTCACTATCGCTACATGAAGCACGCTACATGAAGCAAAGGATAGCCTATCTTCTCGTCCTGGCGCTGATCGTGTCCATCGCCGCCGTGCTGGGCGGGTTATGGTGGTGGGGCGGCGCCATGTCGGAGGCCGTGATCTGGCTGGCCGCGGTCAACCAATGGCTGGCCGATACCGTCATCGAGCGGTTGGGGTATGCCGGAGTCTTCGGGCTGATGTTCATCGAATCGAGCTTCATCCCCTTTCCTTCCGAGATCATCATCCCCCCGGCCGCGGACCTGGCGCGGCGTCTTCCCGATTGGAACCTGATCCCGGTGATCGTGCTGGGGTGCGCAGGCTCCCTGGCCGGGGCATTGTTCAATTATACCCTGGCGCTCTATCTGGGACGCCCCTTGCTGCTGGGACTGATTGCCCGGTATGGGCGATATGCGCATCTTTCCCCTGCGGGGTACGGGAAGGCCGAAGCGTTCTTCCTGCGGCATGGAGCCATCTCCACCTTCACGGGACGCCTCCTCCCGGGGATCCGCCAATTGATCTCGCTGCCGGCGGGGCTGGCGCGCATGAATCTGATCGCCTTTACCCTGCTCACCTCCCTGGGGGCGGGAATCTGGGTGGTGATGCTGGCGCTGATGGGTTACTGGTTCGGAGACAATGCCGAAGTCCTGGCGGAAGCCATGAGCGCCTATTCACGCTGGATGGCCCTGGGGGCGGTGATCCTGATCGCGGGATATGTCCTCTTCCGCCGCCGCGCTTCGAAAAGAACGCGGCAGTCCCCCGTGAATGGAGCCGCACCGTGAGTGAAGTGTTGCGGATCGTAGTGAAGGGGAGGGTGCAGGGCGTGGGTTTCCGCGACTTTACCGCCCGCATGGGCAACCGCCTTGGGCTGGCGGGTTGGGTGCGGAACCTGCCCGGGGGAGAGGTGGAAATATGGGTCAAAGTCAACCCAACGGCGAAGGAACAATTTCTCTCCGCCTTGCGGAAAGGGCCGCCGGTCTCCAGTGTGGAAGAGATTCTCGTAGAAGATAGGGAGGACGAATCGGATCTGCCCGCCGCGGGATTTCAAGTTCGATTTTGATGCCGTATTATTGATCCGATATTCATTGCTGATGGATTTATATTCCCGCCAATGAGTTGGAGCGCCTTTCCGTTTCCGATTCCAATGCCGGAAAAGCGCTCCCGGTTCCAATATGAATATCCTGTAAATGGGGGCCTCGATTTTCCATGGCCGGGGATTCGTAGAGGATTCTTCAAAATAACCCCACCCACGGCGATAAATTTATTGACAACCTTCCCCCTTTTATATGAATAAATGAGCGAGAGTTTCACAATGGATTAGGGGAACCTCAACAATCAGCAGGATAAACACCTATCCTTATCAATTGCGGAAATGAATTTCCGCGAAGTCCGCCTGAAATTCGGATCAGGCGGTTTTTGATCAATCTTCCTATAGTGAAAAGGAGATTCCATGACGAAGGCCGAATTGATCGATAAAATTGCCAGCGACGCCAATATCTCCAAAACCGCTGCAGGGTCCGCCTTAGGCAGTATGGTCGAGGGAGTAACCAAATCTCTATCCAGGGGCGATTCCGTAACATTGGTTGGCTTTGGCACATTCTCCGTGAGCAAGAGGGCTGCGCGGACAGGCCGCAATCCAAGGACGGGCGCGCCAATCCAAATTAAAGCGGCGAACGTTCCCCGATTCAAGGCCGGTAAGGGGCTCAAAGACGCCGTCAACAAATAACTTGCCAATACTGATCCGTAGTTTCCCCATCCAGGCAATATTCTGGATGGGGATTTTCCCCCCCCCCCCCCCCGCAGGATCCAGCCGCGAAAAACCGCTCTTCCGTGCATCCCAAACCGGAATTCCAATTACAGGATTCCCAGGGGCTGTCCATTCTGGGAGGATGGAGGAGCGGGATTGGATGACATTGGAGGCGATCACTGGTAAAATTTTCGGAAATTTTCATCTTACGGCGAAGCACTCTTTCAACATCTGAAATCGAATCGTTTAGAAATGAACAAGGGGAAATTGAAGCTGTTCAAAAACAAGCTGAACGGCATACTCGAAAATCTGGAGGGGGAGGTATCCACCACGCTCAATGGAATGCGGGACGATGGTGTGGCCTTCCCGGACCCCACCGACCGCGCTTCCCTGGAGTCCGAGCGGAACCTGACCCTGCGCATTCGGGATCGGGAGCGCATGCTCCGCATCAAGGTGAAGGAAGCCCTGGAAAAAATCGACGATGGCACCTTCGGAATATGTGAAGTGTGCGAAGAGGAAATCGAAATGAAACGGTTGGAGGCGCGTCCCGTCACGACTCTGTGCCTGCGCTGCAAGGAAGAGCAGGAACAGGTCGAGATCAATCACAATTCGGGCTGAATTTTCCCCGCCAATTCCCCCGGCGCCCTCGATCCGGGCCGGCCACGGCCGGTCCGCACCTTGGCCGCAATCCCGTGGCCGCAAT
>CAZOXD010000198.1:0-2090 GCA_964583525.1 uncultured Pseudomonadota bacterium
TGCGGTTTGTTGTTGGTTCCAAGTAGAATTGCCGCGAAGGGTTGGGTCGAGGCGGTTGCCACACCGGGCGTTTTCCAGGCCGGGAACCGTCAAAGTTGTGCTCTTCCCGAATCGCATCCGGAAACGGTAAAGAAATCCAGCAAGGACGGCTCCATGTCCGAGTCAACGGTCACAGTCAGCGAGAGCAAAACCGTCAAGCCGGCAGCGCCGCTGAAGCTGATGGTCATCGATTCCAATACCAACACCCGCCATCACCTGGTCGATACGCTGCGGGGGCTGGAAATCGTGGAGTTCGTGAGCGACCGCGGATCCCCCCATTCCATCTTGGATATCCTGGCCGATAACCCGGTGGACGTGGTGATCTTCGATGAAAATCCGGGTGGGGGAGACGTCTTCGAAATCGTCAAGGTGATCAAAAGCAAGGCCGTTGGAGCCAAAGTCAATTTCGTCCTGATGGCGAAATCCCTCGACGATGAAGTAAGAAAAAAAGGCAGGGAGGCGGGCATCAAGGGATTTCTGCCCAAGCCCTACAGGATCGCCGAAATCGAGCAGGCGCTGGTGGATGCCGTGGGCGCCGCTCCGGAGAAGGAAGCTGCACCGAACAAGGTGCCCGATGCACTCCGAGAGACGCTCGACAAGCTCCGCAAGGTTTCCCTCTTCTCCGGGTTTTCCGATCCGGAACTGGTACGGTTGCTGAAAATCTGCCGCACCCGCCCCTTTAAAGCCGGCAGCTACGTCTTCCGGGAGGGGGAAAAAGGATATTCGCTCTATGTCCTCGTGGCGGGGAGGTTGGAAATCCGCAAGAAGATCGACGGCGAGGACAAAATGTTGGTGGAGATGCGTCCCGGGGATTGCTTCGGTGAAATGGCCATCATCGACGACGAACCCCGCATGGCCGATGCCGTCGCCGCCACGGACTGCATGGCCATCGAGGTCAACGAATCCGTGATCAACAACAACGAGGATATTATCTCCCTCAAACTGGTGCGCCAGATCGCCATTCTTCTCGCCAAAAAGCTCCGCAAAACCTAGCCGCGGGCGCTCCCCCCCCTCGTGCGGGCATGGCGTCACGCCATGAGCAGCACCGGCACCTCGGCTTGTGCGATGGTCTCCAGCGTGGTGCTGCCGAAGAACAACTCGTGGAGCGGGTTGTGCCCGAAGGCGCCCATTGCGATCAGGCTGGCGCCGTCCCGCCGCGCGAATTCCGCGATCATCGCGGAAATCCGGTCTTCCTTCCTGGCGAAGTGGAAGATGGCCTCGAGGCCATGGGGCGCCCAGTATTTGTTGAGGGTTTGCTGGCCCTCCTCGCGGAGTTCCTCGTCGCTGCCGATGGATACCACGGAGACCCGATTTCCGTTGGCCTCGCTTTTTCCCTCGCTTATGGCTAAGGCCAGTTCGGTGCCGGGGATGATGACCCGGTGTATTCCTTTCCCGCCATCGTAGGCGAAGAGCACCGGGCCCTTCCCGCGGGTGCGCATTCTGTCCGGGGGATTGTCCGGCACCACCAGCGTTGGACGGAGGGCATTGTGAATCAGCGTTTCGATGGTGGGTCCGGCCCCCTTGGAGTCAGGGGGGTCGTTCCGGCCGCTGCGGCCTCTGCGGCCCAGCACCAGCATGCCCGCGGCCCTGGCATGACGGGTGAGCAGATGATTGACGTTGCCCCGTTCCTGCAGGTAATTCCCGCGCAGGGATGCGGATTTGACCTTGTCTTCGAACGCGGCGCGAATCCTTTCACCCTCCTCCCGCACCTTCTCGTTTTCCACCGCCATGTCTTCTTCGGGCAGAGAGGCGGAAATCGGTATCCCCCCTTCCGCTGAAAACCCTGCCGGGTAATGGAGAAAGCGTTGCTCGTCCTCGACAAAGAGCCCCCTCAACTCCGCATCGAGGCGCCCGGCCCAAAAAGCAGCTTCATCCAGACCGGTCATGGAGGGCGACGATCCGTCCAATCCTACCAGGATGCTTTTGATCATGATCGATTCTCCTCATCCGGGGTGCCCCAGCGCATGGGTTCTCTTTCACTGCAATTTTATCACGTCTCCCGCCGGATGTTTCATTGTACTGCCGGTTCCATTGCACTGCCGGTTCCATTG
>CAZOXD010000198.1:2190-4880 GCA_964583525.1 uncultured Pseudomonadota bacterium
ACTGCCGGTTCCATTGCACTGCCGGTTCCATTGTACTGGCGCCACTTCCCTTGCCTTATTCCACATCAAGTTGGCGAATTGATTTGTGCCATTCGATTCATGTACAACGGTATTCACAGGAGTAGTCCGGATCACCCGTCCTGAAAAATGGCGCAGGGGCACCTTTGGGAAGATGCCTCCATATCTTAATGGGAATCGAAATTCGCTCGTTTACATCCGATGGACTCCGGAGCAACCTTCCCAGGCCACACATACCGATTTTCATCAACCGCCAATCCGGCAGAGGAGATTCCCCGTGAACAGCAAATTCATGCGACGGTTGAGTACGCTCATCACCGATACTCCCGCGGCCAAAGGGAGGTATATATATGTGCGGCCTGCCTTCGAGGATACTCTCGCAGTGGCCGTGGCCGGGTGGGGTGAGCCCGTCACCCGGAATACGGCTTCGGCATGGGCCGGCGGGGAAGAGTTGTCGCTGGGAGGCCCCATGAACATGGCGCCGGAGGGGCCCATCAATATCGCGCCGGAAACGGCAGCGCTGATTTATGGCACGGCGGCCCACGCTCTGGATTACGACGATGTCCATCAATTCTCTTCCACGCACCCCAGCGCCCCCATCATCGCGGCTCTGCTGGCGGCCGGCAATGCGGAGCCGGCCTTGCGGGATCGCATGGAAACCGCCTTTGCGGTGGGATTGGCCGCCAACGTAGGGCTGGGCCGCGTATTGGGATATCCCCATTACGAAAAGGGCTGGCACGCCACCAGCACCATCGGCTCGTTGGCGGCCGCGGCAGCGGTGGCGTTCCTGTTTGGGCTCGATGCCACCCGGGCCGCGTATGCGCTGGCCCTGGCAACCGCGCAGGCGGGGGGATTGCAGAGAAATTTCGGCGCCATGGCCAAGCCCTTGCAGGCCGGGTTTGCCGGATCCGCGGGCCTGCGGGCCGCCATCCTGGCGCGGGCTGGAGTAACGGCGGATACGGACGTGTTTTCCCCCAAGGGCTATTTCGATCTGTATGGGGGGGATGAATTCAGCGAGGACCCGGATCAAATCGAATTCGATCTGGCAGCCGGCGGGATTTCCGTGAAGCTGTTCCCCTGTTGCTACATGACCCACCGCCTCATCGCCGCCGCATTCCAGGCCAGAGATGCCATGGGTAAACAAAATATCGGGCTGGACGATGTGGCAGAAATCGATCTGATCGGCCCTCCGAGCTCCTACCTGCCCTTGCGGGTGCAGGATCCTCAAGTGGGAAGCGAAGGAAAATTTTGCGGGGCCTACACGGTCGCCTGCGCCCTGATCGACGGAGAAGTGGGCCTGGCCCACTTCGAGGACGATGCGGTGCACCGTACGGACGTGCGGGAGCTGATGAAAAGAGTGCGCCTCCTCGAACGGGATGGAAAACCCGATGGCATGGAGCGCCGCACCTCTCCCATGAACCTGGCCGCCAGGGATGGACAGGGAAAAGAAATCGTAACGGCTCAGGTTGGGCCCTTCCCGGGTTCGCCGGATTCACCGCCCACGGCGAAGCAAATGGAGGCCAAGGTGCGTGACTGCCTGGCCCACCAGCAAAAACGAAGCGGGAATACGCTCGCTTATGATGAATTCCAGGCGCTGGTGGACGGCTGTCTGGGGATCGAATCCAGGCCGGCAATGGCCGCATCCGGCGATTGATCCACCTGCCGGCACAGGCTGGGTGTTTTACGATTGGCGCCCGGTTTCACGATATATTTTACGAATGGCACCCAATACGAAGGAGGATGGATGGCCGGGCCCTACCCTTTCAAGTTAATGGAAGACACAAGGAATTTGGTGAAACTTGGTGAGTGGAGCGAAGAAATCTACAATGATTTCAATAATATCCGCGATGGAAGGTTGACGGAGGAGGAATTCCGAGCCAAGTACGTGGCAAACCAGGCGATTTTGTGCCTGGACATGACGGGATTTACCGAGGCCGCTATCCGATACGGGGAGCTATTCAGCCTGATGCGGATTTACGATGTGCAAAAGGTTTGCGGCCCGGTCTTCAAGAAATTCAATGCCAAGCTGACCCGGGCCTTTGCCGACGATTTGACCGGAATCTTCGATTCCGCGCATAGCGCGCTTGATGCCTCCCTGGAGATCCATAAACGCATCCGCATATTCAACGAATCCGATTTGGCATCCGCTCATCCCGCGGAATGCTGCATTGGGATTGGATATGGGAATGTGTTCGCCATCGGACCCAACCTGGCCATGGGGGATGAAATGAACCGTGCCTCCAAGCTGGGAGAGGATACGGCGCGAGCCTACGAAATCCTGATTACCGAAAACACCTACGCGGAAGTCAAAAACCGCCAGGATTGTATTTTTTCCGAGCAAAACAAGGACGATCTGCCCTTCCCCTTCTACTCCGTCACTCCGGTCACCGGCTAGGCCATGGGGGATCGTTCCATGATCCCTCCCCAATTCAATTCCTGAAAGCGGAACCAGGCGCGCCCGGGTCCCCGCACCGGATCTCTGAACCGGATCGGCTCCGGGAACAATCCGTATTGCCGAATTTCCAGTTTCCACGGGGCATGCACCGTTCCTCCCTTTTCAATTGAACGGGGCGAAAAAAAAGCCTGCACCTTTGGGTAGGGGCAGGCTCGCAGGGGAAGGAATCCGATCCCGGGAGGAAGGAGGGGCCGGAACCCCTCCCGCGGGTTTACGG
>CAZOXD010000198.1:4980-9252 GCA_964583525.1 uncultured Pseudomonadota bacterium
TGCAACACCACCAATCCGTCTCCGGCAACGGCCGTCAGTCCACTGATGTCGCCCGGAGGGGTGATATCGGGGATATCGGGAATGGCCGGCAATTCCAGGGCGATATCGACAGCCAGTCCTGAAACGACGGTTCCCGGAACTTCGGCCGAGGGCTCCCGCCCTTCCACCACCGCCTGGAATGTGTAATCGCCGTCCTCCAGGAAGATGCTCAGGATACCCCCGTTGGAATTGGTGATTCCGGCGGGTTCGCCGTCCACGAGCACCACCGTCCCGGAATCGAGGGCGCTCAGGTCGGTCACGGTGATATTCACGTCCCCGACCAGATAGTCGGTCACGATTTCCTGGTTGACCAGATTGAGATTGCAGGTAAAGGTGCCCGTAATGTCTCCACTGACATCGTCGGTCGAGGCGCAGTACCCGATCAGGCCTTCCTTGCCGGGCCGCAGGTCAAAGAACTGGATGGACCAGGTGACGCTCCCGGGTGTGAAGTCCGACAGGGTCAGGGATCCGCCGTCCACTCCCCCGATGGTCTCATAGGGCAGGGATTCGGAAGCCAGGATCGATCCTCCGCTTACCACGGTTACGTATGTGGCCAGACGGGTGTCGAGGGGAGTGTCATCGCCATTGTCGACCAGGGCCGTCACATCCGACGGGATGGGGAACCAGAATTTGGCGGTGCCGGTGCCATCCCCGCTGTCGGTGAAGGAATAGGTGGTTTGCGCCGTCGGATTCACCACCGGTACAGGCGTCGGATCATATCCGGGAGGCGTCCCGGGGATGACCGGGTCCGCGGTCACGTCCTTGATCACCTCTCCATCGTAGAAACGGGCCTCGATCGTATAAAAATCCTGATATCTGAGGATGATCAACGCGCTTCCATCCACAGTGTCCTTGTTGGTGATGAGGAAAACGTATTCCTGGCTGCCGTCCTTGGAAAATCCGAACCGGGGATCGGTAAAGGTGGAAATATCGTCCGGATAGGAAAACTCCAGCCCCGTGAGGTCCATCAGTTCCACGGCCTTGGTGATGGGGTCTTCGCCCTCGAACAACGTCAGGGGGTGCAAGGTCAACTCCACCGTGTTCGTGCCGGCGGTTCCGATCAAAACCGCTTCCATCGCGGCGTATTGGTGGGTGACCCCATTGAGAGTAAGGTTGAGCAACAGGTAAAAATGGTGTGGGCCCGAGTTGAGGTAGAAGGTACTGGACGTGGTGAGGGAAAGCACTGCCTCATCCAGCGTGATGTTGATCCCATAGGTAATGGAATTTCCGGTTCCGTCCTCCACCACCAGCAATTCGCCGTTCACCTCACGGGTCATTGTGGTCATGCCCAATGGGGTCGATCCACCCAGTGTTCCGAGTGTCGAGGCGCCCGATGGCCCGGAATCCATCGGAATGGAGGAAAGATCGAGCACGAATACGGTTTCCTGGTTGCCCGGCCAAACATCCTGCCTATTTTCCTCGGGAACATTCTCCCCGGGGCAGCCGGCCAGCAACAACAGAACTCCCGCCGCCAATGCCAAGTTGAATAGAAATTTCACGGCGTTCATGGCCTTTCCCTCCGTCTTTTTGAAGAATCGAGGTGAGGTGCTGTTATTATAACAATTCGGATTTGTTTTCCAGTCCATGCCAACCCTTCTTTTATTTTCTTCTGTTTCTTTCATTCCACCCCTGATCGCGATCCGTTCAATCTCGACAGGCATTGCACCACGGGAGCGATAGTTCTTTTAAAATTTGAAAATGTATATTTATATGACGTAGTGGGCAGATAAAAAAACTGGAAAAACTCGATATGCCAAAAACTTGTTATTAAAATCGTCCATCCAACCACCATGGGAAATTTCTTGAATTTTTAATTTCGCTAAAAACTTTGTTTATATTACAAATAAAAATATCCTAAATCAATGGCTGTGAAATGTCAACAAAAAAGATAGTTTTCCAAAATTTTTTCAATATTCAACGAGGTGTGGATTCCCGGGCGGCAAGCAGGGCAATGGCACAGTTGAGAACGGTTCCTATCAGGGTTGTCACCCTGAGCTTAGCACCTGTCTCGTTCCACGCCCGGGGTTCCCCGCTCTGCCCGGAATGATAAAAAGTGCGGACTTGTCACTCGCCCTCTGGCAGAAAGGCAGGGCGACCGCATTCTCAAAATTATTCATGGATTCAACGGACCAGAAAAATCAATAGTGGCGCGGGCGTCCCTGCCAGCGGGAGGGTAGGCGCCTTTTTCCTGCCTCCCCGGGCCGGACAGGCGTGTCCGGCCCGCGAATGTGGCCCGCCCACCCCGAAATAGCTTCCTGGTAAGGTTATTGACGGGGAACATTTGCGAGAATGCGGTTGTCCTGGGGCAGAAAGCGGATTGGTTTTGCATTCCCAATCAATGTGAGATAGTAGGCGTGTCACCAGGGGAGATTGTGGGGAAGAACGTTGAGGAATTGAGTTCCCGCGACTGAGCGATTTCATGACGCACCTGCAAGGGAACTGCCTCCTTCCCGGGACGCTTTCATGATCATTATCGATTCCATTTCAGAGTGGAAGGCGCTTCGTGGGGATCTTCCTTCCTCCCTGGGCCTGGTGCCCACCATGGGGGCGCTTCATGAAGGACACCTCTCTCTGGTGCGGCAGGCGCGGCGGGAAAACGAGGTGGTCGTGGTCTGGATCTTCGTCAATCCAAAGCAGTTCGGGGAGGCGGAGGACTTCGAGACCTATCCCCGGGATATGGAAGCCGATGGAGCATTGCTGGAAGCGGAGGGGTGCGACTATATTCTGGCTCCGGACGTGGAAGGCGTTTATCCTCCCGGGTTTCAGACCCATGTGGAAGTGGAGGAGTTGACCGCGCCCCTGGAGGGCATTCACCGGCCGGGGCATTTCCGCGGAGTGACCACGGTGGTGGCCAAAATGCTTTGCCTGGCCCAGCCCCGGCATGCCTACTTTGGCCAGAAGGATGCCCAGCAAAGCCTGGTGGTGCGGCGGATGGCGGAGGACCTGGGCATGCTCTGCGAGATCGTTGTTTGCCCCACGATACGGGAGCCGGACGGACTGGCCATGAGTTCGCGCAATGTGCACCTGAATGCCCGGGAACGCGAGGCCGCCGCCGTGCTCTACCAGGCTCTATGCGATGTGGAAGTGGCCGTTGGCTGCGGGGAACGGGACGCGGAGGTGCTCCGGGGAAGGATGCGCGCATTGATAGAGAAGGAACCGTTGGTGCGGATCGAATATGTGAGCATTGCCGATCCGGATACCCTGGAGGAATGCAGCGTTCTCGCCGCACCTGCCCTGGCATCCCTCGCCGTATATATCGGGAAAACCCGGCTTATCGACAACCTTCCCCTTCATCCCCAGCCGGCGAACAGGAAATAGCAACGCCGCCCGCGGAGTGAGATTCTAAGGTGTGATCTGGGTGCCGACCCCGCGGTCCGTGAACAATTCCGCGATGATGGCGTGGTGCTCTCCTCCATTGATGATGGTCGCGGAGCCGACCCCGTTGTTGAGGCAGTGCAGCATGGCTTCCACCTTGGGCACCATTCCGCCGGAAATCACACCCTGGTCGATCAACTGCAAAGCCTCCGCTGCCGTGAGGGAGGGCACCAGTTTCCCATCCTTCATCACCCCCTCCACATCGGTCATGAAAATCATCCGCTCGGCCTTGAGGGCTACGGCGATGCGGGATGCGGCGCTATCCGCGTTGATGTTATAGGTGACGCCCTGTTCCCCGATCCCGATGGGGGAAACCACCGGGATGTATCCGTTTCCGAGGAGCAGTTCGATCAAACCCGGGTCCACCGAGGCGATTTCGCCGACCAGGCCCAGGTCCACGCCCTGCACCGGATTCATCTTCCTGGCCTGCAGGGTGGCGCCGTCCTTCCCGCTCAGTCCGGTGGCGTTCCCTCCCTGTCCCTGGAGCAGGGCCACCAGTTCCTTGTTGACTTGCCCGGAGAGCACCATTTCCGTTATTTCCAGCCCTGCGGGCGTGGTCACCCGCAATCCATCCACGAATTCCGGTTCATGGCCCATGGCCTTCATGACGCGGCTCACCTCCGGGCCGCCTCCATGCACCACCACGGGGTGCATACCCAGCGATTGCAGCAACACCACGTCCTGGGCGAAGGTGAGCTTGATCTCATCATGCACCTGCGCCGCCCCGCCATACTTGATGACGACCACCTTGCCTTTGAAGCGCCCGATGTACGACAGCGCTTCGATCAGCAGGCTCTTTTGTTCGGTGATCGATTGTTCGGGGGTGGCTGATTCCCGCCCGCTGGTTCCCGCGGATTT
>CAZOXD010000199.1:0-9201 GCA_964583525.1 uncultured Pseudomonadota bacterium
AACACCGAATCGCCATCCGGGCTATGATTCGGGCTACGAGAAGCTCCCCATGGGGCGCCGGGAGTTGGTGCGGAAGGGAGCGGGCCTGGCCGCACTGGGAGTGGGCGCCGCCTATCTGGCCCTGGCGCCGGAGCATTGGCCGCTCTCCCTGCGCGATGCCAGCGGGTTGCGCGGGATGACCGCGCCGGAACCGTTCCACCTGCCGGATTTCCGGGTGCCCAAGCCAATGGGGAAGCCCGACGTGAGCGTGGGACGCGGCGGCGCGCCCGCCATCAACCTGCGCAAGGCCCTGGACGCTCTGGGGGGAATCACCCACTACGTGCAGCCGGGCGAGGTAGTGCTGGTGAAGCCCAACGTGGCCTTCGACCGCTCCCCCAACCTGGGCGCCACCACCCATCCCGAATTGCTGGAAGCGCTGGTGCGAATGCTGCTGGTGGATGCCCGCGCCGGGGAAGTGCGGGTGGCCGACAATCCCATCGAATCCCCCGCGGACTGCTTCGCCAAATCCGGCGTGCGCTTGGCCACGGAGCGGGCCGGAGGGCGCGTCTACCTGCCGGACGGCAACGCCTTCCGCATGCTGCGCACTCCCGCGGCGGAGTTGATCGAGAACTGGTGGTTCTTCGAGCGCCCTTTCCGCGGGGTGACCAAGGTGATCGGGATCGCGCCGGTGAAGGACCACAATCTCTGCCAAGCCTCCATGGGAATCAAGAACTGGTACGGGCTGCTGGGGGGGCGGCGCAACCAGTTTCATCAGGCCATCCACGAGATCGTCTCCGACCTGTCCATCATGATCCGGCCCACCCTGACCATTGTCGATGGCACGCGGGTGCTGATGCAGAACGGCCCCACGGGAGGAGACCCCAGCAACGTCAAGCAGGGCGATGCCGTGATGGCGGCCGTGGACCCCGTGGCCCAGGATGCCTGGGCCTACGAGCACCTGCTGGAGCGGAGCACGGAACTCCCCCGCTACCTGCGCATGGCCGAGCAAAAGGGCGCGGGCAGCGTCGCCTACGCTGGGCGGTTGAAGGTGGTGACATGAGCCGAGCGGCGCGGACACCAGCCGCCAAGGCGGTGGCGAATTCGGTGGCAAAATCAGACCCTTCCCCCATGCGCAATTCCCTGCCCATGGGCCGCTGGGGGGCGCTGCGGCTGACCAACGTGCGCATTCTGTCCCAGTGTGTGTTCTTCGGGTTGTTCCTGTTCTTCGCGTGGGCCAGTTGGACCTCCCGGCTGGGCGGTTACCCGGTTTCCCGGCTGCTGGAACTGGACCCACTGGTGACGCTGTCCACCGCGCTCTCGGGGGGTTACGTTTACCGCTCCCTCGCCTGGGCGCTGGGGATCTTCCTGCTGACGGTGGCGCTGGGGCGGGTGTTCTGCAACTGGATTTGCCCCTACGGCACCTTCCATCAGTGGATGGGGTGGCTGTTCAACCTGTGGAGCACCAAGGACCGCATCGCCTCCAACCGGTACCGGCCTTCCCAATTCCTCAAGTACGCGCTGCTGGTGATCTTCCTGGTGCTGGCCTCCCTGGGAGCGCTGCAGATAGGGCTGCTGGACCCCATCGTGATCCTCTACCGGGCCATGACGGTGGTCTTCGCGCCGGCCTCGGACATGATGATCGATGCCCTGGCGCCCCTGGACGCCTTGAAGTTCGCCCCGGGAGTTCCCCGGCGCATCTTCGTGGGTTCGTTCTGGGTGGGCGCCCTCTTCCTGGCCCTGGCGGCGGCCAACCTGTGGATGCCGCGTTTCTACTGCCGTGTGCTGTGTCCTTTGGGGGCGTTGCTGGGGGTGCTCTCGCGGTTCGCGCTGCTGCGCATCAACCGGGACGTCCACAAATGCACCGACTGCGACCTCTGCCTGACCCGCTGCGAGGGCGCCGCCGATCCGCAGGCGCAACTGCGCTTGAGCGAATGCTTCGCGTGCATGAACTGCATCGACGACTGCCCTGAGGACGCCCTCTCGTTCACGCTGCTGGGCCTGGACAAAAAGCAGGTGGCCCCCGGCCCGGACTTCTCCCGGCGGCGGCTGGTCTTCTCCGGGCTGACGGGATTGCTGGCCTTCCCCCTGTTGCGGAACAACGGGCTGTCCACCGATGAGAACTTTTCCCCCAACATGATCCGCCCCCCGGGATCGGTGGCCGAGATGGATTTTCTGGCCAAGTGCATCAAATGCGACCAGTGCATCAACGTCTGCCCCACCAACGTGCTGCAACCGGCCACCTTCGCGCAAGGCGGGTTCGAGGCGCTGTGGACGCCGGTGCTCAACTTCAACATCGCCCACTGCCAGCTCAAGTGCAATCTCTGCTCGGAAGTCTGCCCCACCGGCGCCATCCGCCGCATTTCGGTGGTGGAAAAGCTGGGCAAGGGCGAATTCCAGAAAACCGGGCCGGTGCGGCTGGGCACGGCCTTCATCAACACCAACCGCTGCCTGCCCTGGGCCAACCAGATTCCCTGCGTGGTCTGCGAAGAAGTGTGCCCCGTCTCGCCCAAGGCCATCCAGAGCAGCGACGAGGAGGTCAAGGACGTATACGGAAACATGGTGCTGCTCAACAAGCCGTTCATCGTCCCGGACCTGTGCATCGGGTGCGGGATCTGCCAGGCGGAATGCCCGGTGGTGGACTCCCCGGCCGTCTACGTCACCGCCGTGGGGGAATCCCGCTCGCGCAGCCGCCGCCTGCTGCTGCAAAACCGCACCTATAAGACGTAGGGGCACGGCATGCCGTGCCCGAATCATCATCATGGGAAAGCATGAAGGAGCCACAATGAAACAGGGTCGGATCGGACGGCGCGGATTCCTCAAATCCGCTCTGGCAGCAGGAACAGCGGCAACGGGCACGGTGGTTTCCGGCACGGCGATCATCGGAAACACCATCGCCGCAACGGCAGCCGGCGCGAAGGAGCGCAAAGCCGCCTCATCCGGCCAGGACGGGCTGCTGTCCCGGGTGCCGCGCAAGGAACTGGGCACCACCGGCGCCCTGGTGCCGATCCTCATTCAGGGCACCTCCCAGCGCATGGACCAGCGCTACGACCGCATCCTGCACCGCTGCTTCAAGGAAGGCGCGAACGGTATCGACACGGCGCTTTCCTACGGCTGGGGGGCGTCCCACAAGGCCGTGGCGACCTTCCTGAAGCAGATCGGAGAGCGCCGCAAGGTCTGGATCACTTCCAAATCCGGAGACGAAAACCCGGAAAGATTCATCAAGGAAGCCGACGAGGCCCTGCAGGAGTTGCAGACCGATTATCTGGACCTCTACCTGATGCACGGCATCAACACCCTGAACGTGCTGGAGCCGGCCATGCTCAAGGCGGGGGAAAGGCTGAAGAAGATGGGCAAGACCCGTTTCTTCGGATTTTCCTGCCACGGCAGCCGGGTGGTGGCCCTGATGAACCGGGCGGCGCAGGTGGGGGGCGTGGACGCGATCCTCTTCCGCTACAACTTCCGCCGCTACGGGGACCGGGAATTGAACCGGGCCATCGACGCCTGCAGGAAGGCCGGCATCGGCCTGCTGGCCATGAAGACCAACGGCTCCGTGCCGGAGCGCGCCCAGCAGGTGATCGACTTCAAGTCCGAGCGTTTCAACATCGAGCAGGCCAAGCTCAAGTTCGTCTGGGCCGACGAGCGCATCGATGCCGTCGTGTCCGAGATGGACAGCCTGCGTGTGGCCCGGGAGAATATCACGGCGGCCAAAAGCGAGGTCTCCCTCACGGCTGGGGAGATGAACCAGCTCAACCGGCTGGCCGCACTCACCGCTCATATGGCCTGCAACGGCTGCGCGGACTTGTGTGAGGGCGCGGCTGGAATCCAGGCGCAATACGGCCCGCGCATCGCGGATACCCTGCGCTTCCTGATGTATCACGAAGCCTACGGCGACCCGGAGCGGGCGCGGAGGCTCTACGGGGCGCTGCCCCCCGAGGCGCGGAACTTCACCGGCGTGGACCTGGCGGCTGCCGCGGCGGCGTGTCCCCAGGGCATCGATATCGCGGCCCGCCTGGAGACGGCCCAGAAATTGTTGGGATAGCAGGGTTTTAGAGGTGATGCCGGGGTAGTGTAGTAAGGAGGCGAGGGGGGAGCGGGATAGAGCGGGGATATGAGACGGCTTGGAAATATCAGGCTAATCGTCTTGTTCCATCAGATCGATCAATTGTTGAATTCCCATTTCGCCCTCGATGAATTGACTGTGAATCCGGTATTGAGCCTCAAAAAAGTCCTCATCGGTTTTCTGCATTTCGCAAGCGAGAACCTCGGCATTGATGGAAAAAATATTGCCCACGTTCAGGGCGAACTTTTGCCCGGCTTCGAATTGGCGGCGGGAAAAAAAGGAAAATCCAGAGAGCGATATATCGTGCGCGATCACCTCCAGCCTGATATCGATAAACAACTTCGTGTCATCGAACTTGAATCTGGGGTGCTTTCGCCCTTCCCTCGATCCTGCGACGACATCGATCTTCCCAGACGAGACACCTTCCTCGATTAACCTGGAATATTTTTGCCGATCGTCCTGATCCGGCATGACGCGTCCCCTTTGCATTCATGATGCAACCGGTTCGAAAGTGGGGAGGGCGGTGAACTCTCCAGAGGAGAGCGCATTGAAGAACCTACGCAATGGCCCAGCGTAGCACGTCTTCGGCGAAGATACGCAGGATGTTTCGGACCCGCCGATGGGCCAGTCCGCCGAAGTTCGCCAGCAGCATCACGGGGCCGATGCCCAGCCCGCGCATTTCGGCGATGCGCTCCACCCCCGAATCCCCCCGCTAAAAGTCGATGGTTCCCATCCGGCCGGCGTTGTAATCCTCGATGGCCTGGAGGATTTCCTCCCGCGTGTTCATCACGAAGGGTCCCCAGCGCGCCACGGGCTCGTTGAGGGGCTTGCCGGAGAGCAGCAGGAATTCCGCCCCCGTCTGTCCCTCACCCGATCGCTCTGCCGATGCCGCGGGTTCTTCTGGAGCTTCGGACGTTTCGGGCGCTTCCAGTTCCACCCCGCCACCGGGGGAGAGGAGCGCCATCTGCCCCTCGCGCACGGTCTCCCGGTTGCTTCCCAGGCGGAGGGCGCCGGAAATCATGTAGACCAGGGCATTTTCCTCCGCGGGAAGTTCCTGGAGCGTGCGCCCGCCGGGCTGGAGGGTGTAATGGAGGAAGTGCACGGGAATGCGCGTGTCGATCACCGCCGTGGCGCCCAGGGCTTGTCCGGCGATCACCCGCACCGTGACCCGCCCGTCTTGCGATTGCGCCCGGGGAATCTTCGCCGCGGGCACATCCTGGTAGCGGGGTTTCATCATCTTGTCCCGTGCCGGGAGGTTCACCCAAATCTGGAATCCGTGATAGAGCCCCCCCGCCTTCTGAAACCCGGGTTCGGGCATTTCGGAGTGAATCACTCCCGCCCCCGCCATCATCCATTGCACGTCCCCGGCCACCAGGTTTCCCTGGTGACCCTGGGAATCCTTGTGCTCCTTCTTGCCGGCCAGCACGTAGGAGATGGTTTCGAATCCGCGGTGGGGATGATCCGGGGCGCCCACGGCTTCCCCCGGTTTCCATTGAATCGGTCCCAGGTGATCCAGCAGGAGGAAGGGATCCACCAGCGGCAACTGCTCGGTGGGGAAGGGACGCCGCACGGGAAATCCGGCGCCTTCCAGAGTCTGCACCGCATTCACGACGGCGGCGACGGAACGGAGGGGTTCTTCTGGCATGGAGCTACGTCCCTGGATTCATCGGGGTTGAAAGAACCGGCGCAAGGGAAAACTTCTTCTATCCTGGGTGACGCTGGAATTCCAGAGGGAATACCGATTCCCCAAGAGGCCAATTCCGAAAATCCACAATTGCAGGAGGATGCGATACGGGTGGAGGGACGGGCCTCCCTGCCCGTGGGAAGGCCGGCAGGGAGGCCGCACTGGTGGGCGCGAAATTGCTGAAGCGCCCTCTCAATTGAGGGTTTCAACACCGGGTTCCTCTTCCTGGTCCTTTGAATGATCCCCGCCCAATTCCCGCCAGGCCTCGTTGAGATAGATCTTCACCTCCAACCGGGAAATGGCATCCGTGATTTCCAGGGGATTGCCGGCCATCTGGAGGATCGCGGCCCGGTCCCGGGGCGAAAGTTCCTCGAAATGCTCCTGCACCTGCATCATCACCGCCCAGTCCTTCTGGTCGAGGGCATTGGCGAGCAGCTTGGAGAGGTACGACTCTTTTTTATGGGCCTGGATCGCCTGCGCGATGCCCACGACCTGGTGATGTGCGTGTTTTTGGTAGGCTGCGATATTCATGTCGGCCTCCTTGTCCACGGTTGAAATTTATTTCTGATTCCATCCTAGCAATAAATTGTGGAGGAATTATAATAATAATAATATTAATCATACAAAATTCATGCCAAGCGGATTAGGTAGAGAAACGCCCGGGAAGGGTCCCGGGAATGAGATCGGTGAGAGGGCGAAGGATTAACTGGCGGGGATGATGGAAAGCGTTGAATACGTTGGCGAATCAGGCAGAGATATGATTTTCCAGCACGGCGCTCCCATCGTCCGGCAGGGAAGGGCGGCTCCGGATAAACGCCAGCACCGAAGCGCGGACCAGCAGGATCAACCCCTGGAACAGGGGAAATATGGCGGCATAAACTGCCATGGAGGCGCAGAGCATTACCATCATCACCATCATCTTAGTGGCGGCCAGCTTCGGCCTCGGGCGGGTCAAGCCCCGGGAGCGCGAGTCGTGAATCATGGGGCCGATGAGTGGGTTGCCTCGCAGCCACGCACACGATGGAATCAGGCTTATCGGCCGGGATTCAGGGGATCGCGAGACCATGAATCGGAACGGGCCGCTGGCGAAAATAGGGCTCCCGGGTCATTTCTCTTCGGGGACGCCCTGCCAAAGCAACTCGTACCCGAGTTCCTTGGTTTCCGAGCACATTTCCGCGAGAGCGGAAAATTTTTCCTTGAAGATGGCGTCGGCGTGGCTGGCTTCGTGCTGATCGAAGCTCTTCCAGTAAGTGACGATCACCAAATGCTCGCCTTCCGGACCCGTATCCCCCACCGATCCTTCCGCGCTGATAAATCCGGCATACTTGAAGACCTGTCCCGCGATAAAGCCGCCTTCGGGAGTGCCATAGGTTTCCTTGACCGTATTGCACATTTCGCCCAGCGCCAAATCCACGTCGTCCACGCCCACGCCGGGCTTCAACCTCACCACGTTGAACAGCATCACACTCTCGTAGGGAATTTCTATGGTGCCAAACATTTATGCTCCTTCCGTTCACATCGTTGCGGTTGCCCCCCGAAAGTTGCAATTCCCTCCTCAAAAGGACCGAGGAAATCGGGCCAGGGTTCTATCGCTGACCTGCATGTATCGGATTTTCGGCCCTGGAAAATTCTCCCTTTCGTATCCCATGGAATAAATCACCCTCCAAGTTATCCGCTCCCCCACCCATTGGAAAGGGGTAATCCGGTGAGCCGAAGCCGGGAGAGTAGCGGCATGAAGGGGGGATATGGGACTGGGACGCTTCCGGCAGGATTCCGCACGTTGTAATGATATTCCCGCTAATGGTATGCCCGGTCGCACTTGGCGGAGAAGATGAAGTCGCTCTCGGTCAACCCGTCGATGGCGTGGGTCCAGATCTCCACCCGCACCCTGCCCCAGGCCAGGTGCAAGTCCGGATGATGATCGTAGGCCTCCGCGATGGCGCCAATCCGGTTCACGAAGGCCAGCGCCTCGGCGAAGTCCGGGAAGAGATAGGTCTTGCGGAGATGATGTTCATCCACGGCTTCCCAGGCCTCCAGTTGATCCAGCAGGGCCTGGATTTCCGCACCCCGCAGGGGCGGCGCGTCCCCGGTGCAGGGAACGCAATCCCTCTCCGCCAATTTCGCTGATGTATTGGACGTTTCTTCGGTCATGGATTCTCGATGGTTTACCCGGTGGTTTTCCCGATGATTTTCGCGGTGGTTGCCTGTATGCAGCTGGCGCGGCTCACTCGGTTTTCAGCCGCAGGGAGAGAGAGTTCATGCAGTAGCGCAGCCCGGTCGGCGGCGGACCGTCCTCGAAGACGTGACCCAGGTGCGAGCCGCAGGCGTTGCACAGCGCCTCCACGCGCACCATGCCCTGGGAGGCATCCCGTTCCTCCGCGACGCAATCCTCGTCCAGGGGCTGGGAAAAGCTGGGCCACCCAGTGCCGGAGTCGTACTTGGTCTGCGAATGAAACAGGGGCTGGCCACACCCGGCGCAATGATAGGTGCCGGGCGTCTTGCAGTCCCAGTACGCGCCGCTGAAAGGGGGTTCGGTGCCCTTCTCCCGGCACACGAAGTACTGTTCGGGCGAAAGCGCCTCGCGCCATTCCGCTTCGGACCTGACCACTTCATCGGGCATGTTCGGCTCCTGGAGGGGACCCGCCCACGGGAAATTTCGCGGAGGGTGGATGATCTCAAATACGCTGATCTGCATTAGGGAGGCAAAGAGCGAATGATACGGTAAAAATAACAGGCGCTTGAAATGGCTTCCCCAATTGCAATACAATCCGGGGGTCACATCATGGAACTCTGCTGAGCGGCTTGCAGGGTGAGGCGCACTATTTTTACCATATGCGGAATCTTCCGTGAAGGGGGACCCAATTAAAGGGGTGCTGTGCACATCCTGCGGACGCGGACTCCATGAGGGGATCATTGAAACGGAGCGTGGCGACAACAACTCTGGCCGGCGTGATGCTCGCGATTCTGCTGCTATTCGGTCAGGAGTTCGCCGTTTTCGGCAACGGTGCGGAAGATGAGGATGAGGGCGACATCCATGCTCCCGTGGAATTGCTGGTGGGGAAACAGCACTCGGGATCGGTGGGAGCATACGGCGATAGCTTTTATTCTCTCCGGGCCACCAACTCATCCCACACCATCACCGTGACCGGTACGCCTCTTGTGCAGTGGCGATTATCTTCCGGCAGGTACCTTGACGGGCTCCTCGGATGGTGCAAACCGGAGCCTTCCAAATCCGCGGGCAGCACCGCGTGCCAAGTGAAAGGCATGAAAGTGGGGGTTACCTACTTCCTCAACGTGTCCGGTTTGGATTACAGGCATACCAATTATACAATCGATATCAGCACGCCCTAACCCGGATGGGGACCAAGCGCTCCGGTGATTTGCGAAGCGCAGGCGCTGCACGGCGCCTCCATGCCCGCCATTCGGCCTCGGTTTTTACAATTTTCTCGGTATTTGGACGTATTGGGACACCGGGCGG
>CAZOXD010000200.1:0-9154 GCA_964583525.1 uncultured Pseudomonadota bacterium
CGCTTTCAGCTTTTATCACGGGCCTTCCAGGTTGCACACGGTGACAGATGCGGGCCGGCCCTCCTCCAGTTCCACCAGCAGCCAGGTGCCGGGTGAACCTGCGAAGGGCCGGATTCCGGTGGTTGTTCAGCTATCCAGGCGGGAGAAAAAGTCGTCGCTACGAGGGTCGAAGCGAAAGCCGGCTGACGGCAACCGGGCCCGATTGCGGTGGTATTGCTTTATGGCGCGGAGCCGCCGCTTTTCTTCCGTGCGATCGGCGTGGCGCGCCAGGCTTTCCCTGACGGAGGTCATGGCCGAGCGCAGCCATTGGTGGGCAGTGGCCAATCCTTGCGTGTTATAGCCGCGCGGCGCAGGGATGGAGGAGGGTTGAAAAGATGCGGTGGCTTGGATCGTGTTCATGATGTTCCCCTTGCTCGATTCGGTTCATGTTCGGACGTCATCCCTGGAACTTTGAAATGGGTCGATCGCCCGTGTTGAGTTGAGCATAGGGGAAACCGCATAACGGATTGGTCACCGGGCAGGTACGGATAGCGTACAGATTGAAAAAAATCCGTACCTTGGGGACAGTTCCAATCGTGTATTTGGACGGGGGTAAAAACAGAATTGAGGTGGTTCAGCCGGACTTGATTTCCGCCAGAGCCTGCTGGCACTTCTTTTCCCAGACGGGGATGGCCCACTGTTTGAACTGTTTCTTCAACGCGGAAAGGATTTCGCGGGCGTGGTCAACATCGCCCTTCCTGGCGAGCATGCGGGCCAAGTGGTAGCGGGTCTGAGCGGCGGGAACGTATGCCCCCACTTCCATGTCGTTGGCCGCGGATTGCTCGAACAGGGTCTCCGCCTGCTCATAATCGGGTTCGAGGGCACGGGCCAATAGCAAGCCCTTGAGGAAGTCGTAACGTGGCCCCCACCAGTGGGGCGATGGCTCCGCCAGGGGCTGTCCCTCCTCATAATGCCTTTTGGCGGCATCGTAATCGCCCAACTCCAGGATGGCCCGCGCCAGGTTGTAATGTAGGTTTCCCACGTGACCGCTCCGGATGTTTTTCCCCTCGATGGTCCGGAGCGCCTTTTCACCCCAGTTCCGGACACCTTCGTAGTTTTCCTTTCCCATCAGTATGTTCGTTTTCGCCACGTATACCCCCAACACCTGAAAAGGGGAGTCGGATTTTTCAGCGAGTTCCATTAATTGATCGGCCCGCAATTCAGCCTCGACCCGGTCCTCCCCAACCAGGGCGACGTACAGCCCATGCCACGATAAATAAACCGATTTCGACGGAAGGTTGCCGGCTTCCTGAATTTCCGACGATGTGACCTTCGCAAAATTTTCAGCGGCCTCCCGGTTCCGTCCCTGCACGGCCAAACAATACCCCGCATGGGCGTATCCACACATTCCAGCCATGAGATAAAAACCGAAACCGAAAGATGTAAGGCTATCCAGCTTCTCGTAGGTGTGAAGGGCTCCTGAAATGAAAGGTTCCGCCTTTTTCCACAGGCCGGGGCCAAGGTAAGAGGTGCCGACCCAGTGCCTTCCGATTGCGATGAATAATTCATCTCCTGAACTTTCGAAATGCTCAAAAGACTGTTGGTAATGATATTCAGCTTTTTTGTGATCACCTGTGTAAATACAAGAAGAAGCAATTCCACAATGAATCATTCCCAGGCGGATTCGGTCCGCCAGTTCCTGGGCCATTGGCTCGGCGGTCTGGCAAACCTGCAGCGACTCGTCCCAACGCCCCAGAATGATAAAATTCCAAACCAATTCTAATTGCATATCGACCAAATTTTCCTGCCGGGAGCGGGATTCCGGCAATTCCAAAAGCCATTTAACCGATCGCTCATAGAAATCAATCGACTCCTGGTATTGGCTCAATCCCTTGGCCTTTTCGCCTGCCCGTTTTCCGTACTCCGCCGCTTTCTCCCAATGCTCCGCTACGCTGTAATGATGGGCCAGCCGTTCCGACTGCTCCTCGATGCGGTCCGGGTACAACGCCTCGATGGCCCGGCCCACTATCCCGTGCAGTTCCTTTCTTTTTTGTAGGAGCAAGGTGTTATAGGTCACTTCCTGGGTGAGGACGTGCTTGAACAGGTAGGCCGCCTCGGGCACCACGCGGGTTTGCTGGATCAGTTCCAGGGTCTTCAGTTCTTCCAGGTCGGCAGAGAGGCGTGATTGGCCGCTGGAAATATGGGCCAATATGCTTCGGGAAAACTCCCGTCCGATGACGGAAGCCAGGCCGAGTGTTTCCCGGGTATGGGGCCCCAGGCCATCCAGGCGGGTTTGGATCACCGCCTGCACCGTATCGGGCAGCGCGATTTCCTCCAGGGGGCGCAGCAATTTTGCGGCTCCCTTATTCACGGCAATGCTGCCCTCTTCGATGAGCGCCCGGCACACCTCCTCAATGAAAAATGGGTTGCCTCCCGTACGCTCAAGGATCAATTCCGACAGCCCCTCCGGTAACCGGTCTGTTTTCAGGGCGGCTTTCAACATTGACTCGTCATACCGCCGTTCCAGGGGATGCAGGACGATGGGCGTGTGATGCTCCGGACTGCCCCAGGTGGATGAATAATCGGGCCGGTACAACACCACCACCAGCAGTGGATAGGTGGCCATCACGCCGAGCAGGTTCTGCAAAGCCGCGGCGGAGGCCTCGTCAACCCAGTGCCAGTCCTCGAAGATGACCACCATGGGTTGGTTGTTGGCAGCCAAAGTAAAAATGGCGCTCAGGGCGTCCCGCAGGGCGGCCGCCAGCTCTGGTCCGTGCAGACGCTTGGGCAGCGGGTAGTCCCCGCTCTGGATGGACAGCAGGTGCAGGTAGAGGGGCAGGTAGGGTTCCAGGTCCTCGTCGATGGCCCTGATGTTCGTGACGGCCTTTTCCAGCAATTGCGCCGGCGAATCCTCTTCCAGCAGGCGCAGTCCCCGTCTGAGCGCATTGATGAAGGGGAGGTAGGGCGTGTCGCTGCCGTAGGACTGGCAGCGGCCCTCCAGCACCGTGATTTTGTTGCGATCCAGCCCCTGGCGGAATTCATGGAGCAGACGGCTTTTGCCCACCCCCGCCTCCCCAGCCACCGAAACGAATTGCCCCCTGCCCTCGCTGGCGGTTGCCAGGTTGGCGTGAAGCGCCTCCAACTCGTGTTCCCGACCGATGAAGTCGGTAAATCCCCTTTCCTCGGCGGCTTCCAAGCGGGTCTCCGCCTTGGATTCTCCTGTTATCCGGTAGGCTTCCAGGGTCTGGGACTTGCCCTGCAATTTGAGCGGCTGCAATTCCTCGGATTGAAAGAAGGGCGCCGTCAAGCGGTTGGTTTCCGCGCCGATCAGGATTTCATCGGGCTTGGCCCGCTTGGCCAGATACGCGCCAGTCGTCACGGTGTCGCCGGTTATTCCGTATCGACCATCCTGTGGATGCGTCACGATGAGACCGCTGTTGAGACCGGTGTGCATTCGCAAGGGCACTCCAATGCTCTCCTCCACCCGCGGAGCGATCCGGCGCACTGCCTCATGCAGTTCCAAGGCGGCTCTGACGGCGCGCACCGGATCGTCCTCGTGGGCGGAGGGAATGCCGAAAATCGCCTCGATCTCATCCCGCACCACCTGATTGACGATGCCCCCATGGTATTCCACGATGCGTTGCACCTCTTTTCCGATGCGGCTCATAATTCCATCCACTTCCTCCGGGTCGAGTTTTTCGCTCAAGGCCCCATATCCGGAGAGCGCAAAAATGGCCACGGTGGCTTGGCGGCGCTCACCGGTGATTTTGGGGGTTTCCGGGAGAGAAATCGGTTTTTCCGCCTCAGTGGGCGGTTCCTGGGGAGAAACTGCGGGCGCCACCGTTGGGGATGATTTCAGCTTCTGATCGGCCAGGAGAGATTGATAGACCTGCTCGGTTTCGGGCGAGGGTTCCACATCCATTCTAGCCTGCAACGTTTGTCGGCAGCGCTGATAGACGGCGATTCCCTCCGCCAGCCTTCCCTGCCGCCGGTAGCAGTCCATTAGATTTTGATAGAATTCCTCGCAAAGGTCATCGACTTCCAAGCCTTTCTGATAGAGGGAAATTGCTTTCTCGGTTTGCTTTTTTTGCAAGAAAAACTCCCCCAGTTCCTTAACGTGCCGCACAAACTGGCTGTGCAGCCTATCGCGGGCCGAGAGAATTTCCGGCGGGTCGAACTCGCCTTCCAGGAATGGCCCCTGATACAGAGAAAAGGCACCCTCCAGATGCTCCCATGCCGCTTTGCCATTTCCAGCATTGATAGCCTGGGAAGCCAACGTGAGAAGCCCCGTGAATTCCCGGGCATCCACCCGGCAGGCATGTGGATCAAGGCCGAGGCGGCTATCCTGCAAGTGCAGCGCCTCCCGCCCGATCAAATTTCGCAGCCGGCTCAGGGTCGTACCGAAGGCGTTGTAGGCCTTGTCGCCGTCCGACTCCGGCCACAATGATTCGCTCAGGCTTTCGACGGATACGCCTTCTCCCCCCAGCGCAACCAGCACTTTCAAAAGTTCCAGGGGTTTGCGCTGCGTCTTGGTACCGAACCGCAGCGGGTTTCCATCGACTTCGACGGAAAAGCGCCCGAGGGTGGAAATTTTAACCTGCCGGGGTTTTATGTCAGCATTCGAGTTGGATTTGGACCGAGCCATGAAATTTCCCCGTTGCCGATCTTGTCATGATGGAGATGGAGAAAATCAATCCCATGCGGAGCATAGCATTATCGGCCTGATCCGTGAAAAAATTAAGGACTGGAAAACGGAGTGTGACCCGGTGGTGAAGAATTGGAATTACGGTCTCTCAAGTTACAGGACTCACCGGCCCCATTCCTACGAATGCTCCAGGGTGCGCACGGTAACCGTAGCGGGCCGGCCCTCCTCCAGTTCCACCAGCAGCCAGGTGCCGTGGCGCTCCGGAGAGATGGGCACCGGGGAACCGCAATAGTAGGCCGGGGTGCCGTTGGCGCTCACGTCCAGCAGGGCGTGGTGATGCCCCAGGGCAATGTAGTCATAGCCGGAGCGGGAAATCTGCCGGGCTTCCACGGGAGAGGAGCGGTACCCCATCCCCTCGCGTCCCACGTAGATGCCATGGCCCATGGCCAGGTTCCAGCGGCCCTCCCCGGCCGGAGGCAGCCCGTCCAGAGGCTGAAACTCGGTGGAGTGTTCCACCATCCCCTTTCCCCAGATGGCCGCGCCCAGGGCGGGCAGTTCCACCGTTTCTCCCTCGCCGGCCAGCAGCATTTCCAGGTTGGGAATTCCGGAAAAATCGTAGCGCTTGAAGATGGAGCCTTCCTCCAGGCAGTCGTGGTTGCCGGGAATCATCGCCACGGGAAAAGGCAGCGCCCCCAGCTTTTCCATGCTCCAGCGGATGGTATCGTCCGTGGCGCGGTTGGAGTCGAAGAGGTCGCCCGGCAGCAGGAACAGGTGGGGCCGTTCCGCGCTGATTTCCTCCAGCAGGCGTTGGAAGATTTCCCGGCAATGATCCCGGGAGGCCCGGTTTTCCTCTCCGCCGAAGTAATCTGTATCCAGGTGAACGTCCGATGCGTGGGCGATCTTCAACGGTTGTTTCATGGGTGCGGCTGTTTCATAAGTAATAGCGCCGTGGGGCAGGAGTTTGGAATGGGAGGGCGGGATGACTGGATGGCCGGATGGTAGTGGTTAGGGGAAATTATGCGCGGAATTCGCCGGGGATGTCCCGGCCGGGAGTCGGGAGCATACGGCTGTGTCTAAAAAGCGGGTTTGGCTGCCTCCTTCGAGACGCCCCCGAATTTTTGCCATTAACTACCGGCGGGGCTCCTCAGGAAGGCGGTATGTACTGGAAATCTCATTAATCCGCGTCACTGAGGAGAGCCCGTCAGGGCTCGTCTCGAAGTGCGCTTTTTGGGTGTTTTAACAGAGCCTCGCAACCGGGCGGGGTCAGGGCCCGCCCGTTTCATCGATAAAGCGGCCCACGCTTTCCGCGAAGCGTTCCGGGTTGTCCGTGAACAACGCATGACCGGCGCGTTCGATGCGTTCGGCGCGGCAGTCCTTCATTTCCGAAAGCATCCGTTCCACGATCTCCGGCGTGACCACTTGGCTGTATTCACCATGAAGGAGAAGCGTGGGACAGTCAACGCCGCGGGCCGCCTCCCACAGGTCCCACTCCCGGACGCCGGGGCGGGGCTGGGGCGGGCCGCCCAGGGCAGGATCGTACTTCCAGGTATGCCGCCCAGCGGGCAGTTCCCGCAGCCCGTGACGGACGCTCTCCGCGATCAGTTCGCGCGGCCCCAGACGCAGGATGCCCCCCAGATAGGCGATGGCCTCCTCGGGGGAGGCGAAATCCTGCGGGGGCGGGGTTTCGGTGACGCGGGAGAAATCCTGCCTGCCCGCCGAGGGAGGCAGCCCGGCGCCCATGTCCACCAGCACCAGGCGTTTCACCTGTCCGGGATGCAGGTGGGCGTAGAGCAGCGCCACCCGCGCCCCCAGGGAGTGCCCGATCAGGGTGAATGGCTCCAGGGCCCGTGCGTCCATCACGGTGCGCAGATCCTCGTGGTAGTCGTGGAGGTGATAGTGCCCCTGTTGGGCCCAGGCGCTGTCCCCATGCCCCCGCGCGTCGAGGGTGAGGATGTGATGCCGCTCCAGAAAGCGCCGGCAGAAATCCCCCCAGACATGGGCGTGCAGGCGGATGCCATGGAGCATGACCAGGGGAGGCCGCCCCCGGGTGCCCCAGTCCAGGTGGTGAAGCCGCAGCCCCGCGGAATCCACGAAGTGGCTTGCAGGCTTCCTGGCGGATTTCCGTTCTGAAGTCATAACGGTTTTCTTTGGTAAAATTCCTTGGCGAATGTTCTTGGGGGATGCCGCCCTCCGGGAGGGCGGTCTCGATCCCGGGGGCGGAACGAGCAGCAAGCCCGGCAGCCGGGTGGGCAGGAAGCCCTGTGGCTGGGCTACCACAGGCTGCCGAGTTTATCGATGGTTTCCGTGCGTCCCATCAATACCAGCACGTCGCCGTCCTCGAGGCGGTCGGTGCTTTCCGGCACCCAGACCCGGGTATTGGGCGTGCCCTCATCCATGCCCTGGCGCTTGACGGCGAGCACGTTTACCCCGAAGCGGTTGCGGATGTCCAGATCCCGGAGCAGCTTTCCGCTGAAATTGTGGGGGGATTCCATCTCGATGATCCCGTAGCCATCCATCACTTTCACCGGTTCCATGCGGTGGGGATGGTTGATGGAATAGGCGAAGGCATCGCCGCTGCTGCGCTTGAGGATTTCTCCCTGGTAGGCATCGATCAGGTCGCCCTTGTGGACGATTCCCACCACCCGCCGCTCCACCAGGTCCCGGATCACGAACAACTCCCGCGCCTTGGACTCGTTGAAACGGAACATGGCCTGATCCAGCGTATCCCCGGGGAGCAGGTGCGGGTATTCCTTTTCGGCCACGTCGTAGGCGATCACGATGTCGGTCAATGCCGCTTTTTCCCGCAGGAACTTTTGCGCCATGTTCCGGTAGACCACGCCGATCATTCTTCCCTGATCGTCCGTGACGGGTAGGTGCGAGCGTTCCGTCTGCAGTAACTGGTCCATCACGAAATTGAAGGGGAGGCCCTGGGGCATCTGCTCGAATTCCGTGCGCATCATGTCCCGCACGCGCACCTTCTTGAGCACGTTGGTTTCCGGGCTCGATTCGTAGTCGATCCCCTTGCGTTTGAGTTTGTGGGTGTAGATGGATTCCCGCCGCATTGTGCTGGCGGTGAGCACGGCGATGATGGTGCTGATCATCAGCGGCAGGATGATCTTGTAATCGTTGGTGAGTTCGAAGATGATCATGATCGCAGTGATCGGGGCGTGGGTGGTGGCGCCCACCATGGCGGCCATTCCCACCAGCGCATAGGCGCCGCTGCTGGCCGAGACGACCGGGAGGAACAGGTTGGTCAGCTTGCCCACGGCGCCCCCCAGCATCGATCCCAGGAACAGGGATGGGGCGAAAATGCCCCCCGACCCCCCCGAGGCCAGCGTGGTGGTGGTGGCCAGCAGCTTGACCCCCACCAGGAGGATCAGCAGCCACAGGCTCAGATTTCCATGCAGCGCATTTTCCACCGCCTCGTATCCCACCCCGAAAATCTGGGGGAAGAATAGGCCGATCACGCCGATGACGATTCCGCCCAGCGCCGGTTTGGCGGCGTCATGGAGGCGGATTTTATTCTCGAACAACCGCTCCATGACGTCGAGGGTGCCGATGAACGCCACCGCCACCACCCCGCAAAGCAGGCCCAATCCCAGGTAGGGAAGCAATTCGAAGGGATTCAACAACTCGTAGGAAGGCACCGCGAATGCGGCGAAATTTCCCGCAATTCCCCTGGAAACCACCGTGGCCGTGACCGCGCTGGTCACGATCGGTCCGAACTGGATGAATCCGAAATCGCCCAGGATGATCTCCACCGCGAACAACGCCCCGGCGATGGGCGCGTTGAAGGTGGCGGCGATTCCTCCCGCCGCGCCACAGGCCACGAAGGTGCGCATCATGCGGGGGGGCAGGTGGAGCAGATAGCCCAGGGTGGAGCCGATGGTGGAGCCGATCTGGACGATGGGACCTTCGCGGCCCACCGAGCCGCCGGAGCCGATGGTAATCGCCGAGGCCAGGGATTTGACCAGCACCACCCGGGGGCGGATGAACCCCCCCTTGGTGAGCACGGCCGCCATCACTTCCGGTACGCCATGGCCCCGGGCTTCCGGGGCGAAGCGGTGGATGAGCGGGCCGACGGCCAATCCCCCCAGCACCGGAGAGAGGACGACCCCGATCCAGATCCAGCCCGAGGTGTCCAGGGAGAATTCCCGCAGCAGCTGGAATCCCTCCTGGATGGCCTGGATCAGCCATTGGAATCCGATGGCGCCGAATCCGGTTGCAAGACCGATCAGGAAGGCCGCCGTCAAGGTGAACACCCGCTCGTGGGACTGGAAGGCTTGCAGGAAGTTCTGGAGCTTGAGAACGAGGAAATTCATCAGCCGAGGGGATTGGGGGAAGCGGGATTCAACCCGGGCAGGGTACAGGACGGAGGCGGGAATTGCCCCGGTTCCGGGAAGCACTTCCCTCCCGGCGTTCCCTCGCACGATCCCTCGCACGATCCCCCGTAGATTCGATTATTCATGGTTTCTTGCCGCACAATATCCTTTCACCCTTTCTTTGGCAGCGGATCGGGTTTCACTCCGG
>CAZOXD010000201.1:0-3716 GCA_964583525.1 uncultured Pseudomonadota bacterium
CTCGCCGCAATCCCCGTTCAGAAGTTGCTTTTCAGACTGGCGATGAGCAGGGTGTCCGTCTGTTCCTGTGTTGTGATTTTATCGCTCCAGGAAGCGTATCCAATCGCGAGATTGGACTTGTCGGTGATTTTATGGGTGTAGGCCAGGGAAATTTCGGCTTGGTCCATTATACCTGTTCCGGCGCTATCTTCCACCTTATAGGTGACGTAATGTGCACCGATCGCTCCAACGCTAACGCCAAACGCCATTCCATTGCCTTTATTGTCCACAGAGTCGCCATAGGTGGAAATTTCCAATGCAAGGCCCATCGATCCTGTGTCGTAGACCCCCTGGAAATTGGTCTCCGTGGCATCCGAGGTTTCTTCTTTGGCGTTGGCGAGGAACGCCCCGACCGATATGCTTCCGAATTTCCCCAGGAAGTGAATTGTGAAGGTTGAATCTTCCACCGCACCCCCGGGGCAGGCAGGTTCGCAGGAGTCGAGAAGCGCCACTCCCGCCGACGATTCGCCGAACTTGAAGTTGACATTGACGCCGGTGGTGTCCAGGAATCTCCCTACCGCGGTCGGATCCAAATTCCCGATCGGAAATCCGTCCGCGAAGTGGCCAACGGAATAAACCCCGTAGGCGACGGCGGAGGCCGGGAGTCCGAAGGACAACCCGTAGAAATCCAATGTCAGTGCATCGGAGGTCTTCCACGATACCTGGTGGCGGATGGCGGTGATCGCCCCGCCACCATCCTCCCGCACCCGGTAGCGCACCCTGGCGGAAACCGGCCCATCGCTGGCGCTGGCGTCGATTTCCCCCTCGCCCTCCCCTTCGAAATCCGACGAGGAAGCCCCGCCCCCAGGCGGTTCGTTGTTATACTGCCCCATACCGGCGGTGACATGCCCGCTGATCCGCACCTCGGCGGCGGCGCTGAAGGGAAGCAGAAATAGAACGATAACGGCAAATGCGAATCCCACAGGTTGTATGATCCTGGATGCGCTCATGAAACCCCTCCGATGTAAATGGTGATTGGATTGCCTAGCAGCAGTCTTAAAAATGGAATATTGGCAAAATCCCGACCCTTCGAGACAGGCTCCATCGGAGCCTTCCATGACGGGACGGACAAGCGTGTCCGTCCCTGGATCTCTGGGAATCGGGCTTTCTTAACCGCGTTCCTGAGGAGCGAGCGAAGCGAGCGTCTTGAAGTGCGCGGCGCACACGTATTTTTGAGACTGCTTCTAGCAAACCTTACACCTTTCATCACTCAATAAAAAAGCCCATCCCCCTGAGAGAAGGACGGGCTTCTCAAACTTCTGACTGCAATTTCGGATCGAATCCGAATTTAGAAGGAGCTTTTAAGACTGGCGACGATCAAGGACGATCCCGTGGAAGGATCGGCAAAATTATCGCTTGCGGAAGCATAACCGATGACCAGGCTGGACTTGTCGTTGATCGTGTGGGTGTACGCAGCGGCGATCTCGCTGTCGTCGGAGATATCGTTCCCAGCGCCGTCCTGAGCCACTAAAGACACATAGTGGAGGCCAACCGCGCCGCCCATCAACTTCAATCCCAAGGCCATCCCGGTCGCTTCGTTATCCCCGGAGTCGCTGTACATGACATATTCAAAACCAACCTGGATGGCGCTGGTCTTGAAAGCCACTTCGAGGTTGGTCTCGCTGGCATCAACGGCCGCGTCCGCTGCATCCGTGCCGGATGCATTGGACATGAAGGCGCTGACGGAGATATCGCCGAACTTGCCCCGGAAATGGGGAACGATCGTCATTTTCTCGGTGGCTGTGCCGCAATCGGGCTTGCAATGATCCAGGATGGTGGCGCCCACGCTCATGGCGCCCAGATTGAAATCCACATTCACGCCGGTGGCGTTGGAAAACCTGCCAACCGTGGTGGGGACCGCATCCCCGATTACGATTCCGTCCCCGAAGTGGCCGATGGAATAGACGCCATACGCCGTCCCCGCGGCGGGGAGCCCGAAGGACTGCCCCCAGAAATCCAACGTCAGCGCATCGGAAACCTTCCAGCTCACCTGGTGCCGCACGGCGGCGAAGCCTTCGGTTGTGGTGTCGCTCACATCGACCGTATCACCCGTCGGGACGCCAACAGAGTCCACCACAGCGTAGGTGGTCGTGGTTGTGGAAGAATCCCGGGTGCTTTCCCGCACGCGCAGGCGGTAGCGGTAGGACACGGCGCCGTTGCTGCCCAGGAAGTTCACCTCGCCCTGGGACTCGCCCCGCAACTGGGAGGTGGTATCGACGCCGTCATCGACACTGTACTGCCCCAGACCCGCCATGACATGCCCGGCGATCCGCACCTCGGCGGCGGCCGGGAGGGGTAGGAGAACGATTGCAATGACGGCGGCCGTCAGTACGGCATGGATGGTTCTGTATGCGTTCATGAGATCCTCTCTCTGTGGAACAAGATTCCCCCCCGCTACTGGTTCGGACCATACACCTCTATCCCTCCCCAAAAAAAACCCATCCCCCGTGAGAGGGATGGGCTTTTGCACCTCACTCTAATTTCGGATCGGATCCGAATTTAGAAGGAGCTTTTAAGACTGGCGATGAGCAAGGTCGCACCCGTGGCAGGATCGGAGAAATTGTCCGTTACGGCAGCGTAACCGAAGGCCAGGCTGGACTTGTCGTTGATCTTGTGCACGTACACAGCGGCGATCTCGGTGTCGTCGGAAACATCGCCGGCATCGTCCTCGGACACGTAGGAGATGTAGTGGAAGCCAACCGCGCCGTCCATCACCTGCACACCCAAGGCCATCCCGGTGCCGTCAACTTCCGCGGAGCCGCTGGTCGTGACATATTCAAAACCAACCTTGATGGCGCTGGTCTTGAAAGCCACTTCGATGTTGGTCTCGCTTTGATCAACGGCCTCGTCCAATGAATCCTTGCCGGTTGCATTGGCCATGAAGAAGCCGACGGAGATATCGCCGAACTTGCCACGGAAGTGGGGAACGAGCGTCATTTCCTCGCTTGAGGCGCCACAACCGGGCCGGCAGGAATCCAGAATGACCAAGCCCACGTTCATGCCGCCCAGGTCGAAATCGATATTCACGCCGGTGGCGTTCACGAAGAAGGCGACCGTCGTGGGGAGGCTATCGCCAATCGCCATGCCGTCACCGAAGTGACCCAGGGTGTAAACCCCATAGGCCGTGAAGGAGGCCGCCAGACCGAAGGCCTGCCCCCAGAAGTCCAGGGTCAGTTGATCGGATACCTTCCAGGCCACCGAATGCCGCACGGCGGCGAAGCCTGTGGATCTGGTGTCGCTCACATCGACCGTATCACCCGTCGGGACGCCAGCAGCGTTCAACACACCGTAGGTCGACACGGTGGTGGTCGAATCCCGGGTATCTTCCCGCACGCGCAGGCGGTAGCGGTAGGATACGTTGCCGTTGCTGCCCCGGAATTCCACCTGGCCTTGGGATTCACCCCGCAACTGGGAGGTGGTATCGGTGCCGTCATCGACACTGTACTGCCCCAGACCCGCCATGACGTAACCCACGGTCCGTAATTCGGCGGAAACGGACGCCGGCACGATGAGCGCCAGAACGAACAGGGCTGCGATTAACAGTTTGAATATTTTCATCGGATTTCCTTTTTGGTTCATGCTTCATCCTCATTGTAGTGACATCCGCCCCCTGGTGGCCGACCGGTGTTGGCCCACCTGACTCGGTGCGGATATTTTTTGTGCAAGGCCCCCTCGGA
>CAZOXD010000201.1:3816-9079 GCA_964583525.1 uncultured Pseudomonadota bacterium
ATGCTTCAAACCCCGAAGCTGCAAACCTCCTTGAATGGTCCCTTGCTTTAACATGAACTCCCGGGGAAATCCAACCTCAGGAGCCCACTGGGATCGTCCTGGCTCAATCCAGGATTGATTGGTCAACCAGGGGGGGGAAGGCGTCAGCCGCCCACCGGATTTCACGCTACAAGACCTGAAACAAAAAATCAAATACCCCCGGGCCGATCCTAAAACCAGCCGATCGAAAAAGCATTTGCATTAACGATTTTGCGGCAACAATCCGATGCGGATTTATTATCCACCGGAAACGATTCGATGGGTGCTAAGCATCGGTCACCATACATGGCGGCCGCACCATTAGTTTTTAATTCCTGCCGATCCTATCCGGACCGGAAAATAAAATCAATTGCGAATGACAACAAACAGCATCCTTGCCATCGGCCCCTTTCCCATCCGGCCCGCCCCCCTGCGGGGATGCCGCCCGGCGATTCGGGAATGCGAAGCGCTTGCCATGGTGTCGCTACCAATTTTGCTGCCGTATTGCCCACCAAATGCTGTTACCGGGAATTTTCCAAATCGAACTCCTTGTGTCAAGGGATATTTGCATATTTTTTAACGAATACTATGAAAGCGGAATTACGGAATCCAGCGGTTTTCCCCCCCGCTTCGAAAAGGGATTTGGCGGGGAGAAGCGAAACGGGAAATTCACCTCTCCCGGAGCGGCCTCCGATTTCGGCCGGATAGGGCGCTTCCCCGGCTGGGTTGGTGGCTGCGAGAGGCGATGCGACCCGGCACCGGAAGCGCATCGGAGACGATCCTGAGGCGGTGGGTTGTCATGCCACGCATCCCCGCGATTGCCGGTAAGGGTGGAATTGTAATCCCCCGCGCATTCCGATATCGAAGGGAGGCGGCCCGGAATACGATCACACTACGCATCCCGTCACGCACCCGGCCACCCTCGGTTTCGGAGTCACCATTGCCCATGACGCTCCCAAAGAGCAGCGGATTCACCATTGCCCCGCGCACAAAGCGGACGGCCACAGAAAGAGCCGCAAAAACCGATAAAACCGTGAATGCCCGGAAAGCCACGAATTCAGCTGCGCCCTCCCTGGCCACCGCCCCTTTTACCGCCCCCTTGGCCACATTAGAAGCAGTCTCAAAAATGGAATTTTGGCAAAACCCCGACCCTGCGAGACAGGCTCCTCTGGAGCCTTCCTCAGGGAATCGGGCTTTCTTAACCGCGTTGCCAGGGAGCGAGCGCAGCGAGCTTCTCGAAGTGCGCAACGCACACGTATTTTTGCGGCCGCTTCTAGCCACCGTGTTCCTGTTGTGTGCGGTGGCATGGATGGGGGGGCTCTTCCTGCCTCCTCCCGTGCAAGGCCAAATGCCGGAGGGAGGCAGATTGGCGCTGGGCGAGCGGGAGGTGTGGGATTATGCGGAGCGCCTGTTTGGGGAAGGGGAATACTACCGCGCCATCACCGAATACAAGCGGCTGGCCCATTTCTTTCCCGGGGGCCGGCTCGCCCGGGCCGCGCGGCTGCGCATCGGGGAGGCCTATCTCAATGGCGGGGAAGCCACCGCCGCGGCGGATCATTTCAGCCGTCTGCTGAAAGATTCCGCGATGGCGCCTTACCGCGGCGAGTTGTTCTACCTGCGTGGATTGGGAAGGTTGGAGCAGGACGCCCACCTGCCCTACCCGCTCCGGGAGAGCCGCATCGAACTGGCCTTGGCGGACTTCCGGGCCATTCCAGAAAACGGGTTCCGCCCGCCCGGCCTGGGGAGGTTCGTGGCGGCCCTGGAAGAACCGGAAGGTGTGCCCTCCAAATCCCCCTGGCTGGCCGCGGGACTATCCGCCGTGCTGCCAGGCTCGGGAAGTTTCTACGTGGGACGGTATGGAGAAGGCGCGCTGGCCCTGGCGGTCAACGCGCTGTTCCTGCATGCCACCTGGAAGGCCTTCCGGGATGACAAGGACGATCTGGGCGCGGTGCTGGCGGTGGGGGCGCTGGCGTTCTACGGCGGGGCCATCTACGCGGCGGCCAACGGCGCGCACAAGTTCAACGGCCGCGCCCGCGCCGCTTACCTGAATCGGCAGCGCACCCGCTTCGGGATCGTGCTGCAACCCCGGGGTTTGCGGGGCATTCTGGAAAAGCGATTCTAACCTCCGGCTCCAGGCAGTGTTTGAATACCCGAAAAGCGCACTTCCCTTCGACAAGCTCAGGACAGGCGAGACGAGCCCTGACGGGCTTTCCTCGGTGACGCGGTTTGATGAGGGTGTCCCTTTTTAACCGCCTTCCTGAGGAGCCCCGCCGGTATTTAATGGCAAAAATTCGGGGGCGTCTCGCAGGAGGCGGCCGAAAGCGCATTTCAAATAGAGCCTAACCACCGCCAAACCCCGATCACGAAAACACCAGGCAGTGCTCCCCTTGGGGATGCACTTCCCCCACGATGGAAGCCAGGGGCACGCCGCCTTCCGTAAGCGCGGCCAACAGGGATTCGGCCTCGCCTTCCGGAACGGCCACCAGCAGCCCGCCGGAGGTTTGTGGATCGTAGACGATCTCCTTGCGCCAGTTGGGCAGGTCCCGCTGGAAGTGGTGGTGGCCGTGCACCAGGGCGCGGTTGGAGAGATTCACCCCGGTGGTCATTCCTTTGCGGTACATCTCCAGCGCCTCCGCCATCACGGGGATGGTTTCCAGGTTGAAATGCAGGGTGACTCCCGAACCCTTGGCCATCCCGAAGGCATGGCCCGACAGCCCGAAGCCGGTCACGTCCGTGCAGGCGTGGATGGTGTACTCCCCCAGAATTTCCGCCGCCCGCTTGTTGAGCGTGGTAATCACCTCCAGGCAGGCCGCCATGGCCTCGGGGGAAACCCAGTTCTTCTGGTTGGCGTTGAACAGCACCCCGCTCCCGATGGGCTTGGTGAGGATCAGCTTGTCCCCGGGCTGGGCGCCCACGTTGCGCCAGATTTTATCCGGATGAACGATCCCGGTGACGGACAGCCCGAATTTGGGCTCCTCGTCCTCGGTGGTATGGCCGCCCACCAGGGTGGCGCCGGCCTCGTGAATCTTGCTCAAGGCGCCGGCGATGATCTGCCCCAGGGTTTCCAGGGGCAGTTGATCGGCAGGGAAGCTCGCCAGGTTGAGGGCGGCGATGGGCCGCCCGCCCATGGCATACACGTCGCTCAGCGCATTGGCCGCGGCCACTTGCCCGAACACGTGGGGGTCGTCCACCGGGGGCGTGATGAAGTCCGCCGTCAGCACCAACGCCTTATCGTCACTGATACGGTACACCCCGGCGTCGTCGGAGGTCTCCGTTCCCACCAACAGGTTGGGATCCTCCTCATACGGGAGCGCGCTCAACAGGTCCGATAACCCGACCGGACTCAGCTTGGCCGCTCAACCACAGGTGCGGGCCAGCCCTGTAAGCGTTTTCTTTTTGAAAAACGGTAATGCCTGCATGCCTTTTTTCTCTATGTTCCCAATATCGCTGGGGCGGTGTTCCTCCCCGAACTACCGAAGATAGTAATAAGCATAGCCTGGAATTGGAAAAAGACAACCCGGCGCTTCGGGAAGGGCAACCGCATTCTCAAAATTTTTCATGGGTACATGCAAATCCGGAAAAAATAATAGTGGCGCGGGCGTCCCTGCCCGCGTGAGGATGGGCACCATATTCCTGCCTCCCCCCCGGGCCGGACAGGCCTGTCCGGCCCGGGGAGAATCGAGGCCCGGACAGGCGTGTCCGGCCCGCGATTGTGGCCCGCCCTATTCCGAAATAGCTTCCTGACAAGCCTAATGACCGGGAACTTTTTCGGGAATGCGGTTGCCCTGGCCTTTCGGGATCGCTGCGGAATCACTGTGGGAAACCATGCGGGGATTCATTTCCGTGGTGGGTACCCGGCAGCGATGGAAGCACCTGCAAAGCCGGGCGCCGAAAAGCAAAACCCGGCGCTCAACATTCTTTCCCGCCAGGATGGAAAGGAGTTTCGGGGTAAAAGCAGGGTATAAGGTTGTCCAATCCGCCGCGGGGCGAATTTGCGGTGCCTTTTTCCTGTGCCTATCCCCGCATCATCCCCTGCAACCGCTTGCGGATCGGCGCCAGCACGGCAAGGGGTTCGCACAGCGAAAGGCCATGGGACTCCCCGCCGAGGGTCACCTCGAACACCGACACCGACACCAGGTCATTGGGCAGGGCCAGGGTCAGCCGTTGGGGATTGATCTCCAGGTGAGAAAACCGGGTTTGGGCCTTGTAGACCCGCTGCCAGGCCCCGGCCAGGTCCATCAACGCGTCGCCGATCAAGGGATCGATCATGCGGTGCTCGATCTCGGTCAACTCGCGGTTTTCCATCTTCTTCTTCAAGCCACCGCTTTTTAAACCACCGCCGCCGCCCAGCAGATGCTCCACCAGAGTGAATATCAGCCGCTGTCCCGGCACCAGGGCCGAGAGCCCTTGCAAGGGCGGCATGGAGTACAGGAAAATCGAGGAGGGATCGGGGAGCATCCGGGTGTAGGCGCCGAACCGGGTCACCCGCGAAGCCCGCACCTCCATCTCCACTTGTTGGTGGAGAGCGCGGGAGAGGGTCTGTTTGAACGCCTGCGCGAACTGGCCGTGCACCAGTTCCAGCCCCGGGAGACGCCCCCGCGCGATTTTTTCGCCGGCGAGGAGGGGATTCTCCGCACCTTCGGAGGGCTTCCGGGCCAGGATCACTTCCGGCACCAGGGCCGGCGAATCCTCCTCAAGGTCCTCCGTAGTGTTCTCCGCGGTGTTCTCTGTGGTGTCCTCCTCCAGGAACTCCGTCAGGATGGCATCCCGTTCGCCTGTCGGAAAATCGGACATTCCAACCCCCGCATTGTTCTATCGGTATTGTCTCATCGGCGCCGTCACCCAGCCCCGGCAGAAATTCAATTGGGACGCCAGGGCGAAACTCCAGTTGGTTCGGTGGAGTTACCTTATCAAACCAGCCCAGCCCAAACCAGCAGACATCTTCCAAGCATCCGCCGCCCTATCCGGCCGGGTGGCTTCGCCGTCAATTAAACACTGCGACTTATATAATTGCGCATTCAATTGACGATTCTTATGATTCCGGATATTGATCGCGCCCTTCGAGACGGGCTCCCATGGAGCCCTCCTCAGGGACGCGGGTTTCAGTTCCCAGTTTAACCGCCTCCCTGAGGAGCCTTGCGGAGCAAGGCGTCTCGAAGGGCGATACGCATGTTTTTATGACGCTATGTTTAATTTCAGCCGTCAATTCATTTCAATCGATTCACGAAGGGAGCGGTCAGGAAGC
>CAZOXD010000202.1:0-3191 GCA_964583525.1 uncultured Pseudomonadota bacterium
CCCGGCGAGTATAGCCCCCTCCCGGGCCGCCCACAAGATTGGACGGAATTCAGGCGGCGCCCCGCCTTCCCTCGGGATTCTTGCACCAGGGGCTTGTCAATTCGCATCACTGGAAGCAAAGTAGAGCCAGAGTGGGCAACTCCAATCGTTTGGGGACTGATGGCGCCATGAGGGATCATCTGTACGGGCTTGTGATTGCCGGAGGCTCGGGAACCCGGCTGTGGCCGCTGAGCCGTAGCGCCATGCCCAAGCAACTGTTGCCCCTGAGCGGAAGCGGACGCTCGCTGCTTCAGGATGCCTTCGCGCGGCTGGCCCGCCGAATCCTGCCGGAACGAATCCTCCTCGTCACCGCCTCGTCCCACGCCAGCGCGGTACTGCATCAGGTGCGGGAGTTGGCGCCGGATTTCCCGGAGGAAAATCTGCTCTGCGAACCGGTCGGGCTGGATAGCGCTCCGGCCATCCTCTGGGCCGCCATGCGGCTGGAGTTCCTGGACCCGCAAGCCCTGGCCGTTGTTCTCTGGGCCGACCAGGTGATCGGCCGGGAAAAGGATTTTGACCAGGGACTGGAGCTGGCCCAAGCAGCCGTTCGGGAAGAAGGGCTGGCCGCCATCGGGGTGCCCGCCACCCGGCCCGTAACCCATTTGGGGTATATCCGCAAGGGAGCGCTGGTGCGGGAGGGCGTGTACCGCAGCGGGGAATTCATCGAGAAACCGGACTCCGCCAAGGCCGAGGCGCTGGTGCGGGAGGGAGACTGTCTCTGGAATCCGGGTGTATTCGTTTTTCACATTGGCACCCTGCTGGAAGAGTTCGAAATACACGCCCCCGACATGATCGCCGCTTTTCACAAGCAGAGCACCAACGGGGGGCCGGGGTTATGCCTGGACCCTGAGTGGGTGGCGGGGGCCTATGGACGATGCCCCCGTAATTCCATTGATTACGCCATACTGGAAAAGACGGAGCGCCTGCTGTTGATCCCCCGCGAACTGGAGTGGAGCGACCTGGGCGCCTGGGATGAAATGTACCGCCGGGGACACAAGGACCGGGACGGCAACGTCATCTCCGGACAGGTGGTCACGGTGGGAACCCGCAATTCCTATGTGCGGGGAGGCAATCGCCTCATCGCCGTGGTGGGCGCGGAAGGACTGGTGGTGGTGGATACGGACGACGCGCTCCTCATTTGCGACTTGAGGAGGGTGCAGGACATCAAACTGCTGGTGGAAAAACTCCGTGAGCTGGGATTGACTCAAGCGGATGGGTGGAGCGAAATCGCCCGTCCCTGGGGGGGATTCACCGTGCTGGCCGAGGGCGAAGGTTATCAGGTGAAGGTGCTCCGGGTCGAACCGGGGCACCGATTGTCCCTGCAAACCCACCAGCACAGGGATGAGCATTGGGTGGTGGCCGAGGGCAGCGTGCGCCTGATCCGGGACGGGGAAGAATGGAATCATGGGACGAATGATTATATCTTCATCCCCCGTGGCGCGCGGCACCGGATTGAAAACACGGGCAATACCCCGGCGAAAATCATCGAAGTGCAGCAGGGCAGTTACCTGGGAGAGGACGATATTGTCCGCATCGAAGACGATTATGGCAGGAGTTGAACACCCGGTAGCATATTCCTGGATTCCCCTTGACAAGTTTTCATTATTTCAATGACTTGCAAAATATTAAGGTTTGGAGGATATATGAGTGGGAATCATCGGGAAGTTCAGCCCTGACCGGATTGCAAGGAGTGGATGGCTATGGAATCGGTTTCCGGCGGCCCTATCGTGGATCCACCGTGGCACCTCACTGATTTTTTCAGCGAGGACGGACTGCGGGCCGCGCAGGAGTATTATTTTCAGACCCATGCGACCAATACCCGGCTCATTGCGGAAGGACGCAATGCCCAGGGTATGGCCAAGTCCCTCACCCGCCGCAAGCTCAACAAGGAAATGGGGGAGGACTTCAAGATGTACACCGGCACCACCATCGGGGAGGGGGGCGGAGAAGAATCCGAATCCCAGGGGATCCGGGGGGAACTGAACGACATTCTCAAGCACATCTACACCCGGATCGCCCCCAAGATCCCCATCACCTCACCCATCCAGGAGGACCTCACCATCCTCAAGCACCCCCAGGGGGGGTTGGAAGTGTGCTATGCGATGGTGTTCTTCTATGGCTCCCTGATGCGAAAATACGCCTCCCTGGCCGCCAACAGGCGGGTGGTGCTGCGCTCCATCATGGACGAGGAATTTTTCAAGTGGATTTGGCGGATGGTGATCGCCTACATGATGGCGCCGGCGAAATCCAAATCCTCCATCGAAGACCCCTTCCTCACGGCCGGGATCACGATCATACCGGTGGAGCAGCAGCGGGTTTCTCTCGGCCAGAAAATCAACGAAATCGGGATGTTCCTGCTCAGCAAATCCATGAAGGAATCCAAGCTGCGGGCTCCGATTTGCCATTACTTCGTAATCTACCTGCGCCAGATGCAGGCCCACCTTCTGCTCCATTCGTCCCGGAAGGAGGTGGATACGGTGTACAAGGCCCTCACTTCCCGTGGTGTGGATTCCCCCATCGAACATCCCCTGGTGGCGGTGGATGCCTTGATGAACAACAAGGGGAACAGCATGGATTCCTTTGACGACGTGCTCAAGGACGAAGCCCAGATCACCCGGTTGATTCCCTCGGCGGAGGCGGACTTCATCAACCAATTCGAGGATTTCGGCAATCCCAAACGTCTGGCGACCACCTTGCGCAGGATGGTGCCCGATCCCCGCAAGGAGCCGGAGGAAAATCAGGCCTCCACCCTGATGCCCCTCACCCTGATGCTGCGCACCATGCCCGCCACTATTTCGGAACTGGTGCTGGCGAGAATGCCGGTGCCCATCCTGAACATGGTGCGCAACCGCATCATCAATTCCACGGTGGACGAAGTCGGAAAGGAAATGCTGGACCGCATCAGGTCCTACATGGACATGCGCCGGGAAAGCGGGGAGACCTATACCCTCAGCGGCGGCAGCGCGGGCAAGGCCGCCGTGGCCTCCTCCGTGCGGGTAACCCGGCCCAAGGCCACTCCCACGCCTTCCGCGGCCGGAGAGGCTGCGGCGGAAGGTGCTCAGGCGGCATCTGCTACGGGGGAAGCGGCCACAGAGAAAGCGGCCACAGAGAAAGCGGCCACCGAGAAAGCGGCCACCGAGAAAGCGGCCACC
>CAZOXD010000202.1:3291-6918 GCA_964583525.1 uncultured Pseudomonadota bacterium
GAGAAAGCGGCCACCGAGAAAGCGGCCACCGAGAAAGCGGCCACCAAGAAATCTGCCAAGGAGGAAGCGGCTCCAGATTCCGCTGCCGCCGGCGCCGCATCCGAAACCGCCCCTTTGGAAGCGCCGGTGAATATCAAGGCCGTCCTCTACTGGACCATCTCCGGAGGCGGAATTTCCGCCGTGGCCATGTCCGCCGCCGATGTGATGGGTTTGGCCGGAAAGGAATTGCGGGTGCTGCTGCCCTGGGTCGTTTTTTCCATGCGCACCGGGCAGGTGTTCGGGATGGACCCCGACAAGCTTTCCAGGGAAGTGGTAGAGAAAAAGCTCCGGGAACTGGTGGGGGACCCCCGCACGGACAATCAAGGCTCCCTACCCCGGGAGCAGGTGGTGGCTCTGGTGGAAAAAACCAAGGGGAAATCCATGAATCAGGTGCTGATGAGCCTGGCCAAAGCCGGGGGAATCGAGAACTATTCCACCCTCCCTTCAGCGCTATCCTCCAACCTGAGTTCCCTGGGGGGGAAACTAGGGCTGCGCCTGGGGGACTTCCTGGATAATCCTGGCGACGATTCCTTCCGGGAATTCCGCTCCGGCCTGACTGATGAGGAAAAGCTGACCCTGACCCTTTTCAACCGGGTGGCCCGCGCCCAGTAAAGTGGCGGGCGCTGCGCCCCTTCCTCCCCGCGATTCGGCAATTTTTTTCCCGGCACCCCTGCCGTGGGCACCCCCATATCTCAGCCGGCTTCACGGTTTTTGCGCAACATGCGGATTTCCTCCCGCCACACCGCCTCACCTCCGGGAGTTTCCAGGAACATGGGAATCTCCAGGAATCTGGCATCCCTGGCCAGTCTCCCGAAAAATTCACCGCCGATGGCCCCCCCGCCAAGCACCTGATGGCGGTCCTTCCGGGAGCCGAGTGGTGTCTTGGAGTCGTTCAGATGGAAGGCCCGGAGACGGTCCATCCCGATAAGGCGGCCGAATTCCTCCCAAAACGCCATCCAGCTTTCCTCGTCTGCAATATCGTACCCAGCGGCGAAAACGTGGCAGGTGTCTACGCACACTCCGATCCGTTCATCCCCGGCGGCAGTGTCGAGGATCGCTTCCAATTCCACCAGACGGCTGCCGATGGAGGTTCCCTGGCCCGCCGTCGTTTCCAGCAACAGACGCGGCGCATTTGAATCCATTTCCGCCATAATATCCCGCAGGGCCGCGGCAATCTGCCGGCAACCCGCCTGGATTCCGCTCCCCATGTGCGCCCCCGGATGAAAGGCCAGCAGGCGGATGTCCAGGGCGCGGCACCGCTCCACCTCCGCGCGCAGGGTTTCGCGGGAGCGCTCCCACAGCGCTGGATCGGGGCTGGCGAGGTTGGTCAGGTAGCCGCCGTGGGACATCACCTCCCGGATGGGGGAACTCTTCCAGGCTTCCCGGAAACGTTCCGCCTCTATGGCCTCCAGCGGCTTCGCCCGCCATGCGCGCTGGTTGCGGGTGAAGATTTGCACGCAGGTGGCCCCGCTCCGTTCCCCGTTGGGAAAGGCGTTGGCCAAGCCCCCAGCCACGGAGACGTGGGGGCCGATCAGCATCTCTTTCCCGGAAGCGGTCATGGGATACCTCCTGGAAATACCGAAGCGGGATTTCGCGGGACCGGGGCGGGAAGCCATCCGGGTGGCGCGGAACCACCGTGCGTCCCGGCATAGGCCAATCTACCGAAGGATTCAATCGGTGGCCAGATCATCCTGGGGATGGCGGGACACCGCCCCTCACTCCGCCTTGCGGGCATAGACCACCATCGACTTGGGCAGCAGCCAGTTGCCCCACCGTTCCGCCCGCGCCAGGGGAGGGGAAAACAGGGTGTGGGTGAGCACTTTCTTGCAATGGCGGATCGCCGGGTGCCCCTCGGCATGCAATCCGAAGACGCACCGCACCCACCAGTAGAGGGAGTGGAAGGAATGCTCGAAATGCACGTCGCTCACCATCAGGCCCTGCCCGTCCAGCAGCGCCCGCAGGCGGGGCAGGGTGAAGATGCGCACGTGCCCGCCCGGCGTGTTGAAGTAATCGTCGCTGGAAAGGCGGTACATCCATTCCGTGACCGGCGTGGGCACGCTCACGGCCAGCAGCCCGGCCGGTTTGAGCACTCGCGCCAGTTCCGCGGCCGCCTGCACCGGGTTGCCCACGTGTTCCAGCACCTCCGAGCAGAGCACCCGGTCGAAGGCCGCACCGGAAAACGGCAGGTGGAGCGCGTTGGCCTGGAGCACCGCATGGGAGCCCCCCGCCCCGGCCGGCGGTGTGTTTTCCTGTGCGGCCCCCCTGGCATCCCCGGCATCCTCCGCTTCTCCCACCGGTGAAGAGCGGCCAACCGCATTGCCCTTGGGCAACGCATCCGCCATGGGCGACGCATGGGTCATGGCCGTGAGCAGGTAGCGGGTGTAGCGCAGGTCGGCGGGGTTGAGGTCCACTGCCAGGGCCCGGCAGCCTTTTCTCAGCAGCTCCAGTGAGTGGCGGCCCTGCCCGCATCCGGCATCCAGCACGGTCATGCCGGGCCGCAGGTCAAGCCTGGAAAAATCAATGGTGAGCATCGATGGTCTCCCGGTACACCTCCGTCAACTGCCGGGCCGCGGTATCCCACCGGAAGCGTTCCCGCACCCGCTGCCGGGCCAGCCGGCCCAGGCGCTCCCGTTTTCCCCCATCGCCCAGCAAATCACCGATGGAGGCGGCGAGAGCTCCAGCATCGGCCACCGGCACCAGTACGCCCGCATCGCCGACAACCTCCGGCAGTGCCCCGCCCCTGGCCGCCACCAGGGGCAGCCCGCAGGCCATGGCCTCCGCGGCGGGAAATCCGAACCCTTCATAGAGGGAGGGCGATACCGCCACTTGCGCCGATGCGTAAAGGCGCACCAGTTCCTCCTGCGACACCTTGTATTCCAGCGTGATTCGCCCCCGCAGACCCAGGCGCTCCACCTGATCGTCCAGCCATTCATGGCGGCTGATGCCTCCCGTGGCCACCACCAGGTGGGCGGGAGGCGGCAGGGAGGCCAGCGCCTGGAGCAGGTACCTTCCCCCCTTGTTGGGATCCTCCAGATTGCCCACGAACACCACCCGCCCCGGCACCCGTTCGACGCCGGGGAGGGGCCGGAAGCGCTCGCTGTCCAGTCCGTTGAGGATCACCCGGATCCGCGCGGGGGGAATCCGGAAGTCCCGGGCGATCGCTTCCGCCGCCGATTGGGAGACGGTGACGATGTGGCCCATGCGGCGGGCGACGAATCCCTGCATCAGCAGCGGATAGAAGCGCACCTTGTTCAGCCGCTCCCGGAAGCCCGCGGGAGGATCGAAGCCCCGCGCCCGGTCGATGGTGAGAGGATGGTGCACCGTGGCCAGGGTGGGCAGGCCCAGGGCCTGGATAGCCAGCAGCCCCCAGCCCAGACTCTGGTTGTCGTGCACCACGTCGAAGCGGCCCCCCTCCAGCAGGGAGCGCAACCGGGTGAAGGCCCGCCAACTAAACGAGGTCATCTCGGGAAACTGCCCGCCCCACGCCGCCACCCGCTCGAACAACCGCAGGGGGGAGAACTCCGCCAGTTGCGCGCCCCCCCCGTTGCCGTTGCTCCACAGGTGCATCCCCGGCACCTGGTGCCAGGT
>CAZOXD010000202.1:7018-8693 GCA_964583525.1 uncultured Pseudomonadota bacterium
ACCGCCAGTTTCACCGCCATCTTCGAAGTAGGGCGGGCCTTCCAGGCAATGCACCTCGTGCCCCAGCCGCGCCATTTCCCGCACCAGATGGGATACGTAAATCCCCTGCCCTCCGCAGAAGGGATTGCCGCGATAGGTCAGCAGCAGGATTTTCAATGGGCCGGTCATGGGCAAAGCTTCCCCCCGCTGTTCGTGACGGTGCCGCCTGTGCCTGGGCCGCCGGTGGCGGTTCCCGTTCCTGTGCCCGTTACGGTGCGGTAGACCGCGGCCGTTTTTTCCGCGGCGATGCTCCAGTCGAAGTGGCGCACCATCCGTTTCCGTCCCGCCTGGCCCAGGGATTCCCTCCGGTGCGGCTCGTCCAGCAGGGCCAGGATGGCGTCCGCCAGGGCCTGTGCATCGGCGGGAGGCACCAGCAACCCCGCGTCCCCCCTCACCACTTCCGGGACGGCCCCCACCGCGCTGGCCACTACCGGGGTTTCGCAGGCCATGGCCTCGGCCGCCGGTAGCCCGAATCCCTCGAACAATGACGGTTGCACCAGGATCGTGCAGCGGCAGTACTCCTCCCGCAACGCCTCGTCCCCGAGCTTGCCCAGAAAGGTGATCCTCCCGTCCAGGTTCATGCGCCCGGCCTCCTCGTGGAGCAGTTTCTTCGCCGGGTAGGGGTCGTCCACCACCCGCAGCCGCACCCCCCGGGGCAGCAACGCCAGCGCGTGCAGCAGGAAGCGGGCCCCCTTCTTCCAATCGTCGGTATTGCCCACGAACAGCAGGGTGTCCTTCCGGCGCCGGTAAACGCCGGGATTGTGGAAGAAGCCGGTGTCCAGCCCGCCGGGAACGATGGAAATACGATCCTCCGGCACCCGGAAATCGGCGTGAATGGCCGCCTTGCCCGATTGGGAGTTGGTGATTACCCGCTCCATCCGGCGGATCACCACGCCCTGCATGGCCACCGGAAAGAACACGGCCGTATGATACATTTCCTCGAAGGTGCGATCCCGGGCAAAGGCCTTCCGCCGGTCGATCGTCAGCGGGTGGTGCACCGTGGTCACCATGGGCAGCCCGAAGCACCGCATGGCGAGATTGCCGTACCCCAGGCTCTGCACGTCGTGAAGGAGGTCGAAGCCGCGGCCCTGCATTGCGCCAGCCAGCCATCCCAGCGCCCGCAGGGAAAACGCCAGCGGTTCGGGGAAAAACCGCAGCCGGGTCAGCATGAATTCCAGCAGGTTGAGGGGCGAGAGCAGGCGAATCGGCCCCGGGTGCGGCAGCCATTCCCCGCGGTATTTACCCCACAGATTGAGGTTGGGCAGCTTGTGCACCGTGGCCCAGCGCGACAGGTCCCGCGGATAGGGTGGCCCCACCACCACATCCAGTTGGTGCCCCAGGGCCGCCAGGGCGCGGGTCAGTTGGTGGAGGTAGATGCCCTGCCCTCCGGAATAGGGATTGCCCCGGTAGGAAAACAGGCAAATCTTCATGACTCGGCGTCCATGGACGCACCCACGGCCGGCGCTGCCGCACCCTTGGCCCTCCGCTGCTTGGGACTCTTCTTCCCGGGGCTTTTCAGATCGGGTTTCTGCTTCCTCCTTCCCTTCCCCGCTCTGCCGTTCCCACTGCCGGGCGCATCGCTATGAGCTTCCGCGGTAGTTTTGGGCGCAGCCGCGCTGGTTTTGGGCGCAGCCGC
>CAZOXD010000203.1:0-8537 GCA_964583525.1 uncultured Pseudomonadota bacterium
GACCTGGGGCCCATGGGAGGCGTGGAAACCACCCTGGCCAACCGCATCGCGGCGCTGACGTGGCGGCTGGCGCGGGTTCCGGCCATCGAGGCGGAGATGATGGACGCCCTGCGGGGCGGGGATCAGGAAGGCGCCGCGGGAGGCGGCCTGGCGGCGGCATGGGAGGAGGACGAGTCCGCCTACGGGGGCAGCCTGGCGCGGCTGTCGCGCTACGAGGTGGCCCTGGAACGGAGCCTGACCCGGATGCTGCGGGAGTTTCATAGGCTGCAGGACCGGCGTCTGAAACGGGACGCAGCGGAAATGGCGCAGTACGAGCACGAGTCGGACCGCTACGTGCCGGGCGGGATGGAATCCCTGGAGCGCGAGCCGGACGGCAGCTATCGCAACGCCCCGGGGCCCGGGAGCGGAGGAGCGGGCGGGGGTGGCACAACGCAGCCGGGATTGCGAAACAAAGCCAATGGGGACGCAGAAGACGGGACCGCAGACGGGGGTGCGGGCGGAACGGCGCCCGGCGGGGAGGAGGCCGGGGCGGCAGAGGCCGGGGCGGCGTCCGAAGGCGGTGGGTTCTTCGGGGAGACATCGGGATTGCGAAACAAAGCCGATTGAGGCGGGAGAGGAATGGGGAGAATGGTTGCCCCAGGGCAAACGCATTCTCGGAAAAGCTTTCATCCACGAAACATATCAAGAAGAAATTTCGGAGTGGGGGCGGGCCACCTTCGAGGGCCGGGCACGCCTGTCCGGCCCGGGGAGGCAGGAATATGGCGCCCGCCCTGCACGGGCAGGGACGCCCGTGCCACTAATTTTTAAGATGTGAAATAACCGTGCAGCAATTTACAGAATGCGTTTGCCCCGATGGTTGCCCGCCCCCATCTTCCTCTTCCCACCCGATTCCGGTAGCGTGGTGGGTCACGGCCAGCGTCATCCAACCATATTCCCAACCCCATAGCCGGAAAGAACTCGCGCGCGTGTATAGCACCTCCGATATTCGCAAAGGGTTGAAGCTCGAGATCGACGGCGACCCCTACACCGTGGTCGATTTCCAGTTCGTCAAGCCGGGCAAGGGCAACGCGTTCACGCGCTGCAAGATCAAGAACATGATTACCGGGGCCGTGCTGGAGCGCACCTGGCGCAGCGGGGAGAAGCTCACCCCGGCGCCCATGGACGAGCGGCGCATGATGTACCTCTACTCGGACGAGGAGGGGTATCACTTCATGGACCAGGAGAGCTACGAGCAACTGGCCCTGTCGCCCGGCATGGTGGGGGAGGATTCCGACTTCCTGCTGGAGAACACCGAGGTGGAGGTGCTGCTCTTCAACACCCGTCCGGTGAGCCTCTCCCTGCCCAACTTCGTGGAACTGGAGGTGGTGGAAACCGATCCCGGCGTGAAGGGAGACACCGTCACCGGCGGCCGCAAGCCCGCCACCATGAGCACCGGCGCGGTGATTCAGGTGCCCCTGTTCATCGAGCGGGGGGAAAAGCTGAAGATCGACACCCGCAGCGGGGAATACGTGGAGCGGGTCAAGTAGGAACTGCCACGGCAAAAGCAAACTGCCAAGGGAACCGCGGATGAATCCTTCGACAGGCTCAGGACACGGCGCGGATGGGAACTGCAACTGTCCGCCCCACCCCCGGCGCTCCCCAGACATGAAGGGGATGATGAAGGGGATGATGAAGGCGGCGGGTCTCTGCGTATCCTACCGGATATTCTCGCAGTGATTTGACGGAAAACGCCTCATCAATCTTTGGACAGCAGTTCCGAAGTGCGTTTTAATTTGTCGGACAATACCCGGCAGAGCCAAATATAGAAATCCGTATCTCCGATTTTCGTCAAGGTGGATTTGGAAATTAGGATGATATCGCATTCCGATTCGGTTTTGACCGTCGCCGAGCAGGGACCTTCATTGATGAAACTCATCTCCCCGATGATTTCCCCGGTGCGCCGCAGGGTCAGGATGTGTTTGTTGTCAACAAATATGGCCACCCTTCCTGTCAGGAGGATGCAGGTGTAGGGGAACTGCTTCCCCTGCTCCATCAGGATGGCGCCATGATTAAAATGGGTGACCTTCATCACACTCAAGAGCTTTTTGAGCATCTCCTCGGGCATATGCTCAAAATTCCGTTGGGTCTTCAGAATGGCCATAAGGTCGGAACTCCGGGTGTCCTTGCTTTGATCATCACTATCGCCACCATCCAGGGTCTGATTGCGTTGGTCCGTCATGACTACCCTCGGTTCGTGTGCTCCAAAGCCTTGCTACGCTTCATCTGTCAATGACTTCAGATATTGCTTCAACACGGCGACCACACACCGGTAGCCTTCACTTTCATTCATAAACCGGCATCCATGCCGGAAAAAAGCTTCGCCATCCATTGATCCCGCCTTGTCCAAAAAGGAATTGACCACAATCACTTCCACATGAAACCTGCGATCGAAATCCAGGCCCAGCTTCATGTCCGTTTCATAATGTTTCTTGGAAAAAAAGGACAATCCGCCCACGGACACATCATAAAGCAGGCAAACGTCATCCCCGATTACGAGAATGAATTTTGTCTCGGGGATATCAAAATTGAATCTTCGATGCGCCCTGTTCTTATGTTGGCTGGTGTCCTTTTCTTCGATGCCAAGCTTTTTCAACAGGTCATGATATTCTTCAGCATCCTTCCCAATGATGTTTTCGATATCACCCATGATGCCTTCTCAAGTTGTTGGATACGTCCTGGAAATCGCCTTGATGATGAACCCGGGGCTGCCGGGGGCCAGGAACAAGCAGGCGCCCCTTCCATTTTAAAAATTCTGGTATGGCCCGCCCCCATCATTACAAAAAGCAGGACATTTCGCATCCGGAAGCGGCTTTTTCTGAAAATCACACGGCAAAAATGGCACAGCAAAAGACTCAAGCCTACAGGCATGACTGGCCGAATGGTTTGATACCGATGGCGTAAATTCGGCCACAGAAAAAAAATTGCAAAATAAAATGCCATAAAAAAAGAACATGCCACAAAAATGACATGCCCCTTCTGGGCGATAATGCTCCCACCAGGACTCGAACCCAGGATAGCGGAATCGGAATCCTGGTTTTCCAAATAATTACTGTAACTTACAACAATTCTCCACAATCGAATCAGGGGGTAGTTAAGAATTCTTGTCGTGATTATTTGCTGATTACCGCCGTTATTTGCAGCGATGTGTCCCGTAATTGTCCCGGGAAATCCAGTCTGTTCGTCGAGGAATTGACCTGTTCTCCCTCAATATATGCCCGCACAGGTAGTCTGCTAATGAGGACAATTTGGAACCTGCGGGAGATGAGAGGAAACGAGTTATGCTCAAGGAAAAATCCTGGTAACTCCCTAAACCGCTAATACCCCTGGACTTGTCTGGACGACTCCTGTGACGTCCATGGAGAAATTCAAACCGATTATGTAAAAATTTAACAGGGAGGGAGGGGTGGGGCTACAGGTAATGGCCGTGCACTGGGAACCCACCCAGGCCATTTTCCGCACCACCGCCCTCCAGCCGGGGGAGTGGGCCATGGCCGCCGCCGTGGCGGCATCGGGACTTCTCTACGGCGAGGTCTCCCGGGCCATCGCGGATCGCGTGGGCAGGAACCGGCGCTAAGCCGGCCTGGGAAAGCCGGATCCGGGCGCTGCCTCATATCCTCCCCAGCGGAGTGTCGTCGAATCCGGGCGGAACTGTTCGGTTTTCAGAGCCGGTTCACCGTCCAGGGGGGTTCCGAACACGTCGAGCAACCGCCCAAGGCATTCTTCCGATACCGGAATCCGCAGCCCGCCACCCGAATCGTAGACATGCACCCCGCGGCGCAATCCCGCGCTGGAGCGCAGGGTGATCGCCCGCACATGCCCAGGATCCAGATACCGAAAAGTTTCGAGGGGGTAGACTTCGCCTGCCGAATACGCCAGAAAGGCCTGATGCTGGGGAGGAAGCGTGTCGCAGGCGGTATCCATCACCGGTCCGTGGATCTCCACGAGGCACCCAATGGGCAATTCATCTGGTGGGACGTTCACGCTGTCCATTTCATCCTCGGCATATTCCGTTCCCAACCGGACGCTTCCTCTATAATAATTATTATCCAGATAATCGAATCCTAGTGTAGGGACCCGGCAATTTAAGACGGTATCAATTCGGGGGGGCTTTCCCTGTTGAAAGGAGATTTCCATGGACGGCTGGACATTCGAATACGACCATTTCGATCCGGAAAAAGAGGGATTGCGGGAAGCCCTGTGTACCCTCGGGAACGGGTATTTCGCCACCCGGGGCGCCGCGCCGGAATCCCGGGCGGATGGGGTGCACTATCCGGGCACCTATATTGCTGGGGGATTCAACCGGCTCACAACACCGGTCGCTGACCGGATGATCGAAAACGAGGATCTGGTCAATTGGCCCAATTGGCTCCCGCTCACCTTCCGGATAGATGATGGGGAGTGGTTCGATCTGCGGGAGATGAAAATTCTGAACTATCTCCAAAAACTCGATCTGAAAAAGGGGGAACTGGTGCGCAAGGCGCATTTCAGGGACAAGGCGGGAAGAGAAACGAAAATCCGGCAGCGCCGCCTCGTCCATATGCTGCAACCGCATCTGGCCGCGCAATTGTTCGAGATCGAACCGGTCAACTGGTCTGGGAAATTGAGGATCCGCACGGCCCTCGAAGGCTTGGTCGTCAATGCGGGGGTCGACCGGTATCAGAAACTCCACAACCAGCACCTGGAACCCCTGGAAGAAGATCAATTCGAGCCCGACTCGATCCTTCTCAAGGTTCAGTCCAACCAATCCGAAATTCGGGTGGCCGAGGCCGCACGTACCCGGGTGTACCAGGGAAAAGAATCCCTCCAGCCGAAGCGCCGCCTGTACAAAAAGCCCGGGTGGATCGCCCAGGAATTCACCGTCGAAGCGGCCGCGGGCGTTGCCATTACCGTGGAGAAAATCGTGGCCCTGTTCACCTCCCTGGATCAGGCCATATCGGAATGCGGCCTGGAAGCGAAGCGGCTGGTGGGCCGGCCGGGCCGGTATAACGATCTGGCCCGCACCCAGCAGCTGGCCTGGAAGCAGTTGTGGAGACGCTTCGACATCGATGTGGAACTCGCCACCCGCAGGGACACGGTGGACCTGATGGCGGTGTTGCGGTTGTACATCCTGCAATTGCTCCAGACGGTGTCCCCCAATACGCGCTCCCTTGACGCCGGTGTCCCCGCCCGGGGCCTGCATGGTGAAGCCTACCGCGGGCATATCTTCTGGGACGAGTTGTTCATCTTTCCCCTCCTCAATTTCCGAATTCCTGAAATCACGCGCTCCCTGCTTCATTACCGCTACCGGCGGCTGGGCGAAGCGCGCTACGCGGCGCGGGAGGCGGGATTCAGCGGCGCCATGTTCCCCTGGCAGAGCGGCTCCGACGGGCGGGAGGAAACCCAGAAGTTCCATCTCAATCCGGATTCGGGGCGGTGGATCCCGGACAATTCCAACTTGCAGCGCCATGTGAACATCGCCATCGCCTTCAACATCTGGCAGTACTTTCAGGCCACTCACGATCTGGAATTCCTCGGGTACTACGGGGCCGAAATGCTGTTGGAGATCGCCCGTTTTTGCGGGAGCATCTGTAGCCATGACAGGGCGAATGACCGGTACGAAATCAAGAAGGTGATGGGTCCCGACGAGTATCACGAGGCCTATCCCGGCGCCGATGAACCCGGCCTGGACAACAATGCCTATACCAACGTGATGGTGGTCTGGATCCTGATGCGGGCCCTGGAGGTGTTGGAAATTCTCCCCGAAAACCGGCGCGGGGACCTGGTGGAAATTCTGGGGCTAAAGGAAGAGGAGTTAAAGAGGTGGGAGAAAATCACCCGGAAAATGAAAGTGCCCTTCCATGGGGAGGGGATCATCAGCCAGTTCGAGGGATACGGCGAACTGCTCGAATTCGATTGGGAAGAATACCGAAAGAAATACGGCAATATCCACCGCCTGGACCGGATTCTTGAGGCGGAAAATGATTCACCGAACCGCTACAAGCTCTCAAAACAGGCCGATGTGCTGATGCTGTTCTATCTCCTTTCCCTGGAAGAACTGAAGTCCATTTTCGATCGACTTGGGTATCAACTCGACCAGGAATCCATCGTGAGAAACATCGAATACTACGGTAAACGCACCTCCCATGGTTCGACCCTGAGCCGGGTGGTGCATTCCTGGGTGCTGGTACGCTTTGACAGGGAAGCCTCCTGGCGGCACTTTCTGGGAGCCCTGGAAAGCGACGTGGCCGATGTCCAGGGCGGGACGACCCCCGAGGGGATCCATACCGGCGCCATGGCCGGAACGGTGGACCTCATTCAGCGGGCCTATTCCGGCATCGAATTGCGGGAGGACGTTTTGTGGTTGAGTCCACGGCTGCCCGAGGAGATCAACCTCATTCGGTTGAACGTGGTATACCGCCATTTTGCCCTCCGCCTGACCATGGACAAGGAAGTGCTGGTGGTGGAGGCCGAGCGCTCCATCCGAAAATCGATTCGGATCGGCGTGGGAGGGGAAATCTACGAGTTGAGGGAGGGGGACCGGCGTGAGTTCCGGAAACCAGGGCAGGTCGTGTCGAAAACGCCAAAATAGAGGGATTTCATTTCCCAGCCCCCCTGACCAACTTTTCGTGAGGTTGGGTAAAAACCTTTTATCAACTTTTTTTAAGGGTTGCGGAGAATCCCGGCAAGTTTCCCGAGAAAGACCCGCACCTCCTCCACGTTCCGAAGCAGGTACCGGGCCATGGTGTCTTGTGGCGCATCCGCCACCAGGACGCCGATTCCTATATCCCGGATGGCCTCGAAGGCATCCTCGTCGGTGCGGTCGTCACCCAGGTAAAAGGGGAGCACATCGGGCCGGTTCAGTTCAAGCGCCTCGAGGAGCCAGCGCACCGCCTTCCCCTTGTCCCAGTCGAAATCGGGAAGGATCTCGTAGACCATCTTCCCGCCTTTTTTGCGCAGATCGGGATGGCGGCCAGAGACATCGTCCACGCAGGCATCCAGGCGCGGTTGTTCGGCCGGGGAGACCATTCGGTAGTGGACCGCGAACGCATATTTCTTCGATTCCACCAGGACGCCCTCGATTCCCTGCAAACCCTCGCGCATCTCTTGTTCCGCCTTCCGCAGGATGGGCACAAAAGCCTCCCCCTGAGTCTCCTGCATCTCCCGGCCGTCCGGCCCGGCGATGTCGAAGCCGTGGCTCCCGGCATAATAGATTTGCCCGATCTTAACCAGGGATTCCACATCGATTCGGTCCCTGCCGCTGACGATGGCGAGGGGAGCAAGGTCGGCCAGTTCCCTGACCGCTTGGCGCATGTCTTCGGACATCACCGCCAGATCGGGCCGTTCCACAATCGGGGTCAGGGTGCCGTCGTAGTCGAAAAACAGAGCAACGCGCTTGCCATCCGCAGCGGACGCAATAGCTTCCATGGACTCCAGAGCAGGAGGTATCATCGGTTTGATTCCCTTCTTTCATCAACTCTGATTTCAGACCAGCCAAAATCCTTGAGGTCATCCACAACGATATCGGCGCCGTTTTCCAACAGATCTTCCGGATGCCCGGTGCGGTCCACACCGACCACCATCCCGAATTTACCATCTCTTCCGGCTTGCACTCCCGAAATGGCATCTTCGAAGACCGCGCACCGGGACGGCTCGGTTTTCAGCCGCCGGGCGGCCTCCAGAAACATGTCCGGGGCCGGTTTTCCCTTCAGCCCACTCCTTTCCACATCCATTCCGTCCACGCATGTATCGAAAAGATCGGAGATGCCCACCGCTTCCACAATGCGCCGGCAGTTCCGGCTGGAGGACACGACGGCGATTTTCAAGCCATGGGCCCTGGCTTTTCGGATCAATTGCACCGAACTGGCGTAAACCTCCACACCCCGTGTCTCGATTTCCTGCAGAAAGTAGCGGTTCTTTATGTTTCCCAGCCCGCAAACCGTTTCCAGTGATGGATCGTCGGAGGGCTCCCCCCAGGGAAGGGAAATCCCGCGCGACCGGAGGAAACTGTCCACCCCTTCGTAGCGGGGTTTGCCATCCACATAGGCACGATAGTCCGCATCCAGGTCGAAGGGGACGAATGAACCCTGACCCTGCTGGGACCTCAGGCTCAAATAGTCATCGAACAATTTTTTCCAGGCCCGTGCATGGATGTCCATGGACCGGGTGATCACGCCGTCCAGATCAAACAGAAGTGCTTCGAAATTTTCCATGGGAACCAATGCTTCATTGGGCTCGAGACCGCCTACAAAACGCTCGGTCATGGCCTTTTACTCATTCAAATGGGTAAAATGAACTCCTCCGAATAACGGTTCGATCATCCTTACAGGTCAATACCTACTTCCTTTCCTGCAATCGGATCAAGATCATTATACACCGCCAGGGGGCCGGGCGTCTCCCACTGATTGTCTGTAATTTCGACAGGCCGGTAATCTGGCGACCCATCCCCTTGCGAGCCCGGTCTGAAGAACGGGAATTTGAAATGCCTGCCTGTCCCCGATCTGCGGGAGAAAGAATCGCTC
>CAZOXD010000204.1:0-4395 GCA_964583525.1 uncultured Pseudomonadota bacterium
GGCGAGATAGCTCAGTTGGTAGAGCAGGGGACTGAAAATCCCCGTGTCCTCAGTTCGATTCTGAGTCTCGCCACCATTCTCCTTCCCCCTCCGCAGCCTTGAGCAGATTACCCATCCAAATGCGAATTCCGCTTCCGCGTTTTTTCATCATGCAAGGCCGTAGAGCGAACCCATGAAAATCGGCATTATTGGGGGCAGCGGACTCTATGATCTGGAAGGTCTGCTGAATCTGGAAGAACTCCGGATCGATACGCCCTTCGGCGCGCCCTCGGATTCCTTCATGGGAGGGCAATTGGACGGGGTGGAGGCCGTCTTCCTGCCCCGCCATGGCAGGGGGCACCGGCTGTTGCCTCATGAGATTCCTTTTCGCGCGAATATCTGGGGGATGAAGCACCTGGGCGTCACGCACCTGATATCGGTATCGGCTGTGGGGAGCCTCCGCGAAGATATCGAGCCCGGGCATATCGTATTTCCGGACCAGTTCATCGACCGCACCTATCAGCGCGCATCCACTTTTTTCGGTGAGGGCGCCATCGCGCATATTCAGTTTGCCGATCCCGTTTGCTCCATGGTTCTGGAGACGCTTTCCAGCGGGGCGGCGGAGCTGGGAATCGTTCACCACCGGGGGGGCACCTATATATGCATGGAAGGCCCGGCCTTTTCCACCCGGGCCGAATCGAACCTTTACCGTTCCTGGGGAGGAGCGGTGATCGGAATGACCAATCTCACCGAAGCGAAGCTGGCCAGGGAGGCCGAGATTTGCTTCGCCACGATCGCGCTGGCCACCGATTTTGACTGCTGGCATGAAACCGAGGAAGATGTATCTGTGGAGGCGATTCTGGCCGTGATGGCCAGTAACGTCGCCACCACCAAAAAACTGCTTGGGCACATTATCGGCAACCTGGAGCCCGGGATGGAATGCCCGTGCCACCATGCCCTGCGGGATGCATTGCTTACACCGCCCGGGAACATACCTCTCAAGGTACAGTCTGACTTGCAACCGATCATCGGACGGTATGTCCGATCCTCCGAATAACCACCTTCCACCCGCTGCCATCCATGACCGATTACCCTTCCGAACTGCGCGAGTTATTCGCCGAGATCGGGCAAAAACTCAAGATCATCCGCGAGGGGCAAGGCATGTCCCTGGAAGAGGTTTCGTCGAGAACCCGGATCAACCAATCCTTTCTGCGGATGATCGAGGGAGGAGACCTGGACGGGCTGCCCAGCCTGGCATTCGTGAAAGGCTTTCTCCGCAACATGGTTCAGGTGCTGGAGATCGAGGATCAGGGCCTGGACGGGGATCTGGATCGACTCAACCTGTTGGATGTCAAGGACTCCGGGAATCTTCTCAAACCATCCAACAAAAAGCTTTACCTGGAAGAACCGGAGCGGCCGCCCATCCTCAAGATCGCGCTTTGGGGCTCTCTGGCCATGCTGGTGCTGGCCGCCGGATTCTTCATCTTCAGCACCCCGGACAGCGAATCTCCCCCGGAAATCGAGCAGCCACCGGAACAGGCTTTCACCGCCCCGGCTGAATCGTCTGGATCGCCGGAAACCGGGAGCGCGGAGCAATCGGCCTCCACCTCGGAATCCTCCGCGGACACCAGCACCTCCGCCGCAAACTCCACCGCCGCCACATCCAACGCTGCGAGCGCAACTTCCAAAGGACAGCCGGCACAGGGGGCGCCCCGCAGAAAGCTGGAGTTGACCCTTCGCGGGCTGGAACAGACCTGGGTGCGGCTCTCCCTGGACCGCGCTCCTCCGATCGACGTACGGATGGAACCCTCGGAAACCCTGGGCTGGGAGGCCAACCAGGAAATCCGCCTCACCATCGGTAAATCAAGCGGGGTGGAGGTGTATCTGAATGGAGAGCAAATTCTGCTCCCTCAGGAAAAGAACCGTCTGGTGCGCGACCTCGTCCTCAACAAGCTCACGTTGCTGCGCTTGGAAAACTGAAGCCCCCTGTACTGCGCTTTCTTTGCGCAAGACCCTCATCATTGCCCAAGAGCATGGTAGGCGCCCTGATAATACAACAGGGGCTCCCCCTCCCGCCAGACCGCTTCCTTGACCTCGCCAAGCATGATGATGTGATCCCCTCCGGGGAAGGTATCGGCCACCACGCATTGCAGGGTGGCCAGGCAACCGGAAAGCAGGGGCGCGCCTCCCAATCCTTCCCGGTATTCGATCTTCGAAAATCGCCCCATATCGCTTTTCGCAAACAGCCCGGAAATATCCTGCTGTCCCTGGGCCAGTATGTGCACCGCGAAGTGAGAAGCCGTTTCGAACGCCGGATACACCGAAGAATCCCGGCCCAGGCAAACCAGAATCCGTGGAGGAGAAAGGGAGACCGAGGTGAAGGAGGAGGCGGTGAACCCGGTGGGTTCTCCGTTTTGATCCCGGGTGGTAACGACGGTGACCCCGCTGCTCCAATTGCGCAGCACGGATTTATAAATCTCAGGATCTATGGGCATGGGCTTGCCCCGGTTGGGCCGGGAAGGTTGAGGATGCGATCTTTGTACCCCTAGCCACAAGCCTGTGGCCAGGGGTACAAACGGAGCCACCCCCCGGCTCTTCCCTTTCGCCTGCCTCCTTTTTCATGAAATATCCGGCCTAGCCTTCCTGCACTTTCAGGATGGGTTCCTGCTTTCCCGCCTGTGGCTCGATGAAGCGGGTAAAGAATTCCGCGAGGTATTTCTTCTGGTCGTCGTCCATGTAGAAAAAGTCGACTCCACGGTCGGTGACTTCCCAGAATTTACGGTCCTTGACGGCCATCATTTCCGAGCGGATGGCATCCATCCGTTCCTTGGGTTCCACCTTCAAATCCTCGACGATGCTGTGGACTAATTCGCTGTCCCCCTTGGAAAGCAGGAAGCTGCCGAACAGCAATTGCGCCTTGCGGACGCTGCGCAAATCGAACTCGTTGGCCTGGGTGGCGGGATTGTCGTCGATTTCCAGGAATGTCTTGATGAGGACCTTGATGTTGGGCACGCGCATCTCGTAGGCCCGCTGGAGCAGGTGCGCCAGATCGAAGCTGGCCGTGATCAGAATCAGCGGAATGTTGTAGGACTGGGCTATCTGGCCGTAATACTTGAAATAAAACGCGATGCGTTCGGCCAATTGTTGATCCACCACCAACACTTCTTCGCCAAGCAACCGGTACTGGTAGAACAGGTTGTAGATCGCCTTGGGGTTGCGGGCGTTCACGGCATGGCGCAGGAAGGTGTTGAAGAACTGAATGACGTCGTTGAGCACCTGCTTGTCCTTGAGCTTGATGGCATAGAGCCCAATGATCTTGGTGCTGTTGGCGATAGCGCTCACGGCATCGGGCATGTCCCGGATGGCCATTTTGAAGATCAGTTCCATGTCCAGGAAGCCCTTCATTTCCACCCAATTGCGTCCGGCGAACAGTTCCTGGATGAAATCGGAGGAAATTGCCGGGAAATGTTCCTTGACGGGAACGAACCAGCGGCGGGGAAGCTTCCTCTTGAGAAGGAGGTGGTCCACCATCACGTCCCTCAGGGAGCGCACGGTCATCAGGGCGACGTTGCGGTCCATTTGCGATACCGCGCTCAGGGAGATATCGCTGATCTGCTCCATGGCGTTGGCCACGTCGTTTTGCAATCCCCGCACTTCCTCTTTTTTCGCCTTGGACTTCATCACCTTCTCCATCGCCGTTTTGGCATTGCCGCGGATGATGCGGATGATGTTGCCCGGAGTCAGGAAGAAGAACACATAGTTGAAGAAAGGGATCAGCAGACTCAAAATCATCGTCGTCATGGTGAGCAGGGCGATGGACCCCCAGAAAGGGAGAAACCCGGTGGTGGTGGAGTAGATGAGCAGCATGGAATACATGCTGGCCACCACCATCAGGACGAAGTAGGCGATATTGATCTTATCGGCGATGAACAATTCCACCAGCTTGGGGGTGTAGCGTTGCGCCGCCAATTGCACGACGATGGCAACCACGGTGATGACCAGACCCAGGATGGCGATCAGCACTTCCGCCACCCCCCCGAGGGCGTTTCCCACGTCCTCCGGATCGGTCAGGAACACCACCTGGGAAAAAGGAATGGCGCCATCGCCCTGCTGGAAATCCAGGAAGCGCAACATGATGAAGGACGCCACCGCCAAGCCCCCCACCATCCCGGCGGGAATCAGCCATTTGCCGAAGATGCTGGCCCCGAAAAAAGCCTGGATGGTGGATTGGCTTTTTTTGGCGGGTTTCCCAGCGATTTCCTTCAGATTTTTCGCGCGTCCTGTCACGTTATGATCATTGAGCGGGTTATCGGATTATCATGGAGAGTTTTCGATTCGGCGGATAATCCGGATATATGTATATAGCGAGAGAAAAGCAGGACTCATGCCGGAAAAGGTGATGTGGTGCAGAAATTG
>CAZOXD010000204.1:4495-7240 GCA_964583525.1 uncultured Pseudomonadota bacterium
TGTTCCGGTAAGGGATGCGGGAACTCAGTCAATCACCTCCCAAAACTTGATGGCTGATTTGTTGATGACCTTGCCGTCCTTCATTCCCAGGTGGTAGGGCGTATGCCAGCGGAGCCCATCGATAAGAATATCCCCATCGAGAAAGGTGATCCTGATTTGTCTTTTTTCGGTGATGATTTTGCTTAACAAAACAGCTTCATGCGGAGGTTGATGCCTGTGCTGGTGCTCGTGTTTGTGCTCTCCCATTGCAAATGCTCCGGCAATCAAGGTTAAGGAAACAGAAAGCAAAAACTCATCTTAAAAACAATCCTCGATCTTACCTATACCGTCAGTGAATGGAAAATTCAATTAATCCTTTACCCCCGGGGCAAGCCCATTTCATCTCTCAACAGCGATTCCGGCGAAATGAAGAATTCCCCAGTTTCCCTAGTGCTTTCCTACGAAAAAGGGAGCCTCCTGCTGTCGGGATTGCCGCAAGGGGCGCCCTGGCTGCCGGGATGGATGGTGTGGGACCCCCGGGCCGGCGGGCACCGCTGCCTGGCGATGCAGTACCGGGCCCTGGTGCGGCTGCTGGTGCGGCGGGGAGAACCCTATAGGGACGAGGCCCAAGGCTACCCCTCCCTGGCCTTGGTGGACGATGCCTTGCCACACCCATACCCCTATCAAAGGGAAGCCCTGGAAGCCTGGAGCGGGGGGAAGCGGGGCATCGTGGAATTGCCCACGGGGGCGGGCAAGACCCACCTGGCCCTGCGGGCCATCTGCGCCGTGCAGCGGGGCACCCTGGTGCTGGCGCCCACCCTGGATCTGGTGGCCCAATGGTGCGGGGTGCTGGAAAAGGAGTTGGGCATCGTCCCGGGCGCGGTGGGCGGGGGGAGTTATGACCTGGCGCCGGTCACGGTCTCCACCTATGCCTCGGCTTACCGCAAGGGTGAGTTGTTCGGCCACCGTTTCTGCCTGGCCATCTTCGACGAGTGCCATCACCTGGGGGGGCGCGGCTATTCCCGCATCGGTGAGGTGTTGATCGCTCCCTACCGCCTGGGGCTCAGCGCCACACCGGACCGGCCGGAGGGCGAAGGGCGGCCCCTGAGGGAATTGATCGGACCGGTGATTTACCGCCGTACCATCGGCGAATTGAGCGGGAAATACCTGGCCGGGTACCGCACCGAGATCCTCCAGGCGGAATTGACGCCCGGAGAGCAGGAGGCCTACCGGAAGGCCCGGGAAACTTATCTGGGATTTGCCCGGGAGCGGGGAATTTCCCTGGGCAGCGCCGGGGAATGGCGGAGGTTCGTGTTCGTGGCCAGCCGGGGGGCGGAGGGGCGGGCCGCTCTGGACGCCTACCACCGGCAGCGGAGGATCGCCTTCGCCCCGGAGCGCAAATTCACCGTGCTGGCGGAACTGCTGCGCCGCCACCGCCACGAGCGGGTGCTGATCTTCACCAACGACAACCACACCGCCCATGAGGTGGCGCGGCGGTATTTCCTCCCGATCATCACCCACCAGACCCGCATCCGGGAACGGCGCATGATCCTGGAACGCTTCCGGGAAAACCGCTGGCCCTTCCTGGTCACATCCCGGGTCCTCAACGAGGGGGTGGACGTGCCTGCCGCCAACATCGCCGTTATTCTGTCGGGCAGCGCCAGCGTGCGCGAGCATGTTCAGCGGCTGGGGCGCATCCTGCGCAAGGCGCCGGGCAAGGAGGCGGTGCTCTACGAGGTGCTCTCCCCCACGCCGGGGGAACGCAGCGTGAGCGAACGGCGGAGGCAACACGATGCTTACCGCTGATTCCCTCTGGTTCTCGCGGCGGGGGGAGCGGATCGCACCGCGCCTGATCGACCCCCACCATCCGGATTGGCTGGCTTCCGCCCGCACATTCATCGATCTGGCCCAGGCCCATCTGGGACGCACCCGGGGGGAACTGGAATCCGCCCTGCGCGGGGGCGCTCCACCGAAGATGCATCCCAAGGCCGCGCGGGCCCTGGCGCGGCTGGTGCTCGATCGATGCGCCTTCCTGGTGCCGGAAGGGGTCGATCCGCCCCGGCTGCGGGAAGCTCTCTGCGACGCCGCCGCGCAGGCCTGGCGCGCAGAAATTCCGGCAGAGATTTCCACAGAGATACCCACAGAGATACCCACAGGAAATACCGCAGGGATTCCTGCAGACGCCACAGTGCCGATTTCTGTGCCGATTTCTGTGCCGATTTCTGTGCCGATTTCTGTGCCGATTTCTGTGCCGGATGCGATCCCGGGAGGGAATTCCTGGCGGGAGGCCCTGCTCGAATCCGTGGCCGGGAGCCTGGAACTGACCCGGGAGGAGGCGGAGGCGGCAATGTTCGCCGATCTGTCCGAAAATCAACGCCTGACCTCGCTGGACCCGCTCACTCCCGAGTCGTTGCTGTTTCGCTTCAACACCGCCCAGGTGCAGGGGTTGCTGCTCGGTGCGGAACGGGTGTGGGTGACCTCTCCCTGGCCCCCGCCCCGGCGGCTGCGGCAATTGATGCGCTACGTGAAGTTCTTCGGATTGCTGTTTTCCCAGGATCACATTCCCTCCGGGGGAGCAACCCCGCCCATGCTTTCCCTGACACTGGATGGGCCCTTGAGCATTCTCGCTTCGGCTACGCGCTACGGGCTGCAACTGGCCCAGTTTTTCCCGGCTTTGTTGCTCTGGGATGAGCCCTGGCAACTGCGCGCCGAGGTGAGCCCGGGCCGGGGAGCGCACGGGGGAAAGTACGGGGATAAACGCAGGGG
>CAZOXD010000204.1:7340-8521 GCA_964583525.1 uncultured Pseudomonadota bacterium
GGCCGGGAGCACGGTGTCCGGGAAGGACGAGCGCTCGCCCTGGCAGGCCGCTCCCGCGGAGGATGTGCTGATGCTGCCCGGAAACCGCGCCCTGGTACCCGATTTCGTCTTCCGGCGCCATCAAACGGGGGCCACAGAAACCGGGGCCGAAACTGGCGCCACAGTGTACCTGGAGCACCTGGCATACCCCGTCCCCGCACAGGTCATGGCGCGCCTGGAGCGACTGAAGCATGCCGGGAGAAAGGATTATCTGCTGGCCTGCCGCGGCGTGCCGGCCATCCAGGCCCTGAACGTGCCCTGCCCCCCGCTGATCGCGTACCGCCGCACCCTGCTTCCCTCCACCGTCCGCGAAGCCCTGAACGGGCTTGCGGGGGTGGGGGGCGGGGCGCGTTGAGCCCCCGGTGATCCGCGTCAGATCATCCACCCTGCCGGGCAGGGCTGGGGCGCCGGGCAGGGTTTTGAGCATGGAGAACCGGGCACAATACCATCCCCGGACGGGCGCTGTGGGGAAACTCCCTCATTCAGGCCGCAATCCCTGTTCCCACAGCCTGGTTACTATTGCCGGTTCTCCTCCCGTTTCGCAGCCGTTCGCTGCCGTTTCGTTGCCGTTCGCTGCCGTTTTCTGTGCGGCGAATCAGCCCGGCGTACTGAAATGCCCATGCTGGGCGCCGGCCATCAGTCTTTCGAACTGATCCCCCGTGACGTGCAGCAGGCTGTGATGATCTCCCCCCTCGAAGTAGATCTCCGATTGCAGGGAGAGATTGACGTCCACGGCCATGGGGAGTCCGTATGCCTCCCCGGTGGGAGGCAGGGCCCCGGGCGCGCAATCGGCGAAGTGGGCCGAAACTTCCTCCTCGCTGGCCAGGAGGAGATCGCGGTTCAGCCATGCCTCCAGTTTTCCGAAATCGATCAGGCAACTGGCGGGAAGCACGGCCAACAGGTAGCCCTCCTCGTCTTTTAGCAGGACGGCCTTGGCCATGGCCTTTCCGGTGACATGGCTCACCTGGGCCGTGCGGGATGCGGTGTAGGTAGTGGCGTGGTCCAGGACATCGAAGTTGATGCCCTGCCGGGCCAGGTGCTGCTCGACGGTAGCGGCGATCGACATGACACACCTCCTTGCCGGAATATTTCCTTCCGGCTTCGGGCCGCCCCTCCTTCCTTGGCTTTTGAACAACCGGCGG
>CAZOXD010000205.1:0-8247 GCA_964583525.1 uncultured Pseudomonadota bacterium
GGAAAAAGCGAACTTTTTCCCAAATTCACCGTGAAACCATATAGAAAGCCGGTTCGCAGTCCGTTCCCGGTGGAAACCGTTCACATACAAGGCAGGAACCATGAAGATTACGTTCAAGCGCGCGGTTATTTTGCTCGCCGTACTGGTAGTCATCGCAGCAGTCACCCAATTTGCCCTGGCAGCCACCTTCGTCACCAATTCCGCATATCTGTCCAAAGGGCAGGCCATCACTAGCAGTTCGTCGAAAAACGGAAACCGCACCCGCTTTTATTTCGTGGCCACGACCATCAATCCCAACACCAAATCCAAAGCGGCCTACATGCAATGGGCGCCCCTGTTCCCCAAAGCGAAGGGGTACAGGAACGGAATGCTGCTGGACAGCGGCAAATCGGTGCGGGTGCTGCTCAACGGGATCTGGTTTACGCTCACGTTCGACGGCAAGAACATCAGCATCCAGTAAGGAATGGAGTCGCCCGTGTCCTACCGAACCGGGGAATGAGGGTTCACGATGGAGGCGAGCCCATGCCGAATGGGATCGAAGGAACGCGGGAACGAGAACCGTAGCGCCTGACCCTTCCAAAATTTCCTCCATTCCGATGGCGGCCCAATTGCGCCCGTTCCTTCCCGGGATGCGTGCCGATGCGCGGTTTGGTATCCAAATTGCTTAAAAAACAGCAGGATACAGGACTTTCCCTGCTTCCCCGATGGATGCGCATGCGGTGCGATCTCCGCTGGAGTGTGCCGCAAGCCGCCGTTTCAACCCATAAGAGCCGGAAAACTTCCGCGCAAGACGCTCATGATCGATCGATTGGGGACTCTGGTTGGCTTCATTGTGGGCGCGGCTTTGATCGTGTTCGGGATTACCTGGCCCGATCATAAATCCAATTATTACGTGTACCAGATCACCCAGTTCGAAGAACGAGTTGACGGGATGAGGCAGAGAGGCGCGACACGGGCGCAAATCGATGCGGTCGGGCGGGAATTGGAGGAATTCAAGAATTCCTGGGAAGCCGGCATCACGCGCTTCCTCGATCTGAAATCCGTCATGATCGTCCTGGGAGGCTCCTACGCGGCGGTGTTGATTGCATTCCCGTTGCGGAGGGCCATCGCGACCTTCTTCTATTTCTTTCTGGTATTCGCCAGGGAGAAAAGCGAGGAGGAATTCGAAACGGTCTATGACGCCCTGCTGGAGTTCGCCGATTACCGGTACCGCAACGAGATCATCCCGGACCAGATGATCGCCGACGTGCCCATTTATTTCCTCCGGGACGCCATGGACAACTTCGTCCAGGTGGACTGGGTGACCGAGGAAATGGCCCAGGAAATCATCAACTCCGAAATCGATGGGTACGATTACGAGCAGAACCAGGAAATCTCCGTCATCCAATACATGGGGCGGGTGGCGCCTGCATTCGGAATGCTGGGTACCATCGTCGGATTGATCCTGATGATGGGCCGGGCCGCGGGAGAAAATGCGGAGATCGTGGATATCATGGGCGGCATGTCCGTGGCATTGATCACCACCTTGTATGGGGTGTTGCTGGCCCAACTGATCTTTATCCCCATATCGGCGAAGATGGAACGAAAGAAGGAAAGCTACATCCGCCTCTATGAGATGATCCGGGAGGGCACTCTCTACCTGCAACGCAGGGAGCGCCCGGATGTGATGGATCAGGATTTGCAAATCTATCTTTCCAAGAAAAAACGGTCGAAAATGCGCCAGGAGCGGAAGGCCGCGCTTGCGCGAGGCGATTTGGGGCTTTAGCCATGGCATCCAGATCCTTCCTGAGGAGCCAGGGAGAAGTTAAAAAATCCAGCGATGAGTGGGTGGTCACCTTTGCCGACCTGATGGCCCTGCTGTTCGCCTTTTTCGTTTTGTTGACGACCCTTTCCACCGCCCCGAAAAATTGTAGTGGATTGGCCAAATATTTCGAAGAGAATCGGAGGATTTACAGGAATTTTGAATTGCGGAATTCAAAGCTGGAGTGCGTGATCACCTTGCCCTCGGATTATCTGTTTCGATCCGGTGAGGACCGGATGCAACCCCGGGCATTGCGCAGGCTGGCGCCGTTGTTCAGGAAGATCAACGAATTGAAGGAACATGACAAGGATCTGGTGATCGTGGAAGGGCATACCGACAACGTACCGATACGGAGCCGCAGGTTTCCCTCCAACTGGGAACTCTCCTCGGCCCGGGCCACGAATGTGGCGGGCTTCCTGCGCCAGATGGGCATTCCCCAAAAACGGCTGTCCATCCGGGCCTATGCCGATCAACGGCCCCGGGAGCCCTACCGGAACGAGCAGGGTCGGAATTTGCGCGGGCGGCCGTTGCTCCGGGCGCGGGAGAAAAACCGCAGGGTGGAGATCATCCTGGTGAATCCCCCCAAGCAGTTGGAGGAATACGGCGTATTGTTCAAATAAGCCCGTTCCAGGGCCGGCCGGAGGTGCTGATGCCAAGAGGATTTGGCCGCCACCCTTGTAAAGAGGAACCTTATTGACCGCGTTTATTGACCGCGCTTATTGACCACGGAGGGTCAATGCCGAACCGAAAATTCATCCACCTGACCAAGCCGGCGCGCCCATGCGCGCTGGTTGGCGCCGGGCTGTTGATGTTGCTATTGCTGACCGGAATTCCCTCCTTCGTGATGGGGCAGGGGGAGCGGGAGATCCCCGATCCGGTGGTCGACGAATCATTCTCCATCCGGCTGGACGAGGAGCTGTTTCAGCTGGAAGAAGCCATCACCCTGATCGCCATTTCCCTCAACAAGGTCGCCAGCCGCACGCCCTCCCTGGCCATCAATTCTCTCCATTTCGGAAGTGAAGTCAGCGTCGATTTCCGCCGCAAGGCCGAGGTGATCATTCTGGACAAGCTGTTCCAGGCCAATCCCCGGGTGCATCTGGTGGAGTGCAAGGAGTGCCAGAAACTGGAAACCCGGATCGTCAACGGGATACTCAAGTTGCGCAAGGGGATTCCCTCGCAGGAAGCGCGCAAGGAATTGGCGGAAAAGCTCAATGTAACCGGGTTCATCGATATCGGGATATTCCAGAATGAAGGGCAATTGACCGTTTACATCAAGGTAGTGGAAGCGAAAACCGGCGCGATTATCCTGGTGGACGAACTCGTCGGCCGCAGGGCGGCCAAACGGCGGGCCTTGACCATCAGCTTCGGCGAAATCACCTTTCCGATCACGATCAGCGGGTCCACGGTCGACCACAATGCCCTCATCCTCTCGTTTCAGGATACGATCAAGCTCACCGGGCGGTTCTCATTTTCCGCGGACCTGATTTTGTACATCGACAACAACACCAACGATTCGACCACCACGATGGAACTCGATACGGGACTGATTCTGGCGCCTACGCTCGGATATGATATTATTCAGGTATCGAGCAGCACATCGCGGTTGGTCTTTTTCATGGGGGTGAGCAAACTGATTTCTCCCCAGCTATCCTATGCAAATATTTTCCGCACCGGGTTGGACCTTGTAGTAGGAGACCGCCTTTCGGTATTGTTCGCCTACAACAGTTTTCTCGAGGAAGAAATTGAATCCCCAACTTCCGGTGCCACGGCTACACTTGATGGAGGCGGGTATGAGTTGCGATTTGGCTACCGGTTTTAAGCGGATGGTGAGGTTCGGAGCGGGTGTGATCCCACTGACCCTCCTGCTGGTGGCGGGAGGGGTGTTCGGTGGGTGCTCCTCGGACGACGCCGGAGATGCCACCGGGAATATCTCCGCGAAATCGCCATTCAGCGACCCCGCGGATGCGGAAACGCAGATGAACCTGCCGGCGCGGACTGGTCCTGAACGTGTCATCCTGCAGACCCGGTCCAACAACGCCCTGATCCGCGTAACCGAGGCCAGTGCGGGAAGCAGCCAGATCATCCGGGTGAAAACCGTATTTAACGGGGAAGAAAACATCATCGTGCTGAACATCGATGAACCGGTCTATGAAATCGAAATTCCCTTGGGCCCGCAACAGATTGCTCTTCCCCCCGGTGGCCAGGCGGGGCCGGCGGGCACGCAACAGGCCCTCCAGGCACAGGCTCAACGCCTGCAAACGGATCAATCCCTGGAACTGGCGCAAAAAGCCATGCTGGCCGGTAGTTACAACGAAGCCATCCGCAACCTGGACAATGTGCTTCAGATCAATCCCAAGCACATCCAGGCCCGCTCCATGAAGGGTTCGGTCTTTTACGCCATGGGGAATCTTGATTTGGCCCACCAGGAATGGGAGCGCGTATTGCTGGTGGATCCCGGCAACGTGGAAGTGCGCAAATTCATCGACTTCGTGCGGCGGGGCCCGGCCAGTCCGCCGCCCCCATTGCCCGGAGCGGGTGGAAGCACTCTCGGCCCGCAATCCAACCCCGGAACGCGATGATTGGCCGGGATGAAAAACGGAATACGAACCATCGCCATGTACCCGAAAGCATAGGTGTCCCAGGCTTATGAACGGCATGTTAAAACGATTCGGATCCAATTGCGGCAGGCTTCTTCACGACCTCTTCTCCGGAAGATCGGTGTGGATCCTGGGCGCAGCCATGATGGCGCTGGCCCCCGGCGTGGGGATGGGGCAGACCGCAAACCTGCTGAATCGCGTTCTCAACGAGCGGATGATCGCCTACGAACGGCAACTGGCGGTGGATATCAACCAAGCGGTGATGAACTATCTCGCACCCAGCCAGTATGTGCTGGCGGTGAATGTGCTCTGGCATCCCGGAACTCTGCCGGCCGTGGCCCAGGCGCCGGCCCTCTCCGACGAGCGTACAAAGTTGCCGGGGTTCCCCATCTTCATCCAGCCCAATCAGTGCGATGTGCTGGAGGGAGGAACGGCCGCCACGGTACGCGTGGAAGTGAAGGTGCTGCTGGACGAAACCCTGCCGGAGTACTACGAGGGATTTTTACACAAGGTGATTCCCATCGTCGCCCGGCTGGATTTCAACCGGGGTGACCGGGTGATCGTGCTCAAGGAAAACTTCCCCATGCTCTCCAAATTCCGGAAGAGGGCCGTGATCGACCAGGGCGCCTTGATGAAAGAAGCGGGGAAGGCAAAGCCCACCGAAAAAACCCCGGCCCTGCCACCCACCTCCCAGCAGGCGGCGCCCCCGGTCTTCCAACCCAACATTTTCGTTCAGCCCCTGATCGGGGGGCCCTCGGCCCCCTCCGCGGGTGCGCCTCCGGTGGCCGCTCCCCCGCCCGCCCGTGCCGCAACGCCTCTGGAGGCGGCGCGGTCGGCCTTTGAGGGGCGGAGGTTTCCCGACGCGCTCCGCATTGTGGACCAAAGCCTGCGCAATGCGAAAACCGGCCCCGAACGCAGCTTGTATCTGGGGATGAAAGGTTCAATCTTCTACTCCATGAACGATTTGGACGGGGCGCGGGATGCCTGGGAAAAAGCCGTGGAAGAAGACCCGGGGAACCGGGAAGTGCATGAAATCCTGAATTTCCTGAAATCCCAGCAGGAGGAGGAAGACAAGCAATGAGCGTCCAACTCCTCGTTGATATTGCGAAGGGGCTCACTGGCCCCCGGTTCGGGATTTCCGCACCCTTGGTGCGTCTGGGGATCTGGGTGGCATTGGGGTTCGGGTTGGCGGTGATCCCCGTGATGGTGGGAGGGGTCGAGTTTGTCGTGCCGCCAGGAGTGGATGTGGCGAAGGAGGAAGAGGAACTCAAGGTCCGCGTGCTGGAACTGGTGAAAGACCTGGTGGGGGAAGACCTGATCGATGTTCAGGTGACCGTCGGCTATCTGCAATCGAAAAACCTGGTATCGGATTCGGAAAAGGTCAAACTTCCCGGATTCGACCGCTATGTCCGCCCGAAAAAGAAAAAGAAGGCGAAACTCGTTACCGAATATTCCCGGGTGCGCCAAATCCTGGTGCTGATCAAGGACTCCTTTCCGGTGGAGGAATCCGCCATCGCCGAGGAACTTCAGGCCACCGGCGAATTCGACCCGGATAAGGGAGACCGGGTGCGGGTCGTGAAAACCACCTGGCAGGCGGCAAAGAGCGATGCGGATGGGGAGGGAAAATCCCTCGCCGAGGATGCCAACCGGCTTTCCAACCGCCTGCGCAGAGTGCAGGCCCGGCAGGCACAAGAACGCGGGGGGCAGGCCATCGGACAGATCATGGCTCAGGGAACCCTTTCCGAAGCCAAGAGCACCTCCTACCTGCTCAAGGCGAGATCACGGTATTTCAATGGGGATTACAGAAAGGCCTTGGACCAGATACTGCTATCCATCAACGAAAATCCCAATAATCCGCAGGCATATGCTATGTTGGGTTCCCTTTATTACGCTGTGGATTGGAAATACATGGCGATCAAGTACTGGGGAAAATCCCTGGAACTGGATCCGGAAAACCGCGAATTGGAAAATTTGATGGAAAAGGTGCGGCTCCGTCAGGGCCGTTGACCGAATCGGGATTGGCTGCAATGAGAAAATTCACCGGCATGCTGCATGGGCTCCTTTGGATGGGTGTGTGCCTCCTGGTATGGGCGGCTCCGGCCAGCGCGCAGGAGCGTCTGGCGCAGGAGCAGCCGGCGCAGTACGTGGATTCCTTGGAGGGGCACCAAAGCAGGATCGAGGCCCTGATCGGGGAGCGGCTGGCCAATCTGTTGCCCCGCAAGCAATACGTCCTGCGGGCCTACGTGACCGGTGAAAAAGTCCGGATTTCCATTGCCGGGGGCGTGACTCCCCGGCTGGATCTTCCCGGCTTCCGCATTTCTCCTGGAGAAGCCGTTGCGGGCGAGGAAAAGTTCCGCGTGGACAGGATCATCGTGCGGATCGTCCTCAATCCTCCCGTGCATCCCGTCAATCAGCAATACCTGCGCACCATCATTCCAATCCTGGCGGAGTTCCGGGAAGAGCGGGGAGACGAACTGAACCTGGAGGTGATCGACCCTGCGGCGGCGGGGTTGGTGGCAGGCGAATTTCCAGAATTCCCCCAAACGCCCTTCGGGAAGGCAGAGCCCCAGGGGCTGGCCGGACTGCCCTGGTGGGCCTGGGTGATCATCGGCGTGGGTGGGGTGCTGGCGCTGCTGGTCATGATATTGCTGCTCCGGTTGATCTTCGCCGGCCGTCCAAAGGCCGTGCCGCCCCAGCCCGTGGCGCCTCCGCCTCCCGTGGTCGAAGAGCCCAGGGAGGACAAGGGAGCGATCGAGCGGGAACGGCAGAAATTGGAGCAGGAACGGGAACTGGAAGCCCTGCGGCACAGCGTGGTCAAGCGCATGTTTTCGCGGCCGGAGTTGGGGCAGGATCTGATCGCCGATTGGCAATCCAGCGCTCCCAAGCTGAGCGCCCTGATCCATGCCGTGGGCCCTTCCATTGCCCGGGAGGCGGTGATGCCCCACATGGGCCAGGAACAATACCAGGATATGGAAGAGACGGTGCTAAAAGGGCAGCCCCCGGACATTTCCCGGCAGTTGAACGCCATGCGGGATGCCAACCTGTTCCTGATTTCCCGTGAAATCTCCAACCCGGAAATATTGCGCGCAAACCCCTTCCGATTTCTCGACAGCATGAACTGGGGGCAGATCAACCAACTCATCAAGGCCGAGCCCATGAGGGTCAAGGCGATCGTGCTGAGCCGCATCAACTCCGAGGATAGCGCCCGCATCATGGATACCCTGCCCCGCGAGGTGCAATTGGAAATCGCGGTGGAGATCGGAAATCTCCACGATCTGGCGCTGGATATGGCGGAAAGCGTGGCTATGGACCTGGCCATCAAGGCCCGGAAAGTCCCCGACGCCAAGCTGGTGGAAGTGGAAGGACCGATGGCCCTGGTCGACGTGATGGGTCATACTTCCTCGGAGACGACCCATTATCTCCTGGGGGCCATGAAGTCCAAGGATACGAATTTGTCCCAAGAGGTAGAAAAACGCTTCTTCCTCTTCGAGGCCATTCCCCTGGTGCCGGACGACATCATGCCGCAGGCAGTCCGCACCATGCCCAGCAACACCGTCGTTACGGCCCTGCAGGGAGCGCCCGAGGAAATCCAGCGCAAGGTGATCATGGCTTTCCCGGAAAACTCACGCACAGGTTTGGTAACCGCACTCAAAGCTTCCCGCGCCAATCCCGAACTGGTGGCCGAAGCCCGGCGCCGTGTGGTGGCGCAATTCCAGGACCTTGGCAAGCAGGGACGGATCGACCTCAAGCAGATCAGCGATGTTTGGCAAGGCCAGGCCAAAGCTTCTTAGAAGCAGTCTCAAAAATGGAATATTGGCAAAATCCCGACCCTTCGAGACAGGCTCCTTC
>CAZOXD010000206.1:0-8146 GCA_964583525.1 uncultured Pseudomonadota bacterium
GGCTGATGACAGGCGGTGGATGGGTCTCTCCCGTAATCAATTAGCAGACACCTAAACCTCCAATAGGATCGGGAGGATAGTCATTATCGGTGCACCAGGGCACCATGGTCAGGTCCACTACCGACCCTGTCCCCACCACATCGTTCATGAAGGTGTCGGTGAATCCGTACCAGATGGTGGAATTCTCAATTTCGTCCAGGGCGCCGATATCTTTGCGCAATCCCACGGCGGCCACCTGCCAGTTGCCCGCATTCTTTGGCGGAATCTTGAAGCTGACCGTATTGCTGGGATAGGGAAGCTGGATGATACTGATGAATTCCACCGAGTTCTTGGCATCGGTCTCGAGGGCTTCCTGCTCCGCTGATGTAAATCCGCCCGCCCCAGGGGTAAGATCCAAGTTGGTATAGGGCGTGGACCGGGAGATTACGATGGCGCCCACCACCACGGATAAAACGGATGCCGTGTTGGGATCGGTGGGCCCCGTGATGGCCTGGGTGGAAAATCCGCCCTCTCCAGATGACTGCAACTGGGGAAGTTCATCGAAGTTGACCGTAACGGTCAAACCGGATGCCGGATATGGTTCTCCGCATCCCGCCATCATCAATGGAATTACCACCAGCAAAGCCGCTGGGAGGAAGGCCGCTTTGAACAGACCCGCAAGGGTTCCGTTCCGGTCTTGCCTGGCATTGCCATCCGCATGGAATTTCATGATGCACTCCTTGGGTATCGAAACCCGTTAAAACGTGCCTTCCACGCCGGCGCTTAAAATATGCCGCACGTAAGGCACCGAATTGGAAAAATCGAACACGTAGCGATATCCGGACATCAGCTTCAGATTTTTCAACAGTTGATATCCAACCGCGGTGGAAAATCGTAATGGATTGTCAACACGTGTTTTGCCGAACAATTCCGTCGTGGAGGGCAATACGTCGGGGTATTTTCGCGCCTGCCACCCAAAGCCGATATCCCAAAGCAGCCCCGAATCCCATTGGTTTTCCCAGTCGAAATCCATGGAAAAGTAATAGTACTTGGTTGCATCGAGCCCTTCCGAGGATTTTCCCAGCAGAAACAGACGGTGGTAGGAATCCTGTTTGGCGAGATCGAGCGTGGAATAATCCCATTTCAGGTGAAAATCGACCACATTGGCCTGGTCAATATCCGTCAGGAATTGCTTGGCCACCAAATCCAGCCCCCACAGGGTTTCCGTGGTGCCGTCTTCGTCTGTGGAATGCGAACGAAGGCCCGGGGAAAACCAGTGGGTAAGTGCATAGTCAAAGGTATTGAGTTTGATGTAGGTGAACAGGTATCCCATCTCGAATCCCCCCTGTTGGCGGCGGTATGTGGCGCCCAACATGAACAACGCGACATCCAGGCTGGATGTGCTTTTGCTGTATTCGATGCGGGAAATGCCACCAAACAGTCTCCAGGGACCTTTCACCATACCTGCATAAGCTTTGATATTGAGTCGAGAATCTGCCTGCTCGTCGTTGTCCACCACACCGTCGCCCACGCCTTCGATGGCAAAGGGGGTACTCAAATCCTGGGTGGGATTGGAGTCGTATTCAAGTTTGGCGTCGTAATTCACGAACCAGCCCGCTTCTTCTTTTTTCACCACCCGTTCCGGGGAGACCCCCGCCAGATAGACGGTGTAGGTGACAGTCTTGCTGTGACCCGCGGCGTCCTTGGCCGTCACCACCACCTCGGAAACTTCCTCGCTGAACACCAATTCCTTGACGATCAGCACCGTATCGCCAGGCTCGAAGGATTGAATTTCGCCGTTGATGGTCACCTCCACCACCTCGTCGTCATCCACGATCACGAAGTTGGCCTCGATGCGGTTGGAATCGAGGAGGGTCTTCAACGTCAGATCGGATGTGAGAATTTCCGGGGGATTGGCCTGGGTGTCTTCCTCGGCGGTGGCAATCGTTGCCGTCCAAATCAGAAGAACCGCCAGACCTGCCCCAATCAGTTTCCTGTTCAAGATTCCCTCTGGTTGACAAAATGGGCGTATCTACCCGGGACGGATGCGATTCCGCCAGGAACGCCCCTGGAACCATGAATTTCCTTGGGCCACGGACGCTCAATGATCAGGCTGCTCTCTATAAATTTCATCTCCATCACACTAGGGGAAATTTATTTGCACCCCGCCGCGGTTCGCGGCATCGCTGGCATCGTGAGGATCGAAGATCACACGGGGCGGCGTGAAGCTGGGTTCCGATCCCGGAGCGCCTTCGCCCCTGCCTTCGTTCAAATCCTCTTCGGTGAGGATTCCCGCCTCGATCAATCCTTTTTCTCCCGCCAGGGTCCCGCCTTCAGGCCCATTGGGGGCCGGAGCCTCCAGATCGTCCGGACGGTGTTGGGCCGCCACGTCAGGGGGTACGGGCACGGGCGGGGTGGCGGGGTTGATGTTGATGACGATCGAAATCATGCCCTCGCCGATATCGACTTCCGCCCCACGCTGTCCCTGGAATCCGACCACGCTTTCCCGCACGATGGTCAGGGTGGTGCCCCGGTTGGTGACCTGGGTTTGATATTCGGTTCCCTTCACGCCGATGGTGGCCGTGGCGGTGCGAACGTTGAATTGCTCCCCGCCCAGCAGGCCTACCACGGAGGCCCGGAATTTTCCGAACAGGGCCCGCATGAAGCCGGTTTTGCCTTTGGATTGCCAGGGCTTGACGTGGAAAATGGCGTTTCCACCGAGGGTGACCCTGGCTTTTTCCCGCGAACTCAAAGTGACGAGGGAATTCGGCCTCACCCGGAGCAGGTCGCCCTCGTTGATGGGAATTTCCTGGTTGACCTGATCGTACTTCAGAGAGCGGCCCTCCCGGACAACCGTCATTGCGCCCTTGTCTATCACGGCATTTCCATATTGGGTTGCCGCCATTGCGCCGCTTCCGAAAAGCAGGATCAGGGTGAGCAGAAATGCGGTAAGGTGCGGTTTCATGGGAGGGTCTCCAATTTTCGATTTCGGCCTGGGATGTGTCCCTTATTTGAACAAATCCGTTCAGACAGGTACTGTGATCTCAACGATCATCGGTCTGGATTTGAAATTAGAACTTCAGCGAAACCCGATGATTATCGTTGAAATCATGCCATATTCAACCTATGTATTTCCCCATGCAATCCCTTGTCACCATGGCATGGAACATACGGCCTCACACCCAAATTCGGCAGGCCTGTAAGATTGAATCAAAAATATGGTTTATAATACGTGAAAAAAATCGGAATGGAAACATAAAAATGCATTGATGAAATGGCGGTTCATAATACCGGATCGTCCGCCTGTGGGATCGGGATCGCTTGAGGAACGGATCATGCCAATGTTTTATGAAAAGGGTTCATGACAAGGGATCATGAATACGTACCGGGCTGTCCGGAAATTTTTCCCGGTCCCCTCCCCTGGCACCGGACCCGCCCGGGCGGAAATCGCGGATCGGGGAGGTGCACCAATCGCCATGGCTGAAGGGAGGAGGTGGCCCGTTACACGGACCGAAACTCCGATCCATCCAATCATTGGCGCAACCCAAGGATGGGTTCCAGCATTTCCTAGCATGAACCCCGTACCGGTTTCCAGCATGGATCGTACCGGTTTCCCGGGGCCACTCCTCTTGGCCTTTGTTTCAATTCCATGGAATCCATCCTGTGAGAAAGGCCGGTTTACCGGAGGGATTCGGGTGCAAGAGACTCACCCGACCCGGCTCCCCGGGCCCACCACCGAATCTGCATGGGAATCAGAGTGCCCAAATTCGAACTGGAAAATCTGACCAAAAGCTACCTGGGAATGCTTCCCGTGCTCGACAACGTGAGCTTCAAGGTGGAGGAGGGGGAGTTCTATTATCTCACCGGAGTCAGCGGAGCCGGGAAAACTACGGTATTTCGGCTGTTGATGCTGATGGAACGACCGGACAAGGGGTGTGTCAAGTTCGATGGGGAGGATATCATGAACCTGAATTCCGCCGAGCAGGCCAAACACCGCCGCCGAATCGGAATGGTCTTTCAGGATTACAAACTGCTGGGTCTCGAGTCCATCGAGGAAAACGTGGCCCTGCCGCTCCGGGTGGCGGGGTTTCGCGGCGCCAAGCTGCGCGGGAAAATCCTGCAGCATCTCGATCAGGTCGGCTTCGCGGAGCGCCGCAAGGAGAAAGTGATGGGCCTCTCCGGCGGTGAAAAGCAACTGGTTTCCATCGCCCGGGCCCTGGCCTTCGATCCCACGGTATTCCTGGCCGACGAGCCAACGGGGAATTTGGACAAGTCAATGGCCTTCCGGGTGATGGAATTGATCCGTGATCTCCATCGCCAGGGAAGCACGGTCGTGGTGGCTACCCATGACCTGAACCTGATCCGTTCCTTCCGCGCCAAGACGCTTCTGATCAAGGACCGCAAAGTGCATGAAGTTCGGTTGACGGATCGATGAACGGATTTCGCTTCTGTAACGGGGAGGGTGGGGTTACACTTCACCAAGCGCTGATTGTTTTTACCGCCGGAGGTCCGCGCAACGTTCAATGGGTGTGATCGGAATGAAAAACCAAGATGAATAACCCTGTGATCGACTGGGTAAACCTGGCGCGAAGCTTCGCCCTTCCACACTGAACGGCGGAGGGCGCCCTTAGCGAGACCGATTGCGATGTATCTGCGTTACGGCATTCCCAAGGGCTTGAAGAGCCTGTTTTCCAATTGGCGCACCAATGCCAACAGCACCCTCATTCTTTCCTGTTCCATGGCGGTGATGGGAATCATCGTCCTGCTCTATCTCAATGTCCTCCATTTTTCCCAATCGTACCTGGCCAATACCAAAGTCTCGGTCTTCCTGGTACCGGCGATTTCCAGGGAGGATGGACTGAATCTGCTGGCCAGGATCAACAACCACCCCCTGGTGAAAACAGCGGTGCTGGTATCGCCCAAGGAGGGGCTCAAGGAACTTGCGGGAAAGCTGGGCGCGGATCATTTGCTGCTCACAGGGGCCGGCATGGAAGGGATACCCCACACCATTGACTTTGAGATTCTGGCCGACCACCGAAAACGCGTGGGCGACCTGGCCGCCCGCTTTCGGAAAATGGAGGGGGTGGCGGATGTGGTGTACACGGAGCGGATGCTGGAAACTGTCGAGTTGTTCTTTATCGCCCTGAAAAGCATCGGATGGTTCTTTATCTTGCTGCTGACCTGGTCGGTGTACCTGGTGGTTTCCCATGCGACCCGGCTCTCCCTATATTCCCGCAGGGAGGAAATCGAGATTCTCAATCTGGTGGGAGCCACCCGGCGCTTTATCCGCTCCTCCTTCGTTGTGGAAGGCCTGATGGTGTCCCTGCTGGGAGGCGCCTTGGCGGTGGGGATCGTCTGGTTGAGCCAACAGTTGTTGATATCGGGATTGTCCTGGAACGATACCACCGCCGCGGTCATGAAAGGCCAATCCATCTTCTTCCGGGTTCGCGATTTGGGAATCGCCCTGCTCTGTGCGGCCGCATTGGGAGCGATGAGCAGCTTCATTGCGGTCAATCGCCTGTTGAAGGATTTCGAATTGTGACCGGCTTCCACGCTACGGGCTGCGGACAGGCTTGTCCGCGGCCCCACCCGAAACGTCATTTTCTCCCGGGCGGCCACACCCGGTCATGCGGGGATGGGCCCCGTGCAGAGTCCGGATTCCGCTTTGGAATCATGGCCGGCCTGCGCAACGGGTTGCTTGCCCCTATCCTTCCCCTCCTTCTCGCGGGATTGGCCTTCTCCGGCCTAGCCTTCTACAGCATAGTCTTCACCAGCATTGCCCTGGGGGAGGAAAAGGACTCACTCTCCGGCCTGCAGGAAAAGCAGATCAAGATCGAGCAATTGCACCGGGAACGTTCGGAGGTGCGGATACGCCTCAACCAATTCGACAGTTCGAAAACGGAATTGCGATCCGAGATCCGGCGGCTGAGCGACCTGGTACGGGAATCGAAAAAACGAAAAGACGAGTTGCAACGCACCATTGGCCGGCAAAAGAACCTGATCAAATTGCAGGAAAAGGAGTTGGTGGTTACTCAGGAAAAAATTCGTTCCGGGAAAAAACGCATCCGGCTCTCCCTGGGCAGGCTGTACCGGCTCATGAAGACCGGCCGAGAAGCGACGTTGTTTCAATTGGCCAAGTCGCAGACCTTCGCCAAAGATGCACACTATATGACCTTGATGCGCGAGGCGGATCAAAAGGCCCTCGACCAATACCAGGTTTTGACACGGGAATTGCTGGATAAAAACCAGGATGTGGAATTGTCCCTCGTGCGGCTGGAAGGGCTGCAAAAGGAATTGGAGGAGGAAACTGCCAATTTGTACCAGCGGGAATCCTTTCTGGAAGATTCCCTGACGGACGTGGAGGAAAACCGCGCCCTGTTCCGTTCCTATCTGGCCGATTTGGAAAAACTGATGTCGGAGATGGAGGTAGAAATCGCACGGCTGGAGTCGGAATCCTTCCCCAAAAAGAATCCTCGGGGAATGGCGCCCCCGGAAAAACTGCTCGGCACACTGCCGCCCCCCGTGGCCGGGAAAATCATTGCCCGGTTCGGGGACCAGGACCCCCGCTACAATTTGAAGAAATTTCAAAGGGGAATCGTTCTCCGGGTGGATAAAAACGCCCCCGTATCAGCCGTCGCCGGGGGCAAGGCGGTCCATGCCGGAGCTTTCCGGGGGTATCAATCCCTGGTGGTGCTGGATCATGGAAATGGGTTGTTTACCGTGTATGGACACCTGGAAGACCTGGGCGTGAAACGCGGGGAATGGGTGGATTCAGGAAAACGGCTGGGACAGGCCACCTATCAGCCGCTGGACCAGGCTTATGACGTGTACTTTGAAATCCGGCACAACGGAAAACCCGACGATCCACTGCGCTGGATCAAGCCAGTACCGCTGCCCGGCGAGCCCCAGCCCCAGCCCTCGGAGAACGGAAATGCGCTGGGGGGATAACCTCGTCCTTCACTTACATTGGCGGGCTCAAGCCGATGGCTCCCCATTTCCGGGCTCCCGCCCGCTCCGCTTCAACTGAAACACCCGGGTGGTTTTCATCAATATCGTTTGCACCAGGTAACAGACGAATACGATGGAAATCGTCCACACCCAGCCGGGATGCCAGTTGAATTTCCCGGTGATTCCATACCCCTGCAGCACTTCCAACAAGAAGAAGGTGAGAAACATGGCCGACAGGGTGGCGGTTTCCCGCCGGATCAACACGCGCGGGGAAAACGACAGGGGGGGGGATTTCCATCCGGTCAGCTTCGGAATCAGCATGGGCGTGCGGGCAGCCCAGTCCAGGTAGGGTGCCTTGAACTTCTCGCGGATGAAGGCTTCCTCCGCGAAAATGATGCGCTCGTAATAAAAATAGAAGAGGGCCACGTACAACCCGGCGAACCACCACTCGCGCACGTACAAAACCGCGCCCAGGGAGAGCAGGAAATTTCCCAGGTAAAGGGGATTGCGCACCAGGGAGTAAAGCCCCGCCGTATTCAACTCGTCGGCCACTTGGCTCCGGGTGTTGCGCCCGGAAGTGCCGTCGGGAACGTACCCCGCGGTCAAACCCCGCACGGCCAATCCCAGCATCGAAAGGGCGAGGCAGAGCAAGTCCCAATGTTGCCCCCATCCTCCCACGCTGCCGGGAGGCTCCATCCATGCGGAAAGATAAAGCGCCCCCAGAAACACGGGCACGGGGACATAGCTGCGATATTTGAACAACCAGTTCCCCTGCGCGGTTATCGTTTCCCGTAGGGCCATTCGGAAACATCCTATACGTGATGGGAGATTCGGACCGGGAGAAATACCGTGCCGCCGATCGGACAAGGGAACTGGCCGGGGCGTCACGGCTTTGGTGCGGGGGGTTGGCGGAGACGTGTGGGAATCGAACCCACCCAAGACAGTGTTAGTGCCTCGCGCACGGGTTTGAAGCCCGGGGAGCCCACCAGTGACTCATCCATCTCCTTGTATGAATTGCCTTTCGCCGAGGAACCGCCTTCAAGCTTGGCATTCGCCGGCATTGGCGCTCCTGAAGACCTCATTCAGCATAACAAGGCCCCACGGATTTGCAAAATTATCGCTATTTCGTCCGTAACCGGGCCTCACCGGGAGTTTCGAGAATTTCCGAAAAACCCGCATCGATGAGAACCCTTGTTATGGAGGAGGAATTCCTGGCCGG
>CAZOXD010000207.1:0-8140 GCA_964583525.1 uncultured Pseudomonadota bacterium
GCCTGGGATGAGATCGTCCGGGCGCATGAGTGGAAGGTGGGTCTGCCGGGAGCCGGAAGCTTGATCCTTATGGAACCGCGGGGCGCTATTGGGTCATCAACTCGAAGCCGTACATGACCAGCTTATCGATCTCTTCGCGGCTGAAACCCATGCTCTTGCCGATATCCTCGATCATCTCCTTTTCCTGCGGGGCGAAATCCTGGTCGGAAACCGCGATGCGGATCAGGTCGATAATCATGGTCATGGCGAGTTTCTTGTCGAGACCAGGGGGGGAGCCCAGGGGGGGGATGGTCTGAAACTGGATGAACTTTTTCAAGCGCTCGACGGTGCCTTCATCCTTGATCATCGAGGTGAGCTTGACGATGAAGTCCACCTCGGCCTTGTCGATGGCGCCGTCCGCCAGCACCATGGCCACCATCGCCGTGGCGAACCAGTTACGCTGTGGGGTTTTCAGTTCGCTGATCTTTGTCTTGAAATCGACATCCATGGGAATTCATCAACGACTGCATAGGGTTGAAGGCACTGGCCGCGATCGGAATAATCGCGGCGGCCCGTTGACCTTCCATGCCACGGAATTCAATTTGCAGCGTAGGGCCATAGTAAGCAAAAAAGAACCCAATGGGAAAGTCCTAAGTGAGAAGGATGTTACTTTTTCCACGCGGCTGAAGTTCGCCACGCTTCCCGGGCGTTGTCTTTCACCAGGAAAGTGGGCCCGGCTGCCCTTCAGCCTGCAGTTTTGCCTTTCCCTATTATAGACGGATGAAATCCCCGATGGGTCCGTTTTTTCCAGGAAATATTCCACCGCGATTTTCCGGGAGTCACCCGGGTCAGGCTTCCGGCATCTCGATCGGCAAGTCCAGCCGATCCCCCCACTCCTTCCAGGACCCGATGAAATTGTGCAGGCGCTCGTATCCGAGCAGCCGCAACATCAGGTAGGCCAGGGAGGAGCGGTATCCGCCCTGTCAGAAGGGGACGATGGCCTTGTCCCGCAGTACTCCGCTGCCCTCGAAGAGCGCCAGCAATTCCGCGGGAGGTTTCACCCTCCCCTTCTCGTCCAGATAATGCACCCACTCCAGGTGCACGCTTCCTGGAATCGTGCCGCCCCGGGGGCCGCCGCGTTTGTTTTGTCCGAAATACTCCTTGTCGCTCCTGGTATCCAGGACGACCAGGTCCTCCCGGCCCAGCATGCCGTGCAAGCCGTCGGCGGAAATGAATATCTCCTCGTTGGGCTCGATCTTGACGCTGCTGGCCTTGGGCGCGTTCATTTCCCGCACTGTATCGAAGCCGGCCTCTTTCCACGCGGCGATGCCGCCATCGAGTACGTGCACGTCCCCGTGGCCGAAGTATTCCAGCAGCCAGAAGGCCCGTCCCGCACGGACGCCGGTCTCTTTTTCCTCGTAGAAGACCACGGTGCGCTCCATGCTCACCCCCCGCAGTCCCAGTTGGGACCGCATCAGGTGAATGAACTGGTCGAACATTTCAGGGGTGGTGCTGGTCAGCCCCATGCCGTACAGGTCGAGATGCGCCGCCCCGGGAATGATCCCGCTCATCACTTCATGGGTGGAACGCACATCGACGATCACCAGATTCTCTTCACCCAGGCGTTGCTGGAGCCGCCCGGGGGACCAGAGCAGGTCTGCGTTCGGAAACTCGGATAATTCGCTCATGAAATCAACCCTTTATTAAATTTCCGGCCAGGTCGACGCAAAGCCGCACACCCACGCCGCTGCCGCCTTTTGGGAAGAGGGAGGAATTTCCATCGCTCCAGGCATAACAATCCAGATGCGCCCATGCAACATCTCATGGGCCATGCCTCGCCGGTGACTACGTCTCGCTACTACGCGGCGTGCTGCCTCTACGGATCAATCGGGCAGTATTTCCCCTCTAGGAATTCACACCAATTGCGCGATGCCCAAACCCGCTGGTCGGACAGATTGTGAATAATCACGGGAAATTCCACATCCCGAATTGTCAGCCCGGAGAGAACGAAATCGAACGCAATCACTCCGAAAATCTGAAATTTCAGAGTTGTCTTACCTTCTTCGCAATCGACGCGGAACATGTGACTTGGCTGGTACTTTTCCCTGAGACCGCGTTTGATTTCGATATATTCTGGTTTCTCCCCTCCTCGGACGAATTCCACGATGGGTTCAAAAAATGCACGGTGGGTCATCAACAATTCCGGGGTGACGCAAAGACAGAGATGAACGTAACCGATCTTCGCGATCAGACGATCCGAGATCAGCTCACCGCGCAAATCTGGGTAGATTGTTGTAACGTCACGCTTTATGAAAGAAAGACCTGGGGTGACTTCAAATTCGACATCGTTCGGCGCACTATCAAATCGCTCCAGGATTGAATCTACCTCGGCTGGACCCTTCCCCGATTTTTCTAGTTCGCGTTTAAGGCTTTTTCTCATTTCGGCTGTATCATGCAGAGCCGACCCGTCGTCAAGATTGGTCCAGTGCATGCGGTACTTGCCGCCGGTGCCCAATGTCATTCTAATTGGTGGACCCCCTTTGCTTGCACCTACATAACGGTTGCGCTTATTGTATTCCTGGTAGAGCTTGGGAATTTCTTTCTGCAATTGCTCAACTGCAAATCGGAATTGAGGGTCCGTCTTGACCTGCATGTCTAGGTCGCTTCCGAATCGTGAATTGCAGCATCCGCAAAGAAGCGCTGCCTTCAACAAACCCCCGAGACACGACAAGATGATATGTTCTTGAGTATTCACACCTTCGCGAAAGCAGGCCACACAAAAGGGATAATCGGCTGGTATTTTCATTCTTCGTGCCGGACAATCATCTGGGAAATTCTTACATAGCCCTGGTTCAGGTCCTCAGATTGCCACGGCCCAGTGCGGAAACCAGGCGGCACCCCCTTCGCGTGGGGGCGCCGCGTTTGTGGGCCGCTCAAGCTGCATGCTCGCCGGCGGTCCCGATGGCAGCCGGGCGGAGTATTCATCAACGGGTCATCAGCGGGACGGGTGGGTGCGGGGAATGCGGTGCTCGATTTCGGCCTGGGATGGATCGATCTTCCCGGTAAACAAGGGAGAGATCAGGTAGCCCGTCAGGATCGCCAGCGCGACCGCCCCGAAATAGGGGGTAAAGACCATGCTCAGCCAGAGGACGACGATGAACCACAAAATGGCGGGACGGCGCCCCAGCAGACGCCCCATATGCAGGTAGCGGATCACGAACAGGTTCATCACCACCGCGGCCAGCACCATGGTTCCCAGGCTGCCCTTCACCGCCCATTCCAGATAGGCCGGGGCGCGGGCCGCAACCTGATCGGCGATCTCGATGGTGGATGAAACGAACAAGGCCGCCGCGGGCACCGGGAATCCCTTGAAAAATCCCGGGATCGGTTTTTTATCGAGCGTAAAATAAATCAAACGGGAAATGCCCGCCGCGCAATAGAGCACCGCCACCAGGGCGATCAGATACAGAGGCAGGCCGGGCAGGGCCAGATCGCGCATCACCATATAAAAGATCACCGCCGGGGCCAGTGCGAAACTGATGGCGTCGGATATATCGTCCAGCAGCGCGCCGGTGTTGAAGCGGCGCTGGGGTTGGTCGAAAGGTTCCGTCAACCCCAGCCGCCGGGCGATCATGCCGTCCAGCCGGTCGAAGAATGCGGCGCCCACCAGCACGAACAATGCCTCGCGCATTCTCCCGTGATTGGCGAACACCATGGCGGTAATTCCCATCACTCCGTTCATCAGGGTGAGGGTATTGGGAATCACGGCCAGAATGCGCCGCCGCAACAATTCGTTGTCCCCGCAGATATCTTCCAGGGCCAGGCTTCCATACTTGCGTAAATACAGGGTGATCGAGGCGATGTTGATCATCAGGAAGACCATTTCCCCCACGAACCACACCCGCAGCGGAAGCCCTTCCACCCAGTCGACCAATTGGTAGAACCACTCCCATCCTTCCGTGGGCTGATAAAACGCATAGGCATACAGCAGCACGGCCATGGGAGAGGCCACGATGGTGCGCAACCGGGTCAACTCATAGGATTCCACCTCCTGCCCCGCCGCCCTGGCGAAGTTGCGCAGGAACTGCGCGAATTGGTCGCGCACCAGGACGATGATGCAGATGGCGAGGACGAATATGGCATGGAGGAGATGCAGCCTGGCCAGCTTGGGATCACCCAGGGATTCTATCCGGCTGTACCGCCACAGCATCCCCGCGCCCAACACGGGAAAGATGATGGTAAGCACCACCCGGTCCATCATGCGGTCCACCAGCCATCCCAGGCGGGAATCGGGCAGGTAGCGCTCGGCGAACCAGCCATCGATCCAGTCGAAGGCCATCGCCAGCAGCAGGAAGGTCAATCCCAGCATGTACCCGAGGGGGTTGCTGGTGCCCATCACCCACAGGGCGCATCCCGCTGCGAACAAAACCAGTGGTGGACGCCCGAAGGTCAGCAGCGCGGCAACATTGCGGGGCATTCGGTACAGTTGAACCATGGCAATCGTTCCATCGGGACTGCGGGAAGGCGCCTCCGATTGCAAGGATCACTGCCCCCCTGTCAATCCGGAATCGCTATGCGCCATTAGGAGATCGAGGCTGTAAGTTCTCCCGGTGGCACTGGCTTCGTAAGGGGCATTCATACCATTCTCCGCCCCCTGGAGGCAAACCGGCGCCCCCCGCCCGAGGCCCTGTCCGCCGGTGGTTACCGGGGCGGTTCCTATTCCTGCACCACCTCGATCAGGACGTCGAAGGGTGTATCGGGGAGGGCCTTGGGGTGCATGAAAAATACCGTCGTGCCGCGGGAACCCGGGCGCGGGGCCTCGTCGAGAATCCGGAAGCCGCGGCCTGTGAGATACCGGAAGGCCGCCTGGATGTCCTTCACCCGGAACCCCACGTGATTCAGTCCCCCCTTCCCTCCATTGCGGTCGATGGCCTTTTGCACCGGGGATTCACCGTTGAGGGGCTCGATCAACTGGATCAGGTTGGGGCTTTCCCCGATGCGCAGGAGCGCTTCCCGGACGTGATCCTTGCCATGGATTTCCTCCCGGTGAATCTCCTGGAATCCCAGCATGCCATAGGCCGCAACCTGGGCATCCAACGTGCCGCGCGGCACGGCGATGGCGAGGTGGTCCACGAACAGGAAGCCCGGCAAATCATCGCTGAACGCAGCGAAATCGTGGCCGGTATCGGGATTGGTCATCGCAGGGCGCCTTGGATTGAGGTTCTCTTCAGGGGGTGAGGTTTCAGACAGCGATGTTTCCATTTAGCGCAGGGTCACCCAGATCGCGCCCTCCCCTCCCAGCCGGGCGGGGGCGTGGTGAAAATCCCTGGCAAAACGGCTGCCGTTGCGTTCCAGCCAGCGGTACACGGCCTGCTGGAGCACCGGGCCTCCCTCTCCGGAATTACGGCCCTTGCCCGTGATAATCAAAACCGAGCGCAGCCGTTGCTCGTGGCTGACCAGGAGAAAATTCTGCACCATGGCGATGGCTTCCTCCAGCGTCTTTCCATGCAGGTCCAGTTCGCTATCCGGCATGGCTTCCGGGTGCAGCGCACGGCGGTAGGAATTGCCGCGGCCGGAATGGGCTCGGGAGGCGCGATGATCGGGGGACGGTGGCCGGCTCCCCTCGAACTTCATCTCCGGGTCGAAGGGGATTTCCTCCAGCAGGGCGGCCAGATCCTCGCCTTCCTCCTCCATCTGAAAAGTGGTGATGGAGGATTTTCCGGAACTTCCAGCCGGTTGCCGGCGATCTCCCCGGGCCACCGGATTCATGCCCTCCGGCTTTTGGGTTTCCGGAGTTTCCCCGGTAGCGAGGGGCAATTCTTCCCCCGTCTTTTCGGGGAGGACGCTCCCGGTATTTCCAGCTTCCTGGTGTTCCCCGGGGCGCGGCGCCGCAACGGATGCGGCGCCAGCCGCATCGCCTGGAGGCGCCACAGGGCTCCCTATCCGGCTCCCTGCCCGGCTCTTGCCCGCCTTACCCAAGGGCTGCACGCCTAACTCGGCCATCTTCTCCCGGAATTGCCCTTCCTCTTCCACTCCGGCGAGAAACCGTACCGATTCCACTTTTTTACGGCGTTCGGACGATTCCCCGCTCCAGGGACTGCGGCGCACGTCCATCTCCCGCATCGCCTCCTGGAACTCAAGATCCTCTCGTTCCGGTTGCGTGGAGCGCTCGAACGGTGCGGGTTTGAGCGTCGAACGCACCCGGACGATGGTGTCCTGGCGCTTGAGCAGTTGCGTGCTGCGTTTCTTGCGCCGCTTTTGGGTTTCCCCGTGGAGTCTGCGCTTGGGCATGATGACCGGCTCGGTGACGCGGGATGGCCCGCCGGAATAACCCCTTTCCTCTCCCGGAAAATGGCGATCCCCTCGGGCGATGTGTATGGCGCCTATTATGGCATTATGGCACAGGAATCGTGGCGCGAGGAAGGTGCCGGCAGTGCATCAGTTTGAAAATTATTGAATAACTTTAAAATAATAAAAGGTTGTCATGTTGAGCGGAGCGAAGCATCTGTTTTGGATTACTGATAGTCAGGGTGCTTTCAAGATTCTTCACTGCGTTCAGAATGACATGAATTTTTTTTACCCCTGGCGCATTACCAAGATGCCTCCATCGGGAAATCATGGATCAATCCGCGATTGCCTTTCAGAGTTGGGAATTTCGAACATCCCGATCCCGGTCAGAACCGTCGAATCACCTCAGGAGAGCGAACATGGAATTGCTGGGTAAATCGGTGCTGCTGTTCATGCTGGCCGGATTGCTGGAAATTGGAGGGGGGTACCTGATCTGGCGATGGTGGAGGGAGGGTGGCCAATGGTGGCTGGCGGTAGTGGGAGCCGTGGTGTTGTTTCTCTACGGCATCGTCCCCACGTATCAGCCCGAGCACTTTGGCCGCGTCTATGCCGCTTATGGAGGCTGGTTCGTCGTGCTCTCGTTATTTTGGGGATGGGGCGTGGAGGGGATGCGCCCCGATTTCCCTGACATTCTGGGCGGGGCGATCTGTCTCGTTGGGGTTGCGGTGATCATGTACGCGCCACGGTAGCAGTTCCGGAAGGGGAGTGTGGAGGCGGCGGGCCGCCTGCGGAATTGCCATTCCTAATGGACGACTCCATTTTGATTGAGGCGGATATAGGCGAATTGGCCGTAACTCTCCTGAAACTCCATCTTCATCATCCCCATTGTCCTGGTGGAACCGCTGCCGAACTCGGCCTCGCTGTAATCGAACCCATCCCTGATTGATACACGCACCCGGTGATCCTTATCGCCAAAGGGGCTTTTCATCGGCATCCCGACCGACTCGATCACCCCGGGGACCACCAAACGCGCCCTGCATTCGTCCACATTGGCCTCGAATTCGATGGGAAGAAACAACGGCTCGTGGACACGGCTCATGGTGGAGGCATATACCTGAAAATGAGTGACCCCGGCATGGGTTTCCCGGCCATGCAAGATTTCCACAAGCCCATGCCGTTGGGCTTCATTGGCCCGCTCGTCGATCACGAACTGGCAGGCGCCATTCCCCATGTGAATCGCTCCGGGCCAACTCAAGGTAGCCGCCCAACAAAGTCCGTCCAGCCGGGTGCCTCCGAAGTGACCCTCGTCGATCCTCATCCCGAACACGGCCTTGCAGGTGCCGTCGGTGGGCAGGGCATTGAATTGACAGGGACAGCCCCAGGCGCAGTTGCAATTGGAAAATTCCGGCCCTCTGATATCCCAACTGATGGGTGTCATGGTCTCCCTCAATTTCGGTGAATGGTACTGGCATTCCTTGCAAGCTCTCTCCCGAGACAACGTATCGTAATCCCGCATCACACATCATCATACAACAAAGCCGTTTCCAGGATACTTATGCTTGATCATCAAGAAAGTCAGCGGAATTTCCTCCCTGGCGGACCAATACTCTTGCTGGGTGCGGTGGAAAAGCCGATAGGCCCCCGTTGTTGGAGCGGGCGTGTGGTGCGCCCCGGGTTTGCCGCCCTTGCCAAATCGGGGCTGGATGCGGTTATAATCGCCTTGCCGGTGTCCGCACCGGCGCCCCGCCTGTACGGGGCCGGCAGGGATGCCGCGCTCCCAGGAATGCCGATTCCCTGTCCTGTATCGATCGGGGGACCTGTCCCCTGCATGATCAACCCCCAACCACAAGCCTGTGGCTGGGGGCGCCATGAT
>CAZOXD010000208.1:0-2713 GCA_964583525.1 uncultured Pseudomonadota bacterium
CCGCCATTCCTTTTCAGCAATATCCCAGGCATCCAATGCCTGAAAATCGGGAACGCTGGCCATTCCTGACTTTCCATCCGGGGATACCGCGTCTGCGGTGACCACAACATCCAAAACAGCGGGAGCGTTTTCGAAGGCCCGCTTCAGTGCCTCGGGCAGTTCCTCCGGATTCTCGATCCGTTCTCCATAGGCTCCCAAAGAGCGGGCAAGGGCGGCATAATCCGAGTCCCGGAGTTTTACGCCGACGATATTGCCGTCATAGGTGGATTGTTGATCATAAACCTCGATATTCCAGCCGCGATTATTGGCGATCACGAACACCGCATTGGCCTCATGACGGACGGCGGTATCGATCTCGATTGCGTTGAATCCGAAGGAACCATCCCCTGTGACGACAATGACCCGCCGCTCGGGGTGCGCGAGGGCGGCCGCGATTCCGAAGGGTACCCCGATACCGAGACATCCCAGCGGGCCGGGGTCCAGATAGCTTTCAACGGAAAGGCCGACTCGCGCGAAACTGAGGATGTCCCCGCCGTCGGCTATCACGATGGTGCCGGGTACAATGGCATCCTGGATGGCTGCGAGCATCTTGTTGGGATGCATGAAGCCATCGCTTCCCGGTGGAGCAGCAGCCATTTTCTCCCGGTATCCCGCGCTTTTTTCCAGATGCGTCCTGCGCATCGTATCCCTCCACCCCTTGTCGATGGCGGGAGTCCTGTGTCCCGCCGCATCGACCATTGCCTCGAGAGTCAGGGACGGAGTGCCGATCACCTCGACGGCACCCCGCCGATTGTCCGTCACCTCGGCAGGGAATTCCCCAATCCGGACGAAAGTAGCGGAAGAGAAAACCGCCGGAGAGCCGTACGCCAACTGAAAATCCAGTTTTTTTCCCACGGTCAGCACCACATCGGCCTCCTTCATCGCGGCTCCCCGCAAAGCGGAAACGACACTGGGATGATCGTTGGGCACCAAGCCCCGGCTTTCTCCCGTATCCAGGTAGACCGCGCCCAACCGGTCCAGCAGGGCGATGAGTTGAGGAGCCGAGCCGCGCGCCCCACGGCCGAAAATGACAAGAGGCCGGGAAGCTTTCCATAGCACGTCCACAATCCTGGCCACGGCGCCAGGGTGCGGCGGCAGTATGGGCCGCGGTTTAGGCTGGAGGTATTCATCTCGGATCATTTTTTTGGGAATGGATTGCCGAAGCAGGTCGGTGGGAAAATCCAGGTACACCGGTCCGGGCTCGTTTCCTTCGCCCATGGCCCGGGCCACCGCCTCGTCAAGCGCGGGCAGGACGTGTTCCACCCGCCTCACGGTGCGGGCATAGCGGGTGACGGTGCCAACCAAATCCGTATGGGTAAGGTCCTGTAATGCGCCTAGCTTTTCCTGGGAAATCGGGGGCACCCCGGAGATCACTAGAACGGGAGCGCGGGCCATGTGCGCGTTCACAATACCCGTCATGGCATTAGTCACTCCCGGGCCGGCGGTAACCATGGCCACTCCCAGGCCGCCGGTCAACTCGGCGTGAGCGTGGGCCATGTGCAGGGCCGCCCGTTCGTCGCGGACATCGATGATCCGAATCCCGAGGCGCGCAACGCGGTCCCATATCGGTTGGATGTGCCCCCCACAGAGTCCGAATATGCGATCGATTCCCCTGGCGGCTAAAAACCGTGCGATCACTTGTGCGGCGGAATCCGAGGATGGAGACGGGTCTTCGCGTTCCATGGCAGACCTCCCGAAAATGGGGCGACTGGACGATGCGCGCGATGAAGCTTGTAATGTGCGGTGACTGCCTGAAACTTCCCCGTTCAACAAAAAAGATCAATACAATTTTTCGGCTGCAGGAATGGGACGGCTGCCGTTAATCCACCTGAGGCGGCGCGAACTGGGCTTCCACGGCTGCGCGGAGGCGCTTGGGATTATCTCCGCGCCGCTCGCACACCGGGAGCAGTTCCCGGAAGGCTCCTGCGGGGTCCCCCTCTTTTTTCAAGCGCTTGTACTTGGCCTCGCTGGGCGTCAGCCCCATTCCCCGGGCCACCAGTTCGATGTAATTGAGGCATTCCACGGGATGCTGCGCCTCAAACCCGCACAGTTCGCGGTAACAGGAATGATAGACGGTGGACACTGCATCGCAGCCAGCGGCCTGGAATCCCACGAATATCTCGCCGATCATCTCCCGGAACCGCGCCGCCCCCACCGCTTCAATCGTTGCGGGCGTGCAATGGCGGCCCCACTCCCCCGCCACCGGGAAAGCTTCCACTTCCAGTTCTGGAATGGCCCGCAGCAGCTTCAGCACCGCCTCGGCGTCGGCTTTCTGCTGGGAATTGAAGGGGTGATAATGCAGACCCACCTTGAGCGGGATGGGGTGGCGGAGTTCGAGCGCATCCAGGTGCTCGGCCAGGAACCCCGTCACATGGCGGTAGGGAAGATCGAGACCGTAATTCTCCGGCTGGAACTGGTTCATGCGCATGTGGCAGGAGGGACAATACACCAGCACCCCCTTGCTGGCTGCAGCATTGAGCTTGCCCATGGAATTGGCCGCGATCTTCTCCGAGACGGCCAGATCGCCTTTCATGTGGTGGACGATTCCGCAACAGTGGGAGAATCCTCCCAGGGGAACGAAGTCCACCCCCAGCTTGTTCAGCACCGCCACCACCGTTTCCGCCAGGTTGACCGTGCGCAGGACGTTGCACCCCAGGTAGAGCGCATACTCGGG
>CAZOXD010000208.1:2813-8085 GCA_964583525.1 uncultured Pseudomonadota bacterium
GGCTCCCAGAAAACGCTTTCGCTTTCCCGCAGGGCGTTGGCCAGGGGGGTGATCTCTCCGAAGTATTTTCCGTAATTGAACCTGGCCATGGAAGCTTTCCCGCAAGGATGGAGTGAGGCGGGCCAGGGCCCACCCGAATCGCCGGGACAGGCGGTCCGTGGCTTCATCCTGGCGAGGGTACACCTGCCTGTGATATGGGGCAAGATTCAGCGCCGATGAATGGAAGGACTGCCCGGGTTGGGCGAGTCCCCTACACCAGCCGGAAGATCTGCTTCATTCGCTGTTGGATTTCCTTGATCTTCGCATAATGCGCTTGACCCAAGTCCTTGAATGCATCCTCCCCATTGTCTATCTGCTGCGTGAATATGTCCCGGAAGCTCTCGGCTGCCAGATGCTCGGTCTGAATCACATAGCGGATGCCATGGTCGTATAACTCCAGGGCTTCCTCGTAGGAATCGGTGGTGGCGATGTAGGGGACATCGTGCCGCTTTTCCTCCAGCCAGCGGGCGATGGCCAACTCCGCCTCCTGCCCGCGGACCATGCAGGAGATGATGATCTTGGCCTTGTCGAAATGGAATTCCTGCCATACATCCGGATCGTACATGTCGGCGTAGAGGGGGATGATATTGTGATTCTTCTGCACATTGAAATGCTCGGTAATCTCCGGGTCAATATCGATCAGCAGCACCTGTTCCCCCCGCTGGCTATAAAACTCGGCGATTTCATGGCTGATTTCGTTGAAGGAGAGGATGACGATGTGGTTCTCGAATGTAAAATCCAGATGCGATTGCATCTGGTAGGGGATGCTGTGCCGGTCAACGAACTGAAGGGGGCGCCTCGCCCAATGATAGAAATGATCCATGAATTGATGGCCGAGGGAGGAGAAGAAAAAGGTCGCCAGGCAAGTCAAGGTAATCAGCGTGAATATTTGTTGGTCAAAGACCCCCGCCTTGTGGGAAAGGGTCGCCAGAATCAGTGAAAATTCTGAAATTTGGTTGATGATTCCGCCGATCAGGAAGGCGGGGCGCGCCTTGAGCCGGGTCAGCCATCCCAGCAGCAGCATGATCAATGGCGTCCCCAGCACGACGAACAGGGTCAGCACCGCCACATCGCCGATGGAGTCCAGAATCTCCGCCTTGAATTCCAAACTGTAGCCCAGGGCGATGAAGAACAGGATCACGCCGAAGGCCTTGAGCGGCTCCACCTTATCCTCTATTTCCAGGCGGTAGGGTTGCATGGCCAGGGAAGCCCCGGCGAAGAAGGCTCCGATTTCCGGGGAAAAACCGAACAGTTCGCACAACCCCGCGACGCTCATGCAATATCCCAGGGTGCCGATGAAGAGCATTTCGCCGGAGCGGGCGAAAAAGCGGAAGATCGCCGTCAGCGCGTACTTGGAAAGCAGGGTCAGCGCCACGATCAGCACAGCCATCTTGAAGAAGATCAGGGGAATTTCCGTACTCAACGGCGTATCGCCGCCCAGGCTGTTGAGCACCGAGAGGGCCAGCACCGCGATTACGTCCTGGATCACCATCAGTCCGAGAACGATTTGCCCGTGCAGGGATTCCATCGCCCGCTTTTCCTTGAGCGTGCCCAGGACGAGGATGGTGGAGGAGAGCGTCAGGCAGAGGGCAAAGAAAGTCAGGGTGGCGGGGGAATCAATGCCGATAAAATAATATCCCAATCCAAGACCGAAGAGGCTCATCAGCACAACCTGCCCCAAGCCATTGACGATTACGAGTTTCCAACGCTTGAAGAAGCTTTGGATATCCACTTCCAGGCCCGCCATGAAAAGCAGCATGATGATGCCGATTTCCGTAAAGGTCTCCAGCAATTCTTCGGGAAGTTGAAATTGATCGCGGAACAGCCCGGCCAGCATACCCACGCCAATGAAGGCGATGATGGTCGATTGCCGGGCGAATTTCAGGATTACAGCAAGAAGTGTCGCCCCCCCCAGCAGGAGCCCGAGCGTTACGATCAAGTGGTCCATTCACCATCCTAGGAAAAAAGTCCACCGTTCCCAAAGGGCAGGCAGGAAGGGATTTCAAGACAGATGTTCAACCCATATTCGGAAAAGCCATATCGCCTGACTCTCCCTGACTTATCGCCGCATTGCAACGCCCAGATTGCATTTGAACCGCCGGAATGGACCGGGCGGCGCGGATTTCGGCCGGGTGGCGCTCCATTGGGCGTTCACCAGCCGTTCAGATGAAGCAGATCGTCCAGGGGCTGGCGGAGGGCCGGCTGGGAAGATGGCGCCCGGCGATTTACAGGTACCGCCGCCATGAACAGTGTGCTGGTTCGTCCGTCCGTCCCTCCGTGCGCGGGCGGGGAAGCCCGCGCCACTCTCCCTATGGCCCATGTCCCGCCGAACGCAGCGGGGCATCTTCTTGAGGGGGGAGGAACAGATTCTTCGCGGCGCCCGGAATGGCAGTAATTTTTCAATCCGGGCCACGGTTTCAAACCGGCTGCCAACCTTCCCCTACCCCATCTCCCTGGCCCGCACCTCCTTGACCAGGGTCTCGAAGAGCAGGATCACGTCCGCGCTGGTGTCGCGCAGCCGGCGGGTCAACAATTGCGCCAGCGGCCGCATGATGGCCATGGCGGCGGCGGGTTCCTCATTGCCGAACTGCTCGAATCCCTTCCGGGTCAGGGTGAGAAGCGTGCAGGCGGAGACGGCGGTGAAGGTCGCGGAGCGCTTGTCGTTATCCAGCAGGGCCAACTCGCCGAAGAAGGGGGTGTCCTCGTCCCGCAACAGGACGACGGTGTACTCTTCCCGATCCAGGGTGCGTTTGGTGATTTTCACCTCCCCCTCCAGGAGGATGTACATTTCCTCCCCCACATCCCCCTCTGCGACGATCTTCTCCCTGGCGCGGATGCGCCTGGTTTTCATATGGCCGGCCAGTTGGCGCAACCGGGTATTCTCGATTTCCCCGAAGATGGAGATCGTCTTCAACCTGGCCAGAATTTTCTTGTCCATATGGCGGCCCTCGTCAACCGGATGGCCCGTCTTCCCGGCCGGGAAGGATCACCACGGCCCGGGAATGGATGCCGGGAATAAAGCCCCCGGGGGGATTCAATACAGCCTCATTGCTGTGGATGTGCTTGATTTGCACGAGACGCTCGATCCCTTCCCGGATGCGCGGCTGCGACTGCGCCTGGTAGAGGTACTTCTTCTTGCGGAAATAATCGTTTCCCGAGTGCTCGATCAATCCGATCAACTGTTGTCCCATGCCGGTGAAATGCCGCTGGTAGTCCGAGAAGGACAGGCCGGGCTCCAGTTCCGGAAAGTGGGTGACCCGCAACACCGGGCCGGTGGGGTCGAACAGCCTGCCCACGGAGGAGGAAAGGCCGGTTCCCAGGGAGGCCTGCACCAGCATCATCCGCTGATATTGCTGGGTATAGAGGGTCTCTTCCACATTTGCAATCCGCAGGTGTTCCACGAAGCTGGGGGAGAAGAGTTCCACGCATTTGTAGGTGGCGGGATTGAGTTCGTTGACGGCGTAGCAGATCATCAGGTTGCGCGCATCGGCTTCTTCGTTGAGCCGTTCGGAGTCCGGGGCGGTGAGGATCAGGGCCCGCGTGGCCTTTGCGATGCCCGCCCCCTTCAGGACGTTGGGATCGGTGGGCTCTCCCTCGATCACCTTCACTTTTTGCCGCAGGGCGCGCCGGGAGGAGATTTGCTCCCGCTCCCCGGCGGGGAGGCGGGCCACCACCGTCACCTTCGCAAGTCTCCGGCCCACGGCGCGGTGGTTTTCCAGAATATTCTCCAACAGGCTCGCCATATCGGACTTCCATCCGCAGATGAAGAGGTGTCCCGGCCCGCTACGCCGCTTTTCGGGTATCTGCCCGCTGCGCCGCCGGACTTCCTCACTGGACTGGGTGCGGGCGGAAGGGAGCAGAACGAGGATTTTGGTATGCTCCCCGGTGACATGGCCGGGCGGCGGGCTGAACCGTGGCACGTTGCTGGTCAGATTCTCCACCTTCCGCAAGGTTTCCACCGAACCGGCGTAATCGGGTTGTCTGAGGGCTTCCCGGATTTTTTCCCGCTTGCGGTCGTGAAGTTTCCCGGTGTTTTCCAGCAGCCCGATGGCCATGTATCCCTGCGAGGCCAGTTGCCGCGCCAGTTCCGCATAGGGCGCCCGGATCAGCGGGGGGGGAATGGGCATCACCCGCAGTTGCTCCCCGAACTCGGGAAGAAAGCGGGTCATGACATTGCTGATGCCATCCCCCAGGCTTCCCGAGGAGAGAATTTCCCGGGCGTTCTTTTCCCCCAGCACGACCTCCTCCACCCCGGCCGGTTTCAGGTAGGGGATGAAATGCGGATGGACGATTTCCGTGCAGGTGTAGACGACCGGATTCACCGCTTCCACCACCGCGGCCGAGAGCACCGTGCGGGGATCGGGATCGCGCCGTATTCCGCGGGCGGATTCGTCGGCGAGGATGATCACCCGCCGGGCCTCGTTCACCCGGGCCATTTCCAGCACAGCGCGGTCCGTGTGGCTGCCGAACACGAAATGCAGGCCGCGCAACCGGCGTTCGCGGGTCAGCTCCTCCACCTCGCTGGGAGAGCGGGTGGTGACCACCACCAGATCGCGGGCGATCAGCCAGCGGTTGGCCGCCAGGATTCCCAGCAGGATGTTGCGGATGTCCTTCTTCCAGCCGCAGACCACGATATGGTTGCGGATATGCTTGATGGGCGCCAGGCCCAGGGCCCGCTTGCGGTTGCCTTCCACCAGGACGCTGGCGACGCTCCCGGTGATCACCCCGACCAGGCCGATCCCCACCAGCATTTCCACCATGGCCCAGGTCTGGGAGAGAGGCCCGCTGGGGGAGATGTCCCCGTACCCCACCGTCGTGATGGTGACCACGGTAAACCACAGCGCCTGGAAGAGGTTGGTGAAGGAGGGGTTCTCCTCCCGGGCCTCCAGCAGGAGGATGATCAGCGCCCCGGCCAGGGTGAACAGGGAGAACCACAACGCAAAGCGGATGACATTGCTGTTCCCGAGGTAGGCGGCCTGATTCCGGCAGCGGTGCAAAAAGGAGGGCCGGTTGCTGGAAATCCATTCCTGCGGGGATGGAAACTGTGATTTTACGGGATTCAACGGCCTCATCCGATGTTCAGGGTCAATGCAATTTCCGTTTTTGGTGGTGCAGTTCTCATTCCATACCCGAATTCCAACCCCGGAATCCAGCCCCGGATGTCCGGGGCCAGGACGCGCCCCCGCACGGCGCTCCGGCGGGCAGTTCACCACCCGTTCACGTGCAGCAGATC
>CAZOXD010000209.1:0-8067 GCA_964583525.1 uncultured Pseudomonadota bacterium
ATTCATCTGGAAATAGAATATCAGGCGCCAAAACAACCTGATAGGGATATCGTTTCATGAAATTGGGAAAGCGTTATCCATTATTGTGATTGATGCAGATACGTTGAATTTCGCCCTTCGATCGACCTTGCGATTGCCCCGCCTCACTTCTCCCTCCTCCCCCGCTTCCGGTGTCCCGGTTCTTCATGCTATTCTGGGCGTAATGCCGCACGCCTTTACCGGGGGCTGTAATGCGGTTGGATTCCCCGTGATCCCCACTGCGGATTCGGAACAGAAGGATTCCGGACAGATTACGCACCGGCAACTCACGGGACGCTCAAGGGATTGAGGCCGCCATGCAGGATTGGATCAGGATCAAAGGCGCCCGCCAGAACAACCTGAAGAACATCGACGTTTCCATCCCGAAACACAAACTGGTGGTGATCACCGGGCCCTCGGGCGCCGGGAAATCCTCCCTGGCCTTCGATACCCTGTATGCGGAAGGCCACCGGCGCTACGTGGAGTCGCTCTCTCCCTCCGCGCGGCAGTTTCTGGGGCAACTGGAAAAGCCGGACCTGGATTCGCTGGAGGGGCTCAGTCCCGCCATCGCGGTGCAGCAACGCGCAGGCACCCCCAATCCCCGCTCCACGGTGGGGACGGCCAGCGACATTCACGACTTTCTGCGGCTGCTCTTCGCACGCATCGGCAAGGCCGTCTGCTACCGTTGCGGCGCGCCGGTGGGGGGGCACAGCGTGCAGGAGATCGTGGACGGCACCCTGGCCGATCCCGGCGGGAGCCGGCTGCTGGTGTGCGCCCCGGCGCCCTGGTCTCCCGAACTCGATTTTCAGGCCCTGCTGGATCGCTTCCGCCGGGATGGATTCGTGCGGGTGCGGGTGGACGGCCAGGTGCATCTGCTGGAGGATGCCGCCACCCCGCCCGCGCAAGAGGAAGGAACGCTGGAAATCGTGGTGGACCGCATCGCCCTGGGAAGCGGGGAGGGTCCCGGCGCCGATCAACCCGGCGCCGAACGGCCCGGGCCCGATCAACGCGGGCCAGACAAGCAGCGGCTCACCGAGGCAGTGGAACTGGCCTTGGAGCAGGGAGGCGGGCTGGTGAACATGGTGTTTCCCGCCAGCGGGAAGAGCGGAAATTCCGGGGAGGACCGCTCCGTCACCTACAGCAACTCGCCCCGCTGCGCCAATTGCGGAATCGTGTATCCCCAGCCTCATCCCAACCAGTTTTCCTTCAACAGCCCGCACGGCGCCTGCTTCGACTGTCATGGGCTGGGAAAGAAGATGAAGGTGAGCCGGGAACTGGTGGTGCCCGACGATTCCAAATCCCTGGCGGAAGGGGCCATCGCACCCTGGGAAAAAAAGACCTCGCAATCGTTTCACCAGACCCTGGAACAGGTGGCGGTCCATTTCGGGTTCAGCATCTTCACGCCCTTCGCCCAACTGGAGGAGCAGCATCAAAATGTGCTCCTGCACGGTTCCGGGGAGGAGGAACTGGAATTCACCTTCGAGGGAGACGACTCCACCCACCGCTACAGCCGGCCCTTCGAGGGGGTGATGGAGCATCTGGAGCGGCGCTTCCGGGAAACCGACTCCGCCGCCGTGCGGGAGGAGATGCGGCGCTACATGCACACCCAGGTCTGCCCCTCCTGCGAAGGGAAGCGGCTGCGGCTGGAAAGCCTTCACTACCGGCTGGGGGAGCGCACCATCGCCGAGGTGACCGGGCTCACTCTCCCCCAAGCCCGGGGCTGGGCGGAATCCCTGCAACTGGATGCCACGGAAACGGTCATCGCCGAGCGTATTCTGCAGGAAACCGCTTCCAGGCTGGGATTCCTGATCGAAGTCGGACTGGATTACCTGACCCTGGAACGGGCCACGGATTCCCTCTCCTCCGGGGAAAGCCAGCGCATCCGGCTGGCCACCCAGATCGGCTCCGCCCTGAGCGGGGTGATCTACATCCTCGACGAGCCCACCATCGGCCTCCACCAACGCGATACGGAACGCCTCCTGCGCACCCTGATGGGCCTGCGGGATGCTGGAAACACCGTGGTCGTGGTGGAACACGACCGGGAAACCATGCTCGCCGCGGATCACCTCATCGAGATCGGCCCCCACGCGGGGGAGGAGGGGGGGCGGCTGGTGGCCGAGGGCCCTCCGGCTTCCCTGGCCGCCAACCCGGATTCGCTCACCGGGCAATACCTGGGAGGACACCGCGCCATCCCGCTGCCCCGCAAGAGAAGGCCCGTCTCCTGGCAAAAACTACGCGTGATCGGGGCCACCGCCCATAACCTGACCGGGCTGGATGTGGAGATTCCCCTGGGGTTGTTCGTGTGCGTCACCGGGCCCTCGGGTTCAGGAAAAAGCACGCTGATCCTGGACACGGTCTATCCGGCCGTGCGGGCCAGCCTGCGGGGCGAAACCCTGCGCACGCTGGACCTGGAGGAATTGAAGGGGTTCGAATACCTGGAACGGGTGATCCACGTGGATCAAGGCCCCATTGGAAAATCCTCCCGCTCCAACCCGGCCACCTATCTGGGCGTGTTCGGCCCGGTGCGCGAACAATTCGCATCCAACCCCGAAGCGCGTGCCCGGGGGTACACCCCCCGCCGCTTCAGCTTCAACGTGGAAGGGGGCCGTTGCGAAACCTGCCAGGGTGAGGGGGCCAAGCGAATCGAAATGCATTTCCTGCCGGACGTATTCGTCCGCTGCGATGTGTGCGGGGGATCGCGCTACAACCGCGAGACCCTGGAGATCCGCTACCGGGGCAAAACCATCGGGGACATCCTCGATCTCACCCTCACCGAAGCCGAGGAGTTTTTCCGGGCCCTGCCGGCTATCCGTACCCGGATTCTGCCCGCCATCGAAGTGGGGCTGGGATATTTGTGCCTGGGGCAGCCCGCCAACACGCTCAGCGGGGGGGAGGCCCAACGGCTTAAAATCGCCCGGGAGTTGGGCGGGAAGGAACCGGGAAGAACGTTGTACCTGCTGGACGAGCCGACTACGGGGCTCCATTTCGAGGATATCGAACGCCTGCTGGGCGTGCTGAATCAATTGGTAAGGGCGGGGGGATCAGTGGTGGTCATCGAGCACAACCTGGACATGATCAAATGCGCCGATCATATTATCGACATGGGACCCGAAGGGGGCCAGGGAGGGGGGCGGGTTGTCGGGCAGGGAACCCCTGAAGACCTGCTGGAGGGCAAGCACCGCTCCCACACGGCCCGGTATCTGGCCCCCTATCTTGCCGGAGAAATTCACCACCAAAGCGGAATTGCCGGCCCGGAAGGAAAGGTCTTTGCATGGAGTAGGAAAAATTCCTGAAAACTCCTTGGAAGAGGATGGATTTTGAAACGGCTTTTATTGACAATCGCCTTGCTCGGTTTGATGGCGCAATCGGCTGCCATGGCCCAGGAAACCCAGCCCCTCGCCATGCGCATCGAGTTCGAATGGTCCGTGCTCGGCGCCTTGGGCGGAGCCATTTTTGGCGGCCTGCTCTGGCTGACCGATCCGGCCAATCCCAACAACAACCTGGCGGATGGCATGGCCCTGGGAGCGGCCTGGGGCGCGATCGGGGGCGCCGGATTTTCGGTGTGGATCATGCAAAACAATGCCATTTTCCCCGGACAGGCCCGGGCGGTCGACCCACTCGATCCCGCAAATCGCATTACCAGCGATCCCGTTGCACAAGCCATGGGAACAGGGCGGATCATCGCCATGGGAGGTGAAAAGCAGCGTGCCTTCCCGGGATTTCAGATCCAGGTGTTGAAATTACGGTTTTGATTCGGCGATATTCCACGCAACAACAATTTTACATTCCTGCGCGCAGGGAAAAATGATGAGAACATCCACGATCGCGAAAATACTGCTGCTGGCTCTGGCTCTTCAAATGTTCGCCGCGGGGCCAGCCGCCGCGCAACAGGCAAGAAAGCCGGTAATGGAAAACGTGTTCTTCAATGTCATCTGGGGATCCGCCGGCGGGGGGATGCTGGGCCTGGCCATTGCCGTGATCGGGTCGAGCGATCATTCCCAGCCCGATAACGCGCGTTCCACAGCTTTCACGGGCGCAACCATTGGCGGGTTGGCTGGACTGGGGATCGGGCTGTATCTGATCTTTCAGGGAATCACCTTCGATAAACAAGGCACCACCGTCGTTAGCGCCTCGGCTCAAGGGGGACCGCCCTCATGGCCGCCGTTGGCGATGGAGCAGCCTCCGTTCGGCCTGATTACCGATCCGGGCAACGCCCAGCGCATCACGGGATTTCAGGCCCGGGTATTGGATATCCGGTTTTAAACCCCTGCCGATGGGCGCCGTCCAACACGGCATCATGCACACGATTCTCCGCTTGCGATGGTTACTGGAAACCGCTGTAATCCGTGGATTGCAGCTGTTCCTGCTCGCCTTCCCCGTGCGGATGGCCTCCCTGCTGGGCGAGGGGTTGGGCTGGGCGTTGTATTCCGTGCTGCGTCTGCAACGCAGGCAAACCCTTGAGAATCTGGAAATCGCTTTTGGCGATACCACCACTCCCGCCGAACGCAAACGGATTGCCGGGATGTGTTACCGCAATATCGGGGCGGTGCTCTTCGAGTTCCTCTGCTTTTTCCGCCTGGGGAAAAAAAAGGTGGAGGACTTCATGGTGCTCGACAATCCGGAAGTGCTGGAAGAAGCCTTGGCCAAAGGCCGCGGATTGGTGCTGGCCGTCGCCCATCTGGGCAATTGGGAATTGATCGGGGGAGGAATTTCCGCCAAGGGAATTTCCATCGCGGCCTACGTAGGCCGCCAGCACAATCCCTACGCGGATGCGATCATCAATCATTCGCGGCGCAGCATGGGCATGGGGACGATTTCCAAGGAAGTCGGAATGCGCGGCATGCTGCGGACGATGAAACAAAATAGTATCCTCGCTCTCCTTCCGGACCAGCACTACAGCCGCAACACGCACTTTGTCCGCTTCTTCGGGCGGTTGGTCAGCATGGCGCCGGGAATGGGGGCGCTGGCCCGGCATACCGGCTCGGACGTGATTTTCGCGGAGTCCTGCCGCGTCGGCCGATTTCGGTACCGAACCCGGTTCCACAAGCTGGAAATTCCCCCCAAGGGGGAAAACGAGGAATACGACCTGCTCATTATTTCCCAGGCCTTCATGGCGGCATTGGAAGACGCCGTGCGCCGTAATCCGGAAGCCTATTTCTGGATGCACAAACGGTGGCGCACACCCCCGTCCCGCGATCGGCTGAGCGATACCAACCATGCGTTTTTACAGGGCCTGCCTCCCCCGGAAACGTCCCGCCGCCCTAAATCCGGGAAAAAATCCAGGGAAACCGGCACCGTGGCTTCGCCCTGAAGCTCCTTTCCCGTTGTCATTTTTTTTTTGCATTCACGAGGAAACAACACCGGATGCGGTACGATTTCTGTATATCCTCAATAAGATACTCCCAAAACCGGGAATTTCCCCGGGGGAGGGAAGGATACGGCAATGATTTTGGGGAGGAATTCATGGCATCCCCATTTCGTTCACGGACCGATCCGAATGCAGGAAAATTGGATTCCGGCGATGGTGTGGGATATAACTAACATTGGGGGAAGGTCAGGGAAGCAGGCCCGGAATGTTCCGTGCAGTTTTCCCGGATTTACGCGCACAAGGCAGTTTGCCGGGCGTGGAACCCCCTCCCGTGAGTGCATCTTCCCGGCATTGCCCATGCCCGCCACCGGAGGGGGGTAAGGATAAATTCTCCGGTTCCGGTCATTCGTCCCAAGGATGGGATGAGATTTTCAGCGTAAAACGCGTGCGCAAGGAAGGGCTGACACCATGGCAAAAAAAGAGGCGAAAAAGAAAGCCGGCAAACGCAAGCTGAGCACGACCCTGTTGTGGGGTCTGCTGGGTCTGGTCATTTTGCTGGCCGGGGCGGCCTCGGCCCTCTACTACATGAATCGGGAGAGAATCGAGACCGATGCCCGGTTGTCGGTGATCAAGGATTTTATCGCCAAGGTCGACGACACCATCGAAAAAGGGAAATCCACCCTCGAATTCACCCTGGAAAAAGGCAAATCCGTCGCCGAATCCGCCAAGGAAAAAATCGGTGGGCTCTCGCCCAGTTCCCTGGGAATCTCCTTTGGGGGGCGCTCCTACACTGTAAAACCCGGCGATAATTTATGGGCCATCGCGCGGGAAAGCGGCCTGGTGGACAACCCGTGGGAATGGCGCACCATCATGATGCAGAATTCCGACAAGATCGAATACGCCTTCATTTCCGAGGAGGAGGGCGCCTGGAAAGTGATGATGGCCGAAGGGCAGGAACTGACCGTCGATGAACCCGAATCCAAACCCCCCGCCCTCTCCGGAGAAAAGAAATTCGCATTTCAGTTGGCCTCCATGGGCGAAAACGGACTCCGGCGCGCCACCTATGTGGTGCGGGTCATGATGAAGGACGGATATTACGGATACGTCAACCGCGGGGAAAAGGACGGGCAAACCTATTACCGCATCCGCTCCGGATTCTACGATTCGGAGGATCAGGCCAAATCCAAGGCCGAGGAAATCCGGGAACGCTACACCAAGGAAAATTTCTTCCCCAGCGATCCCTGGGTCTTTCCTTCCACCAACGCCGAGATGAGCGGGGAGGGAATGGTTTTCGGCGCGCAGCTATCCAGTCCCTGGGTAGTGGAACTGGGCGACAAGGACACCCACGGTGAGGCGCTGAGAGATCTGCGCCGTATTTCGACACTGGGCGCCTTTTCCTACATCTGGCAAACGCGCACCTCGTTTTCCAAGCGATTCGTTTACCGGGTGCGGATTGGTTTCTTCGCATCGCAAAAGCAGGCCGAGGAGATGATCGCCGGCCGTAGCGGCGAATTGTGGGAGGATGCCAAGCCGGTGAAAGTGGAGCAAATGGAAGAAACCCTGCCGGGGCAATTCCACCGGCTGGGTGACGTCAACTGAGGCGCCTCCCGGCCTGCCCGCTGGTTACTAACCGGGCCCTTCCCGCACCCATTCCATGTTGGGTATCCTGTGCGGGACTCATTTCTCAATGCCGCCATCGCATCCGGTGGGATCCATCACCTCCGGATGCCCGCTTGCCTCCCTGAGCGAGTCCCTTCCCCTTGAACGGCTATCCTCAATTTACCGCCCGGGCCGATACCCTGGGATTGCGCCGCTGGTGGGTGCTCTCCCGCCGGGATGTGGAGGCTCGCCTGCCCCCGCCCGATTCGCTGGAGAATCATCCCGCCACCGTGCTCCCGGACTACCGGCGCCTGATCCTGCTGGGCTCTCCCGGCCGGGCCTTTTGGGAGGAGTTCCGGCGATCCCTGTTCCGGCACTCCCTGCCGCACCTCCCCGATTCCGCGGAGAATCCCCTGGACCTCCATACCGGGCAGGTGGTGGAGTCCCTGTGCGCCGGCCTGCGCGGAATCGACCCCGCAATGGTGGCCCTGTATCCCTTCCGGCACGCGCGGCGCATGCTGGGATTTCAACGCCTGCTGGGCGATTTCCCCTGGACGTCCATTTTGCCCTTCGGCGTGCAAATCGATCCGGAGTACGGCCCCTGGCTGGCCTGGAGAGCCGCCATCCTGACCACGCTGGATTGGCCCCTCTCCTCCTTCCCCGAACGCTCCCCTTGCAGCAATTGTATCGGCGAACCTGAATCGGGGGCCACCGCCTCTGGAGCAACTGCTTCCGACGCTGCCGATTCCGGAGCCCCCGCTTCCGGAAATTCGGACCGCCCCACTCCCTGCGAGGCGGCCTGTCCGGCCGGGGCGGTGCATCGGCAGGGCTTCGACTGGCGCGCCTGCGCCACCTACCGCAAGGCCCACCCCACCTGCCGGGAGACCTGCCCCGCCCGAATGGCCTGCCCGGTGGGGACTTCCCATCGCTACGGCGCGGAGCAGATGCGCCACCATTACACGGCCAGCCTGCGGGAAATCGAGAAAATGCGGTAGGCGTGCATCCTCCCGCAAATCCTGCCGGAAGCGCCTCTGGCGGGCCGGGTTCTCCATCGCCAACGGGGGCGCCGCGCCCCCCCCTAGCCCCAATACGGTTCACTTAAGAATCGGAGCATGAAATTCATCTGATTTTTCCGTGCCCTT
>CAZOXD010000210.1:0-3059 GCA_964583525.1 uncultured Pseudomonadota bacterium
CCGCGCGAAGGCGCAACAGGAGGATATTTCACGCATGCAGGATCTGAAAGGGAAGACAGGGCTGGTCACCGGAGTGGCCAATAAACGATCCATCGCTTTTTCCATTGCAAAGCGGTTGGCCCAATACGGCGCCAACCTGGTGGTAGCCTACCAACCCATGGAAAGGGATCCCGAAGGGGACAAGGTGCGCAAGATATCCGCGGAAATCAGCCCGGATCTCTTTCTACCACTGGATGTAACCGACCCGGCATCCATCGAGTCGCTGTTCGGCGAAATTGAACGGAAATGGGGTCGCCTGGATATCCTCATTCACTCGGTGGCCGGCGCCATCCGGAGCGAATTGGACGGCAACCCCAGCGAAATTTCCCTGGAAGGGTATCAGATCGCGCAGCATGTCAGCGCCTACAGCCTGATCGAGCTGGCGAGGGCCGCCAAACCCCTGATGACGGAGAATGGAGGTTCCATCGTTACCATGTCCTATATCGGCAGCCAGCGCGCCATCAACAATTACAATGTGATGGGAATCGCAAAAGCCGCACTGGAAGCCAATATGCGGTATCTGGCCATGGAAATGGGCGTAGAGGGCATCCGCGTCAATGCGATTTCCGCCGGGCCGATCCGCACTCTTTCCGCCTCGGGAATCAAGGATTTCCTCGATTTGCTGCACAACGCCTCGGAGAAGTCTCCCCTCCAGCGCAACGTCACCCAGGAGGAGGTCGCAAATACCGCCGCCTTCCTTTCCAGTTCCCTTTCCTCCGGAATCACCGGTCAGGTTCTCTACGTCGATGGGGGATACAATATCTGGGGGTAATCGCCCGCTTCCCCGCGCGATTGCAAACCTTGTCTCCAAACCGGTTGCCCGAGAAACGAACATGCCCGCGGAATGGATCATCGCCAGTTGGAACGTCAATTCCGTCCGGGTGCGGATGGAGCATTTGTTGCGGTTTTTGCTGGAGTGGCGTCCCGATGTGGTGTGTCTCCAGGAAACGAAGGTCGGCGATGAGGAATTTCCGCTCCGGCCCATCGAAGAACTTGGATACCGGGCCGAGGTGATGGGGCAGAAATCCTACAATGGCGTAGCCATTCTCTCCCCCCATCCCATCGAGGACGTCATCCGCGGGTTCGACGGAAAAGGAAACGAGGCGCAAAAGCGGCTGATCGCCGCCACCGTTCGGGGCGTGCGGGTCATCAACGGGTACTTTCCCAATGGCAACAAGGTGGGATCGGAAAAATTCAATGAAAAGCTCGCCTTTTTTGCCGGCACCCTGGCCTACCTGAAGGGCCGCCATCAACCAGGCGAGAAACTGGTGGTGGTAGGGGACTTCAATGTTGCGCCGGAACCCGGCGATGTCTACGATCCCGAAAAAATGGAGGGGAATATCTGCTTTCATCCCGAGGAACGCCAGGCGCTGAATGCGGTGATGGAGTGGGGGTTCCACGATCAATTCCGGAAATTCCAGCAGGAGCCGGGGCACTATACCTGGTGGGACTACAGGGAAGGGGCCTATCCCCGCAATGCCGGATTGCGGATCGATCACATCCTCGCCACGGATTCCCTCGGCAAACTGGCCACCGCCTGTCTGATCGAAAAGGAGGAGAGGGGCCGGGACAAGGCCTCGGACCATGTCCCCATCATCGCCGCCTATGCGGGAGTGGACTGATATTTGCTTGTAACCCTGACAAAGCGTTTTTCCGGAAGTCCCCTTACGGATTTCCGGGGCCTGGAACGGATCGCCATCCCATTTTCGCTTGGGCGCAAGAGCAGCCAAGGTTGGGATTGCATTTGGTTCTGGATGTCGTATACTTCAAAATGGAGGATTAGCACCTGTGGTTGATCCCACGGGACTTGGTGTCCTTCATTTCTTGGCCCGGTAATTGAAATGCAAGACGATTGAAGTACAAGGCGAATGAAGAGCGAGGTGATTGAAACGTAGGTGTTGCGACATACAGGGAACGAGGATACGGTTTCCGATTCCCTCAGCGGTGGAGAGATTATGAGTTCGGTACTTTCCCAAACCGAAGTGGATGCCCTCCTGAAAGGGATTTCCGGCGGTGAATTCGACATGGACGACTCCGAGGGGGGAGAGCCCCTTGGAGGAGACGATGTTATCCCCTACGATTTGACCAGCCAGGATCGGATCATCCGGGGGCGCATGCCCACCCTGGAAATCATCCATGACCGATTCGTGCGCCATTTCCGCCTCACGCTTTCTTCCGCATTGCGCAAGGTGGTCGATATCAGCGTGCGTTCCACCGAATTGATCAAATTCGGCGAGTTCCTGAAAACCCTTCCGGTTCCATCTTCCCTGAATCTGTTTCGGATGGCGCCCTTGCGGGGCAATGCGATCATGGTGCTGGAAACGCGGCTTGTCTTTACCCTGATCGACCTGTTCTTCGGTGGAACAGGCGAGTTGGAGGTAAAGGCGGAGGGCCGCGATTTTTCCGCTATCGAGCAGCGCATGATCAAGCGCGTGGTAATCAGCGCCCTGGAGGATCTGCAGCAATCCTGGCGGCCCGTATTTCCGGTCCAGATCACCTATACCCGCTCCGAGGTCAACCCGCAGTTCGTGGCCATCGTCCCCCACAGCGAGGTGGTGGTGGTGGTCACCTTCGACGTGGAAATGGGCCGGGCTCCAATGTCGGTCACACTATGCATCCCCTACTCCATGATCGAGCCCATCCGCGCCAGGCTCAATGCCGGCTTCCAGAGCGACCAGAACGAGGTGGACACCACTTGGCTCAACCGCTTCCGTACCAATCTCCAAAGCGCCAAGGTGGAGGTGATCGCCGAACTGGGACGCTCGGAAATCAACGTCCGTGATTTTTTGAACATGAAGGTGGGCGATATCGTCGCTCTGGACCAGGAAGTGGATAAACCACTCAACGTGACGGTCGAGGGAATCACCAAATTTGTCGGATTTCAGGGAGCCTTCAAGGGACACCAGGCCTTGAAAGTCTCCAATATGGTGTACACACCGCCCGTGGTGGATGAAATCCTGTTGCAGTAGGTTCAGTTACTGGTTCCCCTGTTGCATGGGCACCCTGTTGCATGGGCACCC
>CAZOXD010000210.1:3159-7865 GCA_964583525.1 uncultured Pseudomonadota bacterium
TATTGAGTTGGAGTATTGCAGGCAGGATCTCCTGTCAGGGATCGATTCGGAAATCCCCTCATCCGTGCCAATATTGCTATTATAGACAGCTTTTCCCAATGGGAGGCCCGTGAACCGTCCCATCCAAAATCCCTGTTTGACTTTTGGAGCCTACTGAATGCCGACCTGGATTCGGTTCCGTTATGACAACGGCGATACCGTACTGGTGAATGCCGAAGAAACACATATCTTTTTCAAATCCGAGGACGCCAGTATCGAACTGGTACCCATCGATTCCGCCATCGGAAAGGAGGGCACGCTCCAACCCATGGTGGTTTATCCCTGTGAATTTCCGGACCAGGTTGCCGCAGCCGAGGAATTGATCTTCGACGCATTGAGCAAGGGGCAATCCATCACCATCGCCCTGGATATCCTGGAAGAGCATGCCGAGTTCCTCAACAATGTCCAGGGGATCCGCATGGTTTTGTCCCTCATTCATCAGGGGAGTATCCGAATCCCCAAAAATGAGGAATTACCGGACAAGGGCGAGTTGTTCGAGCAGGACGAGGAGGCGCAACCGTCCGAAATCAGCCGCTTCGAATCCATGCTGTACACATATCTTCAGGTCCCGGAGGATACGTTGCGGCGCGCCTTCACCAATGCCACCGAGGACTCTCCGTTTGGCTTGCACAAGGATCACGAGGAATGCCCGGATCATGGGTTTCATGAATATTGGATCGTGGAAACACGTCCGGACCGCAACTATTCCTTCCGGGAACGGTACGACGACCTTGCCAAATCCCTGTCGGAAAACGATGGGCTAAGCTGGCGCGAAACCCATCCCAACTAGCCCGCGCCCCGATTCACCCCACCCCTGACAACCCATTCCTGCCACATCTGCCTGGGAGTATTTACCATCGGCGGTTGTTTTCCGAATGTGAACTCCCTGGTTTGCCCCGCCAATTGACGCCCCGGAAACGGGGTGATAGAGGCAATTGGCGGAGGGGAGCCGCAGAAATTTTGTGTGAGAGGTCCTCACCGGAGGTGGGCAGCGCCAGGGGCGAGTCCCGGCCCGCGCTTCCGTGTTCGATCCATTCAAAGGGGTAAGGGCGCCGCCCGCGACCGCATACCCCAATCATTGACGATCCGTGAAGGAAGGAAATCCCATGATCTACGAATTTCGCACCTATCAGATCAAACCCGGCTCCCTGCAGGAACTGTTGTCCCGCTTCGGGGAAGCCTATGAGCACCGCAAGAAATACTCCCAATTAGCGGCGTTCTGGTACACGGAGATCGGTCCGCTCAATCAGATCATTCACGTTTGGCCCTATGCCGATGCGGGGGAACGGGAACGCATCCGGACGGAAGCTTCAAAGGATCCCAACTGGCCTCCCAAACTCCACGAATTTCTGGTTACCATGCAGTCGGAAATTTTCGTTCCCTTCCCTTTTTCCCCGGAGTTGCAGCCCGGAAAGATGGGACCCATCTTCGAAATGCGCAGCTATTTCGTGGTCCCCGGCACCGGGATGCCGGCCACCATGGAGCGCTGGGAAAAACAACTCCCCCTGCGCACGGCACTGTCTCCCTTGGCATTCGTGGGGTACACGGACGCGGGACCACTCAACAAGTATATCCACATCTGGCCCTACGAGAGCCTGGAAAAACGGGGAGAAATCAGGAAAACGGCCGTCGAAACCAAGGCCTGGCCACCCCCGGGAGGAGCCGGCACCCTGATTTCCCAGGAAAACAAGATCATGCTTCCCGCGGCGTTCTCGCCCCTGCAATAGATTTGCAATAGGGCAATGGATAGGTGAGGGCAGGGTTGGAAGGCCACCGTGACACCGTGACACCGTGACGTTTTTCCAGGATACCTGGAGACGGGATGGATCAGGGGCCGGTGGAATCCTCACCGGATGCGCGTTGGGTCAGCCATGCCTCCATCACATCCTTGCAATGGGTGAGCTTGCGGAACGCTGCGGGCGTTCCGCCCTGGTCCGGATGGGCTTGTTTGGAAAGGTGGCGAAAGGCGCTGCGAAGTTTTCGCAGGGTGGCGGTATCCGGAGAGAGTCCGAATACAGTGAAGGCCTCGATCAGTTGCCGCGTCCCCTGGGATCGGGCACGAGAGATCCACCGCCCGCCTCCTTTCCATTCCCGGTTTACTTCCAGCCAGATGCGCAACGCCTCTTCCAGGGTGTTCTCGAACGCACGCAGGGCGATCTGGAGCCGTTCCCGGAATACTCCCTCCCATTGATAATTGAAGTGGGCGGGGGAAAACCGGGACAGGTCGAGGGTGCGTTGCAGATATCCGAACATGGCCCCGGCGCGCAGGTGCGAGTAATCCTTGCCGAGCCGAAAGTAGTGCTCCTGATGGCAAATGTCTCCCCAGAGGGCAATCCTCGCCTTCTCCATTCCCAGTTCGAAGGGGAGCTTGAGGAAAAGACTCCCCCATCGTTCCACACCGATGCCCTGGGTCAGCCGGCGGGTTTCAAATTCGATCGGTTCGATCAGGGCGGAAAATAATCGGTCGTATTCCAGGCCGGAGAAGAACCAGGGACTGCTCTCCAGCTTCCAGTCCTCGCATTCGAAATAACGGCAAAACAGATTGAGCAGGGATTCATCCTCGAAAAATCCCCGGGTCATGTTTCGGGATGCATAATGCTCCACGGGTGTGGAGGCGGTGTCCGAATACCAATTTCTGGCATCGTCAAGTTGCTGAAGGGGGAATCCGGATGCTGTCATGTTGGGGAGCGTGCGGGGATTTCTGCCCAGGTGCTCCAGGCGGGAAAGGACGGCCTCGTTGCCATAGATTCTATCCAAGCCGGTGGCTCCCATCATGGGCATGGCGGTCTTCCTTCATCTGGTTTCGCTTGCTTCGATTCCAGGTAAGCCGGGTTCGCTCCGGGCTCTTCTTCCCCGCATTCGACATCCTGTCTTTGATGGTGCCAAAGTGAAAAGTGATGTCAACCTTACCGCTCACTCTCGCAAAGATGCGGTAGTGTATCGCTGGGAATTTTCCCGGATGATTGCAAAATAAAAACATGTGTCATGCTGATGACAACGAAGCATCTTCCTGGTTTTGCAGAAGTCATCGTACCCATAAGATACTTCGCTGCGCTCAACAATGACATTTCAATTTTCAAACTGAGACACTACCAAAGATGCCGTGTCCTTGACGGAAGAGTATGTACCGGGTAACCGATGATGGATTCCGGATTCGTGTGGCACCCTGACGGATGGGAGGGGGAAAGGAAAAATTTGACCCGGAATCCCGGTCCACCTATTCTTGATCGCGTTCATGGCTCAAGGATCGAATTAACTTTTTCCAAATCATGGAGATTCGAAAATGACCTATGTCGTCACCGCATATTGCGACGGCTGCAAGTACACGGATTGTGTGGAAGTTTGCCCTGTCGAGGCCTTTCATGAAGGACCCACCATGCTCTATATCAACCCCGAGACCTGTATCGACTGCGATGTCTGCGTCGCGCAATGTCCCGTCGAGGCCATCTACGCCGAGGACCAGGTTCCCGAGCAATGGGCGGAATATACGCAGATCAATGCGGATGAATATTTGAATTACCCTGAATTATCAGAAAAGAAGGACCCGCTGCCAACGGTCCGCACACTGGACGAGATCAAAGCCGCGGAAGAGTGAGTCCACTGTTTTTCCGGAAGCATCGCGCGGGGGTGGCCCTACACCAAATACCGCTCAGGTTGTCATGGCGGACCCCCGGTTTCACGGAAAGCGGGAGGGCAATATCTCCCGGGAGTTTCACAGGAGCCGGCACCCGGTTTCAGGGATTTGATCCGGGACTTTGCGAATCCATTGCTCCGGTAAGCAACCCCCCCATCCCCCGTGCGCGAAGGAATTTCTTCGCAAAAGGAGGAATTCCATCTCCGCCGGGTCAAGTCCCGCGCATGCCCCCAGCCAGAATCCCAGGGTACAATCCATGAGTTATCAATTCATCACCGTCGAAACCCAACACCGCATCACCACCATTACCATCAATCGGCCGGAGTCGATGAACGCCCTCCATCCGCCGGCCAGCGAGGAATTGGGCCGCGCTTTCGATGCCTTTGCCGCCGATGACGAGGCCTGGGTGGGCATCCTCACCGGCAGCGGGGAGCGGGCTTTTTCCGCCGGGTACGATCTGAAGATAGACGCCTCGGGCGAAACCTTCGATTTGCAGTGGAACGGCGGGTTCGGCGGCATTACCGACCGCCAAGACCTGTACAAGCCACTCATCGCAGCGGTGAACGGGGTGGCGTTGGGGGGTGGATTCGAGATGGCCCTGGCCTGCGACATCATCATCGCCTCGGAAAACGCGAGCATGGGCCTGCCGGAACCCCGGGTGGGCATGATCGCCGGCGCGGGCGGAATCCAACGGTTGCCGCGCTTCATTCCACACAAGGTCGCCATGGGCATGCTGTTGCGGGGGAAGCCCATCGACGCCGCGGAGGCTTTCCGGGTGGGTTTGGTCAACGAGGTAGTGCCGGAAGGCGCGCTGATGGACACTGCCCGCACCTGGGCCCGTGAGATCATGGAGTGCGCCCCCATATCCCTTCAACTGACGAAACAAGCGGCGCTCAGCACCCTGCACCTGCCCGTGGAGGAGGCCATGCGCACCGACGTGCCCCTCACCAAAGTCTGGCAAAACTCACAGGACCGCAGGGAAGGGCCCATGGCCTTCGCGGAAAAACGGAAACCCAACTGGCAGGGCCGCTAG
>CAZOXD010000211.1:0-2200 GCA_964583525.1 uncultured Pseudomonadota bacterium
CCGTGAATTTCACAGCCGGTCGGAGCAATAACCCCACCGCAAAGGCAGCCGCCAGCCCAGGTGTCCTGCCGTTTCCACATCTATGCACTTCCTGCCGGGGGATGCAATTGACCGGGCTGGACGGGCAGGGACGCCCGCCCCACTGCAAAAGGATGTCATGAGAAAATTGGAATCGGGAAAATTCCTGGAATGCGCTTGCCTGTGAAATGCGCTTGCTTGCGGGTGGTTCCGGAAGGACGGGGCATCCCGGCACCGCTGCCCAGTGGGGATCATAAATTGGGCGGGCTTTCTTCCGATTTCCGGCTGACCCGGTAGATGGCCGTTCCGATGGCCACCAGCTTTTCCCGGTCGTCCAGCAGTTCCATGCGGGTGGAGGCGAGGATTCTTCCCGGGCGCATCACTTCTCCCCTGGCGATGAAATATTCCCCACCTCCCGGGCGAAGGTAATCGACCCGCATATCCACTGTGCCCATCCCGACCAGGGGCTCGGGGCCTTCGAAGGTGGAGATCACGGCGCAGGCGCCCACCACGTCCAGAGTAGCGGAGATGACACCTCCATGGAGGATGTTGGTGATTACGTTCCCCACCAGTTCCTCCTTGAAATCCAGGCGTATTTCCGCCTTGCCCTCGCTGGCGCCGGCCAATTTCAGGCCCAGCACCCGGTTGAAGGGGATTATTTCCTCCATGATTTTTTTCAACAGCTCGTATTTATCCGGGGACATGTAATCCGTTCATGGGTGCGCCGCACCCTCCAAGGTGCGGCGGATGTAATCCTGCAAGGCGGGCAGCGAGGATGGGAGCACCTCCACCCGGGTGGGCAGGTCTTTGAGCAGGGCCAAGCCCTGGGGAAGGGGAGGTTCGTGGCCGATGGCCTGGCGGATGGCGCCGGAGAACTTGGCGGGATGGGCCGTGGCCATGGCGATCATGGGCACCCCGTCTTGCATGGGTACCCCGTCTTGCATGGGCACACCGTCTTGCCCTTGATTGCGCGCATGGTCCTGCCCGGCGCGGTAGCCGGTGGCGGAGTGGGGGTCGAGCAGGTATCCGGTCTGTTCGTGTACCTCGCGGATGGTGCGCAGGGTCTCTTCGTCGTCCACCCGGACCGCTTCGAAGTCGGACTGTACCTGGGTCAGGAGTTCACCGTCCAGGGTGAATTCTCCCTTCTCTTCCAGTTCCTCCAGCCAGCGGCGCACCCATTTTCCGTCGTGGCCGGACAGGTCGAACAGGTAACGCTCGAAGTTGCTGGCCACCTGAATATCCATGGAGGGGCTGAGGGTCCGTTGCACCTCGCCCTTGCGGTAGGTTCCGCTGTGCACCAGTTCGCTGAGGATGGCGTTGGCATTGGTGGCCAGCACCAGCTTATCCACCGGCAGGCCCATGGCCTTGGCCAATTTGCCCGCGTAGATATGTCCGAAATTTCCGGTGGGAACGGAAAAACGCACCGGGTCTCCCAGTTTCATGGGCTGCGCATCCCCCCGCGGATGTTCCAGAGTATCCAGCACCCGGAAGTAGGCATGGAAAAAATAGGTGGTCTGGGCCAGCACCCGGGCCCAATTGATGGAGTTGACCGCGCCCAGGAAATAGTGGGCGTTGAATTCCCGGTCGTTGAAGAGCCCCTTGAGCAAGGCCTGAGTGTCATCGAAGCTGCCCTCCACAGCCACGGCGTGGATATTGGCGTCAGGCACCGTGGTCATCTGCAATTCCTGCATGGGGCTGACGCGCCCCTTGGGGAAGAGGATGAAGACCTCCACGCCCTCGCGGCCGCGCAGGGCATGAATGGCCGCCGCGCCGGTATCCCCGGAAGTGGCGCCGACGATGGTCATCTTCGCTTCATTGCGATGCAGGAGGTGCTCGAACAAATGTCCCAGAAACTGCAGGGCGACATCCTTGAACGCCAGCGTGGGGCCATGGATCAGTTCGCAGATGAACACCCCCCCCACCTCCCGCACCGGGATCACATCCGGGTCGCTGAAGACGGCGTAGGCTTTCTCCGTCATTCCGGCCAACGCCTCGGGAGAGACGGCATCGTCCAGAAAGGGCGCCACCACGGCCTGGAACAACTCCGGAAAGCGCAGGGTGCGCCACCGCTCCAGCGAGCCGGAAAAATCGGGCAGCGAATCGGGGAGGAACAATCCCCCATCGGGCGCAAGCCCGGCCATCACGGCTTGCGAGAAGGAATGAGGCGCGCATTCGCCCCGGG
>CAZOXD010000211.1:2300-7768 GCA_964583525.1 uncultured Pseudomonadota bacterium
TCGGTCTCCCGAAATGAACGGGTGCTTATGTTTACACGTCATTTCGGCTATGTAATAATGATTTTCCATTAGGAGGTTCCGGGCATGCGATGACCCGGATGCCGGTTCACGGCCTGAAAACCATCCCGGACAATCTTGCATGATCGTACGCGCGAAAATACGAATGCGCCAATGGGCCACCAGGGAGCGGCAATCACCGTTCCATGAGAATGATTCATTGAACCCATGATTGCGCCATGGGGAGCGAGCGGTGAATTCGGCGGTGAATTCTGTGGTGAATCCAAGGAATTCCACTCCGCGGCGCCCCTGGCTGAATTGGAGAAGGGGTTCGGTGGAGTGAAGCGGTGGTGTGAAGCGGGGGCAGGGAGCCCTGCCAGGATCACGGCAGTTGTCAACCAAGGAATCGGTACGATTGGAGAACCAACGTGATGCTTAGCCGAGATATCATACAGGAAAGGGTGGAACGCTTTCCGGCACGATGCCGGGAGGCCGGTCTCAAGGTCACCCACCAGCGTGTCGCCATTTATCACATGCTGGCATCCACCGAAAAACACCCCAGCCCCGATGAAGTGTATGCCCAGATTCGCAAACACCTCCCGACCCTCTCCCTGGGAACGGTTTACAAGGTGCTGGACCACTTCCACCAGAATGGCCTCGTGCGCCGGGTCTCCACGGAAAAGCAGGTGGCCCGCTATGACGCCAACCTGGCGCCCCACCATCACTTGAATTGCACCCGCTGTGGCCGCATCCAGGACATTGCGGATCCGCTGAAAGTGTCCGGATTGACCGATGGCAACCGTGTCGATTTTCAGGTATCCCACTACGACGTTATTTTTCACGGCGCCTGTTCGAACTGCCAATAGGGCCCGGCCCGGGGAGTTCCGTGCTTTCCGGCTGCCCCGGTTCCCGGCGCTCACCCGCCTTCCGCATTCCCCGGCATGCGCATCACCCGCCTTCCGTATTCTCCGCGCTTTCCCCCTCGTTCCGCAGATCCTCAACCGTTCCCGGTTTCCCCAGCACGGGGTCGTGGAAAATGGCATCGGCCCCGCTGAAGGCCTCGGCGAGGCGCACCTGATCGCGCATGGCTCCCTGCAGGCGCAGCCGGGCGGCTTCCTCGGATTCCACGGAATTCTCCGTTTCCTCCGTTTCCACCGCTTCCTCCCCTTTCCCTGAATTCTCCGGTGCGAACCAAAGCGGAGCGCCCACGAACATGTGCACCGTGGAGAAGGGCTTGGGGAGCTTCATGCGGTCCCAGGAGGGAAACTCCCAGCGCCGGGGAGCGGAAAAGCAGAGCGGGACGATGGGCACGCCGCGTTTGCGGGCCAGGGCCAGAATGCCCGGCTTGACCTCATAGCGCGGACCCAGCGGACCGTCCGGGGTGACGCAGATGGAGCGGCCCGCGGCCAGGGTGCGCAGGGCCACCCGCAGCACCCCGCTGGCCCCGGCGGAATCCGAGCCGCGCAGTCCCTCGAACCCGAAGCGCTCCATCACCCAGGTGATGTGCTCCCCGTCCCTGGAGCGGCTGATGATGGCCGGGTAGCGGTTCACGCCCAGGGAATACACCCCGCAGATGATGTTGTTGTGCCAGATGGCCAGCAGGTAGGGCTGTCCCTGGCGCTCCAGGGTCTCGATGACGTGCCAGTTGACGCGCACCAGGCGCGTCGTGCGTCCGATGATCCAGATCAGGGCGAAGCCGAGCCCTCGGATCAGGGCGGTCTGCAACAGGGATTTCATGGGCGGGTGGGCGTGAGGGTTGCCACTTGATGGTTTCGGACGGAGCGGAGTGCAAATTTTGCGCGGCCGCAGGATTTCCGTTAAGTAGACGGTACTGCAAGGGGTGTGACCAACCAGGAAAAGCAAAAAAGAAGGTTGCCTCCGGCGGCGGAGGTTTTTGCCTATGGCAACTACCGGCCCATGGCAACTACCGGGGCGCTGCCCCTGACAACCCCGGCAGGGAACCGGCAGTCCATTGAACGACGCCCCTGCACCCCCAAAGGGGAATATAAACAATAAGTTGAGCCGAAAATAATCTTTATTTCACTCCGAGTTAGGGGGGCCGCCGGTCATTTAACTGCCGAGGAAAGACTTTCCCCCGCATGTAGTTACGATTTTTTCTGTTCGGAATTGGTCACAATCCTTCTACGATGGATTGGAATACTGCGGATTGGCGGGAGCGGCTCCCGGAATCCTTGCCTTCACTATTCCCGGTATCGCGCCGGAAATCAAAACGGAAACCCCCGCTCCCCGCTGGGCGCCACGGAAGCAACAGCCGCTTCGGACGCATCGGACGCACCGAACGCATCACAGGTACCGAAAACACCGCAACGAGAGCCAGCATGCGGGAGCCAGAATGGGATTGAGTTCATGAAGCAGATCGAGAATTGGTTTGGATTGCAGGGCAAAACGGCGCTGATCACCGGCGCGTCGAGCGGCCTGGGGGCTGCCTTCGCCCACGGACTGGCGGACGCAGGAGCCAACGTGGTGCCCGTCGCCCGGCGCCGGGAGCGCCTGGATGCCATGCGGGGCGAGATCGAGGCCCGCGGCGGCAAATGCCACCCCGCCGTGGCGGACATCACCGACGGCACCCAGCGCGAAGCCGCGGTGCAGGAAGCCATCGGCGCCTTCGGGAGCATAGACATCCTGGTCAACAACGCCGGCATCGCCGATCTGGCCCCGCCGGAAAAGCTCACAACCGAAGCCTGGGACGACGTGGTGGCGCTCAACCTGACGGCGCTGTTCCGGATTACCCAGTTGGTGGGGCGGGCCATGATCGAGCGCGGCCAGGGCGGCCGGATCGTCAACATCTCCTCCGCCGTGGGGCAGGCCGCCAACACCATCTTCTCCACCACGGCCTACGCCGCCAGCAAGGCCGGCGTGGAAGGGCTGACCCGCCAGTTGGCCCACGACTGGGCGCCCCACGGCATCACCGTCAACGTCATCGCGCCGGGGTGGTTTCTCACCGAGATGAACATCGACCCCCGCTTCGGCGACATCCACCCCAAGTACAAGGAGAAGATGCTGGCCCGCATTCCCATGAACCGCCTGGGCGACCCCGCCGAACTGGCCGCCACCGTGGTCTTCCTGGCCTCCCCCGCCGCCGCCTACATCACAGGCGTTGTGCTCCCGGTGGATGGCGGCTGGCTGGCGGGGTGAGGGGGGGCGCCCTACTCCGGCAGGCCGGCCTCGCGGAGGGGTTGCGCCCATTTTTCCATGGTTTCCTTGTTGCGAAAAAAATTGGGCGTGGAGAATCTGGAGATGGAATAGGAGGGGTCCAGGCGCAGGATTTCCTTCACTGTGGATTTCGCCTCCTCTTCCATGCCCATCAGGCCATAGCAGGTCGCCAGGCCGACATGTCCCGTCACGAATTTGGGAAAGCGTTTGACCGTATTTTTGAGCGTGGCGACGGCGAGCTCCATTTGCCCGGAATTCCGGTAGGCGCTACCCAACTGGGCGGACTGAGGCGCCGATACGATCGGGCTCAGTCTCATCCCCCGCTTCAGGTTTTCCACCGCCTCCAACGGGGTTTCCGCAAATAATTGAAACCATCCCAGAGTGATAAAAGGGGAAGCCAGCCCCGGCCCATTGGCGACCCCCTGCTTTGCATAGGCAATACACTGGTCGTGGTTTCCCAAAAACAGTTGGTGAGAGGATGCCGCCCCAAGCGCCAGCGGGTCCTGGTCGTCCAGCGCCAGGGCTTTTTGGGAATATTCCCCCATTTTCTCAATCGAGTTATCCCGGTCTTCGGTCCAATGCAGGAATACCTCCCTCAGGCAAGTCTGCGCCAGCCATACATATCCCACCGTCGAGTCCGGTTCCAATTGCGTGAACTGCTCGAATAATTCCTTGGCTTGAAAATGACTCGCCTTTTCAAATTGATGGTAATAGGCCATGGCCCTGTAAAGCGCTTCTCCGGCCTCCGGGTTCCGGTACCGATTGCGGTTGTGCCTCCCGGCCTCTCCGGAAACCAGTTTCACATCCAATGCGGTTACGATTTCCTTTGTCAGTTCGTCCTGAACGGTAAATATATCCTCCAGGCCGCGGTCGTAGCGCTTGGCCCACAGATGATGCCCGGTCGCGCACTCTATCAACTGGGCCGTCACCCGCACCCGGTTGCCGGATTTTCGCACGCTGCCTTCCAGCGCGAAGCGCACGCCCAGCTCACGGCCCACTTGCTGGAGGGTGAAGGACTTGCCCTTGAAGGAAAAGGAGGAGTTGCGCGCAATCACGAACAGGCGGGGAATCATGGACAGGTCCGTGATGATGTCTTCGGTCAGGCCATCGCTGAAATATTCCTGCTCCGGGTCGCCACTCATGTTATCGAACGCGAGCACGGCGATGGAGGGTTCTTCCGGCAACTCCAAGGCCGGAGTCTCCTCCGAAGGAGTCTGGACCGCCGCCTCCATTTTATTTCCGTCCGCCCGTGGTTTGCCCGTAATTTTGTAGGCGCGCACCGGCTCCTCGATGTTCTTGACCTTCTGCTCGCCCAGGTACTCGTACTCCAGCTTCAACTTGTTTTTCACCTGGTCATAGGCGCTCCGCGAGAGGCATATGCATCCCGGTTCCGCCAGGGACTCCAGCCGCGCCGCCACGTTCACCCCGTCCCCATAGATTGCGTCTTCCTTCACCACCACGTCGCCCATATTGATGCCGATGCGGAAGTCCATCCGGCGCTCGGCGGAAAGTTTGGTATTCTCCTCCGCCAGTTGTTGCTGGATCTCCACCGCGGAGCTTACCGCGTCCACCACCGAGGCGAATTCGGCCAGGATGGCGTCGCCCTTGGCGTCCACGACCCGGCCACGATTGGATTCGATCCGGGAGAGAAAGACCTCGCGGTAGGTGGTGAGGGTCTCGATGGTCGATTCCTCGTCCGCGCCCATCAGGCGGGAATACCCGGCCACGTCCGCGCAGAGAATAGCGGTCAGCTTGCGATGGGTGTCCTTCGGCGCCATGTAAAACCCCATTCCAGTAAGCCCATCCATGAAGGAACCAACCTATCATATTGTATGGGGCAGGTACTATACAGAAACGGGAATAAAACCACCGGCTGGCAAATCCCTGACACATCGGGCCTGGCTCTCCATACCCCCCCATCACTTTCCCTGGACATTCGCCCCTTGATATACTATACTGTTGTTCACCATTACCCCATCCCGGCCCGCTGTGTAATTGCAGTTCCCAGGCGGAATCCGGCGGTGGGGATTTTGCGTTTTTGGGGGAAGAAACGAGACGCGATAAAATTGCGAATCAAAGCCAATTGGGTGACCTCACCCCAGGCCGCTGGCGCGGCCTCGCCCCTCTCCGGGAGGAGAGGGGCTGGCTGGGGTCCCCCATGATTTACGAAAGGAAGCTAATCAGATTGAGCCTGGTTCGGTGCGGGCACGGCATGCCGTGCCCCTACGGGACCTGTTTACGAAAGGAAGCCAATTCCCATCCGCATTCATCCGCGGTTTGCGGTTGCAGTTGCGGTT
>CAZOXD010000212.1:0-1382 GCA_964583525.1 uncultured Pseudomonadota bacterium
GTTTCACTGCCGCCGTTTCATCGCCGCCCCTTCAGGAGGGCGGGGAGGATGGCGCGCAAGGCCAGCACTTCCTCGGCGCCTTCGAATATGCTCAGCACCCGCGCATCGGCGAAGAGCCGGGACACCGCGAATTCCTCCGCATAACCCATTCCCCCGTGCAATTGCATGGCCTCTCGGGTGATCCATTCCGCATTGTGGCAGGCCAGCAGCTTGACCAGGGAGGCTTCCATCTGGCCCTCCCCCCGGTCCATCAGCCGCGCGGCGGCATGGGTGGCTTGGCGGCAGGCCTGCACCGTGACAGCCATCCGGGCCAGCTTTTCCGCCGATAAGGGCAGAGAGGCCAGGGATTTCCCGAACACCCGCCGCTGGGCAGCGTATTCCATCGCATGCTCGAAGGCAGACTGCATCACCCCCAGTGCGCGCCCCGAGGTCTGAAGCCGCCCGAAGGCGAAGCTCTCCATCTGCAGGTAGAAGCCCTTCCCGCGTCCCTGCTCCCCCCCGACCAGGTTGCCGGCGGGGACAAAGTAGTCCTCGAAGATCAGTTCAAAGGAGTGCATGCCCCGGTATCCGAGGGTGGGAATAGCCCGCCCCGTCAGCCGGCCACCGGCGCCACCGGGCATACCGCCCTCCGGGCTGTGCTCGAACTGGTGGCCCGGGAAGGCGGGCTTTTCCACCACGAACATTCCCAGCCCCCGGTGGCCCAGGGCGCGGTCTTCCTCGGTGCGGGCCAGCAGCCCGATCAATTCCGCCCGCCCGGCGAAGGTGCTCCACACCTTGGAGCCGTTGAGCCGCCAGCCGCCCTCGGCGGGAGTGGCCTGGGTCTGGATGTGGGCCACGTCCGAGCCGAAGTCCGGCTCGGTGACGGAGATGGCGACCATCTTCTCCCCCGAAGCCATGGGCGGCAGGAAGCGGGCCTGTTGTTCCGGCGTGCCGCCCTTGAGGAGGGCCTTGGCCAGAATTTCCGGGCGGGTGATGAGACTGCCCACGATCAGGGCGCCCCGGCTCATCTCCTCGGTGACCACCACCATTCCCAGGTTGTCGGGCTTCTCCTGCGCTCCGCCGAATTTCTCCGGGATGGAAAGCCCGAAGCATCCCAGTTGGGCCGCTTCGGCGATCAACGCATCGGGGATCAGCAGGTCCTCCCGGTGCAGCTTCTCGGCGAGGGGTTTAACCTTGCGTTCGGCGAAGGTGCGGAAGGTTTCCCGCAGCAGCTTGTAATCCACCCCGAGCCCATCGTTTCCGTGGCTCTGGTGGCGCTCCAGGGCTTCCAGCAGGGCGCCGTGAAATTCCACCGAGCCGGTGTCGCGGAGAAACGGCCGCAACCCTGGCTGGCCGGCGAACTCCCCGGCCGGGTCCTCCCAGCCCGGCAGGTGCAACCCCAG
>CAZOXD010000212.1:1482-7458 GCA_964583525.1 uncultured Pseudomonadota bacterium
GGGATCATGCGCGCGGTGAGGTCTTCGGTCTTCATGGGCCTTGCAGGTTGAGTGGAAGCAGGATGAGCGGATGCGGGTTGAGCGAATAACAGGGTGAACAGTCGGCGCGGCGTCCGCGAATCGCGGATGGGAGCCGCCCCTGGAACGGGTTATCTCCAGACGGCGTGTCTTTCAGGGCATGTTTTCTCCAGGCCATGTTTCCTTCAGTGCATGTTTTCCCCAGCCTATGCCGCAAGCATCATAGGAAGGGATGCCGAATGGCGTCAAGGCGCAGCCGAATGGCGTCCAAACACTAAGGGGAATTGCCGCCCGCGGGACTCGCAGTGCGGGAGGGGGGTTGGCGGGTGTTGGACGAAATTGTTTATTCCTACATTTCAATCCTTTTGCTATATTTAAAGACTTGGGGTCGGAATGGCCAAACAGGCCGTGCCACCGGAATCCATTTTTTCGGGGAACGATTCGGTTGAGAGCGAGCGTATGATTGATCTTTCAGGAAAGCGGGGCCTCGTGTTGGGGGTTGCGAACCAGCGCAGTATCGCCACGGGAATTGTCAAGGAATTGCATCGGCTGGGGGCGGAGATTGCGCTCACTTACGGACCCGATCCCAAGGGCCGCTTCGAGCAGTACGTGCGGAAATTGGGGGAACCCATGAACGTTACCCACGTGCTCCCCATGGACGTCCGGGAGGATGGGGAAATCAAATCCGCCTTCGAGGTGCTGGACAAGGCCTGGGGAGGGCTGGATTTCGTGCTGTATTCCGTCGCCTTTGCGGACCGTTCCCAACTGGAAGCGCCGTTTACCCACACCACCCGCGAGGGATGGAATCTGGCGCAGGATGTCAGCGCCTATTCCTTTATTCCCGTGGCCCGCTACGCATCCGACCTGATGCGGAAATCGGGGGGCGGCTCCCTGGTGGCGATGACCTTTATCGGCTCGGTGCTGGCGGTGCCCAATTATCACGTAATGGGGCCCTCCAAGGCTTCCCTGGAATCCATCGTGCGCTACCTGGCCCGCGAACTGGGGCCGGAAAACATCCGCTGCAACGCCATTTCGGCGGGCGCGCTGCGCACCCTGTCCTCTTCGGGGATAAAGGATTTCGCTAACATGATGAAGGTCGCATCCGAGCATTCGGCGCTGGGACGCAACGTGACCGTGGAAGAGGTGGCCAAGGCCACGGTATTCCTGCTGAGCGACGCGGCCAGCGGCATCACCGGCCAATCCATGTACGTGGACGGCGGGTTCAACGTGATGGCGAATTGAGCATGGACGTTACTTCCCCCACCTATGCGGAAGGACGGGTTCTCGACTTCGAGGCCGAGGACAAGATCGGCACCCGTCTGCTCGAGAGCTTCCCCTACGAGGGCCCCCGCCAGAACGTCACCTACGAGACCGCGGAATTTTCCGCCGTCTGCCCGTACTCCGGGCTGCCGGACTACGCGCGGCTGGCCATCGAGTACGTTCCCGCGGCCACGGTGGTGGAGCTGAAATCGCTCAAGTACTACATCGTCTCCTTCCGCAACGTGGGCATCTTCCAGGAGAACGTCACCAAGCGCATCTACACGGATCTGTGGGACCTCCTGACGCCCCAGAGCCTATGCGTGCGCACCGTCTACAATACCCGGGGAGGGATCGATTCCACCTGCGAAATCCGCTCGGAAGAGCAGTGACCGGGAGCTCCCGCAACAAGGAAGGCAAGAGAAGGCATCCCCTTCCCGTACGGAATTCACACCTAGGAATCCACACCCCGGAATCAACAACCCGGAATTCCCCGCCAGAGGAGATATCATGGCCATCCCGGTACTCGTGAATGGCGCCAAGGGGCGCATGGGCCTCCAGGTGGTGCAGGCCGTCCAGGCGGACCCGGAGGTGGAACTGGCCGCGGAAACCGATCTGGGAGACGACCTGGCCGCATCCATCGCCTCCAGCGGAGCCAGGGTGGTGGTGGACTTCACCCATCCCTCCTGCGCGTTCGAAAATGCGGAAACCATCCTGGCGGCGGGAGCGCACCCGGTGATCGGCACCACGGGCTTCACCCCGGATCAGATCGCGCGGCTCCAGGCCACGGCGGAGGCCAAGGGCATCGGGGGGGTGATCGCCCCCAACTTCGCCATCGGCGCGGTGCTGATGATGCGCTTCGCGGCGGAGGCGGCGCGTTACCTGCCCCACGCGGAAATCATCGAGCTACACCATGACGGCAAGGCCGAAGCCCCCTCGGGCACCGCCATCAAGACCGCTGAGCAGATCGCCAAGACGAGGCCCCAGGCCCCCCCGTTGCAGGTGGAAAGCAAGGAACTGGCGCCGGGAGCCCGCGGCACGGCGGCCTACGCCGTGCCCATCCACTCGGTGCGCCTGCCCGGGCACATGGCCCACCAGGAAGTGATCCTGGGTGGCCTGGGCGAGACCCTGCGCATCCGGCACGACTCCATCAGCCGGGAATGCTTCATGTCCGGGGTGCTGCTGGCCGTGAAGAAGGCGCCGCAATTGAACGTCCTCCACTACGGACTGGAAAACCTGCTCTGAGAAGCTGGTGCTTTATGGCAGAACTTCGCGTCAGAAATTTTCAGGCTAACTTATTGATTTTCATTATGAATGTTATCACACTTTATTACGCGAACTTCTAACGCGAAGTACTTGGGAGGAGCCGCCGCGTGAAACCAACCCAATGGCTGAATGGATTCGCCGGGCATCCTGAAACGCCCGGGAAGGATGTGCCGGAACCGGGCATGGCGCCCTATTCGGCGAAGGACTTCACGCCGGAGGTGTTGGAGTTTCTGCGCTCGGTGCACGGGCGGGTGCGGCGCGACGACCTGGGGGATTACTATTACGAGCACGTTTCCACCATCTCCCTGCACCTGCTGCTCAACTCCAACCTTCCTCCCAAGGAGGTGCTGTGGAGTTGGTACGACTACTTCGACCGCGAGCATTCAGAATCCATCTACCAGACCCTGCCTCCCCTCAAGGACGAGGCCTTCCTGCGCATCCTGGCAGGGTGCGGGTTCCTCTGGAATCCCGAGCGGGTGCGGGATTCCGGGCTGATCTTCCTCTCCCGGCACCGCAAGGCCGTTTACGACGCCCTGGAAGAATTTCTCACCCAACGCCTGGAGGCTCACCGCTCCATGGAGGAGGAGGAACTGCGCGCCTTTCTCACCCCCCGCAACACCTGGAGCGACCGCCACCTGCGCAGGCAGGTGCTGCGGATGCGCACGCGCCCCCTGCCGCGGGAGGAGCGCCAAGCCGTGTACGGCAGGTTCAACTCCGAATATCTGCGGGCCACGGCCCGCCAACTGATGGACGAAGCCGCCAGCGAGGCGTTCTGGAAGGCGCCGCCGCCGGAGTTGGAGGCCATCGGCGCGCGCTTTTCCTCCCTGGTGTCCATTCTGCGGGAATCGTCCATCCGGATGGGGGCTTACATCTCCAGGGAAGCCTACGAGCGTGAGCACTGGCGCGATCACATGCGCGATGGCCGCGATGGCCGCGAGGGAAGCCGCGGGAGAGAGGGCGGCCACGGATCCCGGCGCCACCAGCGGTGGAAATCCGGGCCGGACCCGGCGCACGGAGTCCGGGGCGGTGCCCTGAGGGATCATTTCCAGGCCCTGGGCCTGACCCCCGCGGCCACGGAGGAGGAGGTCAAGGCCGCCTACCGGGAGCGGGTCAAGCAAAACCATCCCGACCAGGGCGGGGACGTGCAGGAATTTATCCGCATCCAGGAAGCCTACGAATTCCTGCTCACGGAAGTGTTCTGAAAATCCCCCTTCCCGGTATTCCGGGAAATCATCCTTGCCGATCCCACCGGCACCGCCTTGCATGTTGTCTGAATGTTTCCGGCGGAATAAGTATTTTGCAACTATTCCCAGACCGCTTCCTGAAAGAGGGATCCATTCATGGGGAAGGAAAAAATCCGCAGAAAACCCTGGCTGGCGCTCTTGATGTCGCTGTTCATGCCCGGCCTCGGTCAGATTTACAACGGGCAGATGAAAAAAGGTTTGATCCTGTATGGGATCGGAATTGTTTTCACCCCGATTTACGTCCTGTCCATTATTTCATTCAAACTCCATGGCCTGATTTTAACATTGCTGATTTTCTTGGCCATTGAATTATTCGCCGTGAGCGATGCCTATGTGCAGGCCAGGAAAATCAAGGCAATCTCCCTCGGAAAATATCAAAGGTGGTATTTTTATCTCCTGCTTTATTTACTGTTTCTGCTCGTTTACCCCGATCTGAAAAGTTTCGTGAAACCGTATAAATTTCCATCCGGCTCCATGACTCCTACCCTCCTTCCGGGAGATCATTTTATTTCCAATCAGATGGCCTATGGATTCCGTATCCCTTTCAGCGATACCAGGATCTTCCCATCGTCTCCCCAAAGAGGCGACACAATCGTATTTTCCTATCCCAGAAATCCGGAGGTTGAATATGTCAAAAGGGTCATCGCCCTCGGAGGGGAAACGGTCTCCATCGAAAACGATCAGGTGATGATAGATGGCGAGCCGCTGGAAGAGCCCTACGCCTTTTTCGACCCGCGCCATGCCGGGAGCGGGAAGAGCGGTTTTGCCCCGGTCACGGTGCCGGAGGGTCAATTGTTCGTGCTGGGGGACAACCGCCGCAACAGCCATGATAGCCGGGACTGGGGGTTTGTGGAGGAAAAAACGGTGCTGGGGAACGTCATGTTCATCTATTATTCCCGCGATCCCGACCAAGGATGGTATCGTGCGATGCGGTGGGATCGGATCGGCGAGGAATTGCGGTAAACTTCCAATTCAAAAATTGGGAAAAAGCTCATGCGCGAAGTGATTTCCTTGACCACCGGGCAGCGGGAGGAACTGGTCGATATCACCGAAGAGGTGCGCCGGATATCCGAGGGCTGCGGGGTGCGCGACGGGCTGGTGGCGCTCTATGCGCAGGGGGCCACCGCTTCCATCATGATCCAGGAGAACTGGGACCCCAGCGTTCCCACCGACATGGTGAACCTGCTGCGGCAGTTGGTTCCCCGGGGCGTGTGGCTGCACGACCGGGTGGACGGCAACGGCGACGCCCATCTCAAGGCGGGCCTGGTGGGGCCGTCCGAGACGATTCCCCTCATCGGCGGGCAATTGGGGCTGTCCCGCTGGCAGAACGTGTTCTTTTGCGAGTTCGATGGGCCCCGCGAAAAGCGGGAGGTGGTGGTCACCGTGTTGGCGGACCGCTGAGGCGCAGTGGATGTGGGGGGGGAGCACAAATGGCGCACTGCGAGACGAGCCCTGACGGACTCTCCTCAGTGACGCGGATTGATGAAGGTGTCCATTCAAACCGCCTTCCTGAGGAGCCCCGCCTGACGGGGCGTCTCGCAGGAGGCAGCAAAAAGAACTTATCAAAAAGAGCCCAAGGCGGGAGTGCGGAAGCTCTCGGATGCGGCTATTCCGGGCGCTCCAGCAGGCGGCTCAATTCCGCGCAGATCAATTCGCTCATGGCCTCGGGGGTATTGTAGAACCGGGCGCGGATCAGGAACCCGCCGATTTTCTCCGGCAGGGAGGCGCATCCCACCACTTCCGCCTCCATCAGGATCGTTTCCGCGATGACCAGATCGACGATTTTCCCGCCCGGCATGGGGCGCCGCGCACGGAAGGTGATCCCGTCCCGGTAGGCTTCCAATCCCTCCAACTCCTCGCCCGTCTTGGTGCGCAGGGCGATGGCGCTCCGTACCGGGAAGTTCTCGACAGGATGGATGGTTTCCCGGGTGCGGGTTTCCCACCGTGAAATAGCCTTTTGTGCTCCCGATTTCATACGCGCCACTCCCTGTTGCCCTTTTAACCGATTCCTTCCTGGCCGGGGAAAATAACTACTCCCGAATTCTATTGCCCTCTGGAAATGCAATATTGCGGCCCAGCGGGGTAAATGGGGGGGGGGAAGATGGAGGGGAAACCAGGGGGGAATTCAGGGGTGCGGCAACGGTTGGACGAAATGGGGCACGGCGGGGGTGGGGAGGAGTGAGGAGGGGGA
>CAZOXD010000213.1:0-7200 GCA_964583525.1 uncultured Pseudomonadota bacterium
GGGGTTTCCCGTGGAGGTGCTGGAACGCTGGTTGCCTCGGTTGTACGCGGGGAGCATCGGGTAGGGGGGGCACACGAGGATTACGCCTCCGTACTCCTGGAAACGCGGACCCATCCTTCTTACTCACCCCACCCCTGTGCTCATTTCAGACATTGTCTTTCCGGATCACCAATCCTGTCTCGATTGTCCCCGCCGATTCCCTCCTTCCCACACATGGGATTTCTCCCGCTTGATTAAAACGCCAACCTTTACTTGAAACGCGAAGGCTGTATAAACAGGAAAGTGTCTTTTGATTTTTTGGATTGCCAGATCAGAAGAGAAGCGATTCCGGGCCTGAATCTGTCCAAAGCCGGACATTATCTGGTAATGCCGGAATATCGGCCGTTGGCGGGAGAGAAAAACAGAGCTAGGGATTTTGGAGGGACGAGGAATTACCGGAATTTCGGGATGCTTAACGCAAAGAACGCGGGTGGGCCAGCGAGTTTGGGGATACAGGGTGCCGCCGTCTGCCCGACATCGCGGTCCTGCGGACAGGCTCAACTGTCGTAATACCCGACCAGCAAGGACCCTCCGCGATCAGAATCGTCCGCCCCGGGCAATTCGCGCAAACGGTTCCGATTTCGAAACCACCATCGTTCTAACCCCTATGTCCGAACCATCGGAACCACCCAACACGATAGCCTCCATAATTAGGTCTGAGCAGGAAATTTTCGCCGACATCGCAGCACTTTGTAGGTCGCCTGGCTTTGCTCACGCCATCGCATGGATTTGTTTCAATGATAACGTCATTCCAATCGTTAATGACCTAACATCAAAAGACCTCATACGGTTCTATTCAGATTCCCGGCTCATTCGAACAGAAATTTCGACACTGATTGGGCTTCTTGTGCAAGGAGATTTCGATCTGACACTGCCAGATCCAGATATTATGCAGGCGTATATTGACCGCGCGAGGAAGTTGTTGGAAGAACTCCACAGTGTTCTAGCTAGCGGGATCCAGATTGACCCAGAACAATTGTCTGACCCTCAATATAATCCAATTGTCAGCGGAAAAGCCCTTCGCGAAGCCATTTTCTACAGCAGTGAGTCTGCGTATACGTTCCAGTATCGAGATCTTGCTCCCGATAGATATCAGGAAGACGATAACTGGTTGAGGTCTAACAAGGGATTTTCGATCAGTGAAGCAAGAATTGTCTTGCAATCCATTTTTGGATTTCAAGCTGGAAAACTCATGACGAACTTGCGGGAAATGCGGGAGAAGGAACCTGGACAATGGACTCACTTGTCCGGATTCGTATTTACTACTCCAGACATCGTTCAAGTTTCAGGATTGGATGCCAAAGTCGTTGATTCGGTGCTGAACGCTTTTGCAATGACACCAAGCCTATCAAATACTGGCTTCAATGCATTGACGGATTTCAATCACACCAATGCTTCGCCACTGTTGAGAATGCAGGATGGAAGCTTCCTGTTGTACCAGGTGTACAGTCTTGCGGAAGCGTTGTACGAGTCACCTTTCTACTGGATGTGGGATGATGAGAATTACAGAGCGGAACTAACTGAGCATCGAGGCAAGTTTACAGAAGATTTCTGTCGAATGCGACTAGAGCGAATCTTTGGCGCCGATCGAGTCTACGCAAATGTCGATATTGTTGAGTCGAGTCGAAGGAGGGCTGGAGAGATAGATGTTTTGGTGATATTCGGAGGTCGCGCAATTGTCGTACAGGCAAAATCGAAGCGGCTAACCCTGGAGGCAAGAAAAGGGAATGACGGTCAGATTCAGGTAGATTTCAGAAAGAGTGTTCAGGATTCCTACGACCAAGCGTTGCGTTGCGCAAAACTTCTTAAAGATTTTCAGTGCGAACTAATTGAGCCCAGAGGGCGCGATATCCAAGTTCCTCACGATCTCAAAGAAGTCTACATATTGTGTGCTATATCGGACCACTATCCGTCATTGGCACTACAGGTCCATGAGTTTCTCAGGTACGAGACATCGGAGTCAATCAAGCCCCCGCTGGTGCTGGATGTATTTGCACTGGACGCGATTACAGAGATGTTGGAGTCACCTCTTCGATTCCTGAGCTATATCAGTCGGCGTGTGAACTACACCAACCAAGTATTCGCATCACATGAATTGACCGTGCTTTCGTATCACCTCAAGAAGAATCTGTGGATTGGCGACCAGAACACAAGTCTGATGCTGCACGACGACATCGCGGCAGATCTGGATGTTGCGATGGCCGTTCGGCGTGATGGTGTGGATGGGCAACGAACACCGGACGGTATTCTTACACGATTCTCTGCAGGCGAACTGGGGCAGATTATCAACGAGATTGAGGCGGCAGATGACCCAGGAGCAATTGAATTAGGGTTTTTTCTATTAACGTTAAATGAAGAGACGTTTGTCGATGTAAGTAGGGGAATTCGGAAGATTACCGAACTCACGGCACGTGATCACAAACACCACGATTTGACTATAGGGGTAGGTTCCGCTAGCTGCGGCTTGACGGTGCACTGCAACGACGATCCGCAAGAGGTTGCGGCTTCGCGATTGCAGCGACACTGCGAGAGGCGGAAGTACTCGCAGAGGGCCAACCGGTGGTTTGGGGTCTGTATTCGCCCGAAACACATGTCCCTCCGCTTTGGCATCAGTCTTGAGTACGAGTGGCGACCAGATTCCAAGATGGGCGAGGAAACGCGGAACCTCCCACAGGCTAGCAACCTGTCGGAAGCCATCGCATTGCAGGCACAGAGCGGAAAAGTCGGGAGAAATGATCCTTGCCCATGCGGGAGTGGAAAAAAATACAAGAAATGCTGCATGCGGAAAGCGCCTAAACGGTAGCGAGCATGCGGTGTGGGGCGCCTCAATTCTCCCTCAACCAAGCGCTAAATCGCCGCGATTTCCCACAGTTTCCCACATAAAAAAAGGAAGCCACGCATCCGCGCAACTCCCTTCGTTTTTTCCTTTTGGGGTGCAGGGGGCTTGCTCCCTGCCGGGATTGTTAAGGGCAGAGCCCTTGACCCGCCGGAGGCAAAGGAAAGGAAAGGGCAGCGCCCCTTGGAGGTTTTTCGATGGAGATGAGGGGGATCGAACCCCTGACCCCGACACTGCCAGCGTCGTGCTCTCCCAGCTGAGCTACATCCCCAGGTCGTGGTTGTATTTTCACCGAAGTCGGGTTGGGTGTCAACGGTGATGTATCCAATTCCCAATAAGCACCGGCTGTTGCAGTTTCCCTCTCCATTTGCGGAGAGGGAGGGAGCGGCGCGGTAGTACAATGGAACATCGCGTGGAAGGGTGAGGTTGCAGCCGCGGCCCCGCCCTTCATGGCCGCCTTGACATGCTTTTGGGGCAGTGACTACCATGTGGCGGCCCGGGGGGATGGAGGGGTGTCCAGCCGCCCTGTCTCTCTCAGGTCTGGCGGTACGGTTTTGCGGACGATTTCCCCTTGGCGCGGCCCGGCGCGGGTTGTTTGAGAAAAGCGTGCACGGTCTCACGGCATCTCCATGGCGATCGACTACGACAAGCTGATGACGCGGGAATTTCCCCAGGTGGAGCAGGCCTACACCCACCAGGACACCATCCTCTATGCCCTGGGGGTGGGGCTGGGCGCGGACCCGGTCGATCCCGGACAACTGCGCTTCGTGTACGAGCCGGATTTGGCGGCGTTGCCCTCCATGGCCGCGGTGTTGGCCGGCCCCGGGTTCTGGGTGCGCGAACCGGAAACGGGCGTCGACTGGGTGCGGGTGCTGCACGGGGAGCAGGACATGGAATTCCACCGCCCGCTCCCGCCGGAGGGCACCATTACTGCGCAAACCCGCATCGCTGGAATCGTGGACAAGGGCGCCGATAAGGGCGCGATCATCCACACCGAGCGGGAAGGTGTGCTCCAGGAGACAGGGGAGACCCTGTTCACGGTGCGCCAAACCACCTTTGCCCGTGGGGACGGCGGATTCCATGCAGGGGGTGGCTCCCCCGACCCCGGCTTCACGCCGCCGCCGCCCCAGCCCGTTCCCGATACGCCGCCCGATCTGACCTGCGACCTGACCATCGCGCCCCAGGCGGCATTGATCTACCGCCTCAGCGGCGATCCCAACCCGCTCCATGCCGACCCCAAAGTGGCGGCGCAGGCAGGCTATCCCCGCCCCATCCTGCACGGCCTGTGTACCCTGGGCGTGGCGGGTCATGCGGTGTTGAAAACCTGCTGCGGGTACGACCCCGCCCGCTGCAAATCGCTCAAGGTGCGTTTCACCGCCCCGGTATACCCCGGGGAGACCTTGCGCACCGAGATGTGGCGGGTGGAGGGCGGCGTGGCCTTCCGCTCGCTGGTGGTGGAGCGCGATGTAGTGGCGCTAAACCACGGCTATGCGGCAGTGGACGCCGCCGGCTGAATCATTCGGGAAGCGCTAGGCTTCCGCCCTAGGCTCTATTTGAAATGTGCTTTTGCCTGCCTCCTTCGAGACGCCCCCGAATTTTTGCCATTAAATACCGGCGGGGCTCCTCAGGAAGGCGGAATAATCTGGACAACCTCATCAATCCGCGTCAGTGAGAAGAGCCCGTTAGGGCTCGTCTCGCCTGTCCTGAGCTTGTCGAAGGGAAGTGCGCTATATAGATTTCCGAACAGAACCTTTTGCTTCTGAAAAGGCCCCATGACCGATCGTTCCCCGGCGGCATCCTCCGCTTCCCCGCATCCTTTGCAACCGCTCTTTTTTCCCCGCTCCGTGGCGGTGATCGGAGCTTCCACCGATCCCCACAAGATCGGGGGCCGCACCTTCCGTTATATCAAGGACAACGGATACGAAGGCGCCCTCTACCCGATCAATTCCCGTTATGCGGAGGTGCAGGGCAGGCCCTGCGTGCCCTCCATCGGGGAGTTGCCCAAGGGGGTGGATCTCGCCTTCGTGATCGTCCCCGCTCCGGGAGTGGTCGAGGCGGTGCGGCAGTGCGTGGAGCGCGAGGTGGCCAACGTGGTGATCTTCTCCTCCGGCTTCGCGGAAATCGATGCCGAAGGCGCGGCGCTGCAAGAGCAGATCGGGGCCATGGCCCGGGAAGCCGGGATGCGGGTGTTGGGACCCAACTGCATGGGCGTGATGAACGTCCCCACCGGATTGTGGGGCACCTTCACCGGCTCCTTCGACTACAGCCCGCCCAAGCCGGGCCGGGTGGGCCTGGTCAGCCAGAGCGGCGCCTTCGGCATCTACGCCTACCAACTGGCCCTGGCCCGGGGTTTGGGGCTGAGCCTGTGGGCCACCTCCGGCAACGAGGTGGACGTGGACGTGGCCGACTGCCTCTCCTACTTTGCCCATGACGAAGGCACCGACGTACTGGTGGCCTATATGGAAGGCTGCCGGAACCGGGAAAAGCTGACCAGGGCCCTCCGGGCGGCCCAGGAGCGCGGCAAGCCGGTGGTGGTGCTCAAGGTGGGCAGCAGCGAGGTGGGGGCCATCGCCGCCTCTTCCCACACAGCCTCCCTGGTGGGCGCGGACGCGGTCTACGACGCCGTCTTCCGGGATTACGGCGCGCACCGGGCCGGCTCCATCGAGGAACTGGTGGACGTGGCCTACGCCTGCTCCCAGGGCTTCTACCCACCTTCCAACCGGGTGGGCCTGGTCACCGTCTCCGGGGGCGTAGGGGTCTTGATGGCCGATGCCGCCGAGGAGTGCGGGCTGGAAGTTCCCGAGCTTCCCGAGGCCGCCCAGCGCAAGCTGAAGGAGCTGATTCCCTTCGCCGGGGTGCGCAACCCGGTGGACACCACGGCCCAGATGATCAACGACCTCTCCCTGCTGGAGACCAACCTCTCCCTGATGCTATCGCAGGGCGGGGTGGATGCGGTGGTGTTCTTCTTATCGTCCATCGGCCTCAATCCGCGCATGATGGAGGCGCTCACCGGCCCCCTGTTCGATCTGCGCAAGCGCCATGCCCAGAGCTTGATCGTGCTGGCGGGAATGTTCGAGGAGAAGCTCACCCGCGCCCTGGAGGAACAGGGATATCTGTTCTTCGAGGACTGCAACCGCGCCGTGGGGGTCGTGGGGGCCCTGGCCCGCTTTCGAGCGGTCTTCAACACCCCGCTTCCGCAACCTCCCGCCATTCCTGCCGGACTCCCGGCTCTCCCCTCCCATGCCGTGAGCGAGGTGGAAGCCAAGCGCATCCTGGCCGCCGCGGGAATCCCGGCCGTGGAGGACACCCTGGCCACATCGGCCGACGAGGCTGTGGCCGCCGCCGCAAAGCTGAACGCGCCCGCCGTGCTGAAGATCGTCTCCCCCGACCTGCAACACAAGTCCGAGATCGGCGGGGTGCTGCTGGGGCTGGAGGGCGCCGCTGCCGTGCGGGAAGGCTTCGAGACCCTGATGGAGCGCGGCCGCAAGGCTGTCAAGAACACCTCGCCGGACGCCACCGGCGATACCGACGCCCGCCTGGAGGGGGTGCTGGTGGCGCCGCTGATCACCGGCGGCGTGGAAACCATTCTCGGGGTGCAGCGCGACCCGGTGTTCGGTCCGGTGATGATGTTCGGGCTGGGGGGCGTGTACGTGGAGGTGATGGGGGACGTCACCCTGCGGCTGGCGCCCTTCGGCGAAGCGGAGGCGCTGAAGATGATCCGGCGGGTGAAGGGTTATCCTCTCCTGGAAGGCGTGCGCGGGAGGCCTCCCAGCGACGTGCAGGCCCTGGCCCGCGCGCTGTCGCAACTGTCCATCTTCGCCGCGGCTCACGGGGACGCCCTGGAATCCCTGGACGTGAACCCTTTCATCGTGCTTCCGGAAGGCCAGGGCGCTCTCGCGGTGGATGCGCTGATCGTGCCCAGGGAGGGGTGAATCACGGTTTAGCCCATGGTATGGAAACGATTTCGTAAAAAACGAGTGGAGCCACACCCACATTTAGGAAATCGTCGGATACGAGGAAACCGGAATTTTCCGGCAGTTGGTATTTTCCCTCCCTGGCCGGCAGTTTGAAAAGCCGTGGGGAGGGAGGGAGCGCCGTGCGGAACAGCACTGTGCGGGACAACACCGTGCGGAAGCCGCCGAAAACGGCGGCGAACTCTTCCCGGACAAGATGCGCCGCCTGACTGTCCAGCTTGTAGAACGGTTCGCCGAGGCGGCCCGGCTGGAAGGGGCCATCCGGGAAAACATGAAGGGGTTGGGGTATGGATTGTGATAAGATTCTCTTCACCGTCCATGCCCTGCGCCGCATGTTTGAACATCGCATGT
>CAZOXD010000214.1:0-7128 GCA_964583525.1 uncultured Pseudomonadota bacterium
GCCCGATTCCCTGAGGAAGGCTCCGAAGGAGCCTGTCTCGAAGGGTCGGGATTTTCCCAATATTCAATTTTTAAGACTGCTTCTATATAGATCGAGACAGTCCGGGCGCGAGGGATTGCGGACGGGCCCCCTCGAGTTGACCTGCAACAGAAACGGTGGCATCAATGCTCAAACCCGGCCCGACCGCGATCGGATTTTCCAACATATCCCATAGTCTGACCCATCTGTTCATGCTGCTCTATCCCACGGCCGTGCTGGGCATGGGAACAGAGTTCAATCTCCCCTATCCGGATATGATCTACCTGTCCATCGGGGGGTTCGTGCTCTTCGGCGCCGGTGCGCTGCCGGCGGGTTGGCTGGCGGACAAATGGAGCGGCGTGGGGATGATGGCCCTGATGCTGTTCGGCATCGGGGGGTCTTCCATCCTCACCGGTCTGGCCACGTCACCCCTGATGCTGGCGGTAGGGCTGGCCCTGATCGGGCTCTTCGCTTCCATCTACCACCCGGTGGGAGTGGCCCTGGTGGTCCGGCATGCCTCCCGGCGCGGCCGCGCCCTGGGTTTCAACGGGGTGTTCGGGGGGATCGGCCTTGCAGCCGGGCCTTTCGTGGCCGGGGTGCTGATGAACTGGATCGGCTGGCGGGCGGCTTTCATCGTCCCGGGTGCGGGCGCCATTGGGGTGGGGGTTGTCTATCTGGCCGCGGTGCGGATCAGCGGCCTGGTGGACACCCGGGAGGATGCCTACCCGCAACCGGAAGTATCCAACCGGGCCATGGTCTCCGTCTTTCTCATTCTCAGCTTCACCACCATGTGCGCGGGTCTGATCTTCCAATCCACCACCGTGGCTTTGCCAAAGATTTTCGCCGAACGGATGTCCATGTTCAACGGTGAGGTGGCCAGCGTGGGCGGATTGGTGACCCTGGTCTACCTGGTCTCGGCGGGTTTCCAGTTGGTGGGGGGGCAGTTGGCGGACCGCTTTCCACTCAAATGGGTATTCGTCGGCTCCTATGTGATTCAGGTGCCGGTGCTGATGGTGGCGGCGTCTCTCGCCGACTGGCCCTTGTTGGGCTTCGCCATGGCGATGGTGCTGCTGCAAAACGGGGCCGCCCCGGCGGAAAGCGCCATGTTTGCCCGTTATTCCCCCGCCCGCTGGCGTGCCACGGCTTTCGGCGTCAAGTTCGTAATCGCCCTCGGGGTGAGTTCCCTGGGCGTGCCTCTGGTGGCGCAGATTTTCAAACACACCGGCGGCTTCTACTGGCTGTTCATGGTGATGGGCGCCCTGGCCTTATCGGTGGTGCTGGCGGGTTTGCTGCTGCCGGGAGAGAGAGGAGCGGCGTCGGTGACGGTTCCCACCGCCACAGGAACCGCCACAGGAACCGCCACTGGAACCGCCATGGAAGGAGATTGAGGGGAGCCGATTCCTCTTGCCCCCGTTGTTCCCCTCCCCTCCCGCACCCGGGACGGCGTCACGCCTCCAGCAATTCCCGGATCCAGCGCAGCTTGTGGGGCTGCACGAGCACCGTTCCTTCCATGATGCGGCGGGCGGTGCGCCCCATGCTTACCCATGCGATGACGGTCTGCCCCTGGGGTTCCGTGTTGGCCGCGCAGCGGGTGTGCACCACGCCGGAAGGATGCCCGATCCGGAAATCCCCCGATTCCGCCCGCCCGGCGCTCAATTCGTGGACGAGGGTGCCCGGTGTGACCGCGGCGGCCGTGAGAGCCACCGCCACCGTGACGTTGATGGACTTGTGGCCCATTCCCAGCGAGATCACCCGGGCGCAGAGATCCATGTCATCCGCCGCGACGATATCGCGGGGTGGGACGATGCGGGAATAGTCCGCGGGCGGGAAGAGCAGCACCGGAAAGGGAATCATGTTGCTGTAGGCCAGGGCCTGCTCCGCGCGTTCCACCAGTCCCATCGCCTGTGAGGCCGCGGCCCGCAGGGATTCGATCCGGGCCAGCGTTTCCCCGTCGGCGTTCAGTTGCGCCGGAGTCAGCGCCGGGGTGATACCCAGATCTTCCCCCCGCACCAGCACCACCGGATTGGCCGCATCGAGGAGGGTCGTATCCAACTCCCCCACTTCCGGTAGGTTGAGCCGGGTGCGGGGTTGCCCCGTGGGAAGCAGATGACCCGTCACCGCTCCTTCGGGGCGGGGAAACACCATCTCGATGCGCGGTCCCCGTCCCGGCACGCCAGCGATGGAGAAGTCTCCTTCCTCCGCCGGCCGCCCATTGTCGAGGGGGATGGTGATCTCGGCGATCTTGCCGGTGTTGAGGTTGCGCACCCGCACCCGAGCCTCGGATCGGCCTTGCAGATCGGCGGCGCTCCCGGCCCATCCCTCCTCCACGGCGAATAGCCCGAGGGCGCTGATGATGTTGCCGGAATTGCCCGCGTAGTCCACCCGGGGTTCCGTGATGGCCACCTCCCCGAAGAGGTAGTCCATGCCGGCCGCATCGTCCCCACCCTCAGCAGGAGCGGGATTAACGATGGCGATCTTGCTGGTGTGGGAATCCCCGGCGCCCACGCCGTCCAGTTGGCGCACGTCCGGCGAGCCGAGGGCGGCCAGAAAGATAGGATCCCAGAGGGATTGGTCCAGGGGCAGGTCCTCCCGGCGGAAGACCAGGCCCCGGCTGGTGCCGCCCCGCATCAGGGTGCAGGGAATGCGCAGGGTTTCCGTGCCGGGAGAGGTCACTTCGCGCTCCGGTTCGCATCCCCCACAGCTTCCACGGCGCCATCCCCCGTGGATTCTTGCGGTGGAGCGGGCACGGGATGGTCGTAGCCGATCAGATCATAGAGCTTGCGGCGGCTCCACATCCGCTCCAGCAGATCCTGCTGGGTGCCCTGCTCGCGCAGATGCACAAGGGCGGCTTCGGCGGCGGCCATCATGGGGCGCATCAGCAGCCCGGGGTAGATGATCACGGTGTAGCCGCTGGCCGCCAGCGCAGCGCGGGTGAGCAGGGGCGAACGGCCGAACTCGGTCATGTTGGCCAGCAGAGGGCCGGGACACGCCTCGGCGAAGCGGCGGAACTCATCGGCGCTGTCCAGGGCCTCGATGAAGATCATGTCCGCCCCGGCTTCCCGGTAGGCGAGGGCACGGGCCAGGGCATCGTCCCAGCCGGTGACCCCCCGGGCGTCCGTGCGGGCGATCAGCACCAGGTCCCCCCGGCGGGCCGCGGCGGCGCTGCGCAGCTTGGCCGCCATGGTCTCCAGGGACACCAACTGCTTGCCCTCCAGGTGCCCGCACTTCTTGGCCTCCACCTGGTCCTCGACCTGGATGGCCGAAGCGCCCGCTCCTTCCAGCTTCTCCACGCAGCGGGAGAGGTCCACCCCCTCCGTGCCCTCCCCAAAGCCGGTATCGCAATCCACGATCAGGGGGAGGGCGGTGGCGGCGCGGATGCCGCGCGTGAAGGCGGAGACCTGCTCCAGGGTCAGCGAGCCGTCGTCGGCCATGCCGTGCACGAACTGGCTCAGCACGGCCCCGGACAGGTACACCCCGTCGTAGCCCTGGCGTTCGATGAGCCGGGCGCACAGGGCTGATGGCGCGCCCACGTATTGCAACCCGCGAGCGCCGGCAAGCTGTTCACGGAGTGGATTCATGGATAAGTCCTCGGGTGCGTGGAAGTCAGGATACGACGCGGCGCGGGATCACCTGCAAGGCAGCGATGCCGCTCCTTCCGGGATGGAATTGATGTTTCGATCATACGCAATCCGGGACGGCATATTCAAGGTGGGGGGGATTCGGACACCGGCCAAGTTTGGCCCATGATTCGATCACATCCTGGATCTTGTCATGCTGAGCGGGAGCGAAGCATCCATCCCATCCAGGCCGGGGAATCCGGGAAGATTCTTCACTGCGTTCAGAATGACATGCCATTTTTAATTGTGCGGCGTGGAAAATCCCGATTACCGCATCTCCCCCCAGAAGATGCGGGTCACGTACTGGAATTCCACCTGCCCGCCGCGTTGATGCTGGCCGAAGAGTGCGTCCAGGTCCGCCATCATCGGCTCGTGCCCGGGATGCCCGGGGGGTGGGGCGTAGGAGGAGGATTGCAGCCGCCCCCGCAGGCCCTCCCGGTCAAAGCGCTGGGCGTTGGGGAAGGTGGCTTCCTGGTAGCCCTGCGGATCGCCTGTTTCTCCCGTGGCTTCCGTGCCGAAGAAGCGGACGTAGTCGGTGTTCCCCACTTTGCGGTGCCCCACGTCCTTGTATTCGGCGCAATGGGTCTTCAACAGGGTGTCATATTCCTGCATGAAGGCGGTGCCCCCGGCAAGGCGGTCGTTCCAGAACAGGGCGGCGATTCCCCCCGGCCGCAGGATGCGCATGAACTCCGCGCGGGCGGCATCCCGGTCGAACCAGTGGAAGGCCTGGCCGGCCATGGCCAGATGCACCGAAGCGCCGTCCAGGCCGGTGGCCTCCGCGGCGGCGTCCCAGCTCCGGAAGGCCGGATAACCCGCCAGCAGGGCCTCCCCCGCCTCGCGCATGCCTTGGTTGGGCTCGATGCCATGGACGGTGTTGCCGTTCTCCAGGAAGGGTTCGGCAAGAAAGCCCGTGCCCGATCCCACGTCCGCCACCACCCAATCCGGGGTCAGGCCGGCTTCGGCGGTCAGGTAATCGACAATGGCGAAGGGATAGCGGGGCCGGTAGCGCAGATAGAATTCCACCCGCTCTGAAGAGCGCTCCGTAAACTGCGCGATGGCATGGAGAGGGGGTTGGGGAGGCTTATTTACCATGATGCCTTTTCCGGGAAAGTGTGCGGGTCAAGGGGGAGCGTCCGGGTCATCTTCCGGGTCCAGGGGTGGGAACCGGGGCCGGTGTTCCGCAATGTAGCGCAGGGATTCGCGCCGGGCCAGGGAAGCGGCCAGGGGATGATCAAGGAGCGCCCTCAGGTCCTCCGGCCGGTCGGCATCGGGCAGGGTGGTGATGCATGCGGTGGATTTTCCCAGCGCCTTGGCTGCCGCCAGGGATTGGGCCAACACCTGCCCGCTCCCCCACTCCGGGAAATCGAACAACCCGGCGGAAGCTTCCTTCATCCCCACCAGGTAGTAGCCCCCATCCTCCGTGGGGCCGAACACCACGTCCGCGGAATCCAGGGCGGACGCCGCCTCGTCCAGGTGGGCCATGGTCAACAGGGGCAGGTCCGTGCCGATCAGCAGGGTGCCCGCAACGCTACCCCCTGGGCTACTTCCTGTGCCGCTTCCCCCTCCACAGCTCTCAGCAGTGGACTTCCGTTCCAGCACCCGGGCGATGGCGTGGGCCATCCTCTCCCCCAGGTTTTTCCCGCGCTGGTTGTGGAGGGCGTAGTCGTCCGGCCACTTCACTCCCGCCCGGCGGAAAGCCACCCGGGAGGCCGGCGGGTGGATGAACAGGTGGAGGCGCACGGTAGAGGGATGCACCGTAGAACCGCTCTCCCCGCCGCGCCGGGCAGCCCAGGCGCGTCCCTCGGCCAGCAGGTCGTTGATGCAGGCTACGTGAAAGTCCCGCGCACCCTCGGCTCCCAGAGCCGGAATGAGGCGGGTCTTGGTCTCCCCCGCCACGGGGGCGCGGCTCATCACGATCAGGTGCAGGGCGCCGCGCGGGGATTCGGGATGTGTCTCCCTGCCTGCCATCAGCGCACGTCCTCGAATTCCTCCCGCAACCGCGCCGGGTCGTGCTCCCGGTGGAAGCGGCGGTAGATGGAGCGGAACCGCCACCAGGTGCGCCAGAAGCCCTGCTCGTCCCAGCGCCGTCCGGAGGTTTCCACCGCGCTGCGGGCCAGATAGAGGGGAATCCCCGCTTTCCGCAGCCGCAGCGTGAACACATAATCCTCCAGAATCGGCAGGACTGGAAAGCCCCCCTGCGCGTCGAATAATTCCCGGCTGCAGAACAGCGCCTGATCTCCCAGTGCGATTCCCCCCCAGCGGGTGCGCAGGTTGGCTCCCAGGGCCAGCAGAGGCAGCAGCCGGTGGCGGCCCCGGATGCGCAGCCGGAAGGCCCCGGCCCGGAAGCCCGTGCCGGCCGCCCGGCCGATCTCCTCCAGAAACCCATCGGGGAGCCGGGTATCCACGTGCAGGAAAAGCAGCCACTCCCCGCTGCTTTCCGTGGCGCCCAAGTTCATCTGCCGGGCGCGGCCCCGCTCCCCCTTCACGACCCGGCAATAGGGCGCGGCCAGTTCCGGGGTGCCGTCCCGCGATCCCCCGTCCACCAGGATCACTTCGGCGGGGGAGCCCTGCTCATCCAATTGGCTGTGTAATTGACTGTGTAATTGGCTGTGCAAGCTGCGCAACGCCTGCACGACCGTGCGGGATTCGTCCAGTGCGGGGAGGATGATGGAAAGGGAGGGAGTTGCAGGCATCGAGGGTGCCTTGGATGGGAGAGCCGTCCCTACTTCTTTTTGCCATACAAGCGCCGCAGCTTGCCCCGGATGGCGTCCAGGGGCTTGAAAGCCTTGGCCAAATCACCGTTGCGCACGATGCGCACGGAGACGATGCGGTCACCCTGACGGATCTTCAGCACCACGTCCATGCCCCGCACCACTTCCCCGAACACCGAGTGCCGCCCGTCCAGCCAGGGGGTGGCCTTGTGGGTGATGAAGAACTGGCTGCCGTTGGTGTCCTTCCCGGCGTTGGCCATGGAGAGAATGCCCCCCTTGCCGTGACGCAGCTTGGGGGAGAATTCGTCAGGGAAGTAATACCCCGGCCCGCCCCGCCCGGTGCCCCGGGGATCGCCCCCCTGAATCATGAAATCCTTGATCACCCGGTGGAAGGTCAGCCCGTCGTAGAAGCGGGACTGCTTGATCTTCCCGTCGGAAGGGTCGGTCCAGTTCATTTTACCCTCCGCCAACCCCACGAAATTGCCCACGGTCATCGGCGCCGCCCGGAAGAACAGCCGCGCCACGATCAACCCCCGGTTGGTCTCGATGCGGGCGAACAGGCCGTCGGGAAGCTGCTGGGCGGCGGCGGTGGAAGCACCGGGGATGCCGAGTGCCGGGATGAGCAGGGCGGCCAGGAGCAGCACGGTATACGGGAATCGCAGGGATGGGCGGACAGTGAAGCGGATCATGCGGGTCATGCGGAGCCGGCGGATGATGAAAATGGAGGATCGTTTAACTCCATTCATCCAAGCACATTCGGTGCGGGATGGCTATGGGGGGGA
>CAZOXD010000215.1:0-4437 GCA_964583525.1 uncultured Pseudomonadota bacterium
GCAGAGAAGCATCTTGTGCATCGGCAAAGTAGATTCCTCGTTCCGCTCAAAATGACATCACCTAATTGACCCACTACCCACCAGGAGCAAACCTTGCCCATCAAGATCGGCATCATCGTCAACAACCAAAGCCACCTGCCCGCGGACATGATGGAAAACCTGGATGGCCAGATCGCCATGGTGCGCGAGGCCAGGGACGGGGGTTGGGACGCGTTTCTGGCGTCCATGCACTACCTGAACGATGGGAACATCGCGGCCATGCAGCAGGTGCCCCTGTTGGGACGGCTCCAGGCCGAAGCGGGGGAGATGACCATGGGCGTGGCGATCTTCCTGCTCAATCTTCACAATCCGGTGTACACCGCCGAGACCATGGCCACCCTGGACATCATTGCCCGCGGACGGTTCGTGCTGGGAATCGGGCTGGGATACCGTGACGTGGAGTTCGACGCCTTCGGGGTGCCCAAGGGAGAACGCGTGCGCCGCTTCGAGGAATACCTGGATCTGATCAAGCGCCTGTGGAGCGGCGAGCCGGTGAGCTATGACGGGCCGGGTTGCCGGCTGGACGAGGTGCGGCTCAACCTGCTGCCCGTTCAGCGCCCGCATCCCCCGATCTGGATGGGCGCCAATCACGACAATGCGGTGCGCAGGGCCGCGCGGCTGGGAGATTGCTGGTACGTCAATCCCCATGCCACCCTTTCCACCAACCGCCGCCAGATGGCCCTGTTCGTCGCCGAACGCAAGGCCGCCGGCCTGCCCCCGCCCGCCGAAGTGCCCTGCCGCAAGGAGATCTTCTGCGCGGAAACCCGGGCCAAGGCCATGGAACTGGCCGCGCCGTACATGGGCGAGAAGTACCGCATCTACACCCGCTGGGGTCAGGACAAGGCGATGCCGAAGGAGGAACGCCTCGATCTCCCCTTCGAGGAATTGCTCAAGGAGCGGTTCGTGATCGGGACGCCCGAGGATTGTTACGAACAGTTGCGGCCCTATTGGGAAGAGTTGGGCGTTACCACATTCGTCTTCCGCAATCACTTCATCGGCATGCCCGTCGAGCATGCCCTGGGATCGATGCGACTAATATCCAGCGAACTGCTGCCCCAACTGCGCAAGGCGGAAGCCCTCAGGCTGAAGGATTTCCGGGAGTAGGAGGCCATGCTTCCGAGGCCGGGCTCCGGAATGCCTATTCCACGTACCGGCCCAGGCGCACCGCGGAGAGGCCCGGCGCCAGTTGCCGGCCGGGCATCACCAGCACGCAATTGTCGAAGGGGGTGCGCACCTCCTCGCTGCCATCATAGGCGATGAGGGAATCGGCCCGGGGGATCACCTCCAGCCCCTGATAGTTTTCCAGAAAGCGGAACTGGCCGGTCTTGATGGTGACCGGCCCTTCCACCTCGATCAGCGCCTGCGGTTCGGGTTCCTTCACCTTGAGATGAGCGGCGGAAAATTCGGGATCGATCACGCCGCAGCAAGCGAGAAAGCGCAGGGTGGATTCCAGCGCCACTTCCACGCTGGAACGCGCCCAATGCTGTCCGCATTCCACCAGCATGGCCATGGAAGGGCTGGCGGGATCGTCAAAAGCGCCGAAATCGCGCATGCGGCTTCCAGCGGTGTGTCCCCAGTCCCGGATCATGTGGGCCGGGTATGCCATGCTTCTGCCCATCTCGATGGACTTGTCCCGCATTCCACACATCAACAGGGGAGGAGATGCCAGGTGCATGGAGTGAATGTCCAGCATGAAGTCCGCCTGCTCCACCAGAGGTGCGAGTTCCCGGGCGCGCCGCAACTCCCGGCTCTGCCGTCCGGAGCCCAGCACATCGGGCGTCCAGAGCCGGTTGAAATCCTCGTCCACGTAACGCGAGACGAAGGGATCCGCCCGGTCGAAGCTATGGAACGCCGCCACGTTGGCGAAGCTGAGGGTGAGCTTGCCCCGGGTGGGGCGGACATCGTTCCGGAAGAGGAAGTCCAGGGTGTGGGCCCCGCAGATCTCGTTGCCATGGGTGAGGGCGTTCACCAACACGTGAGGGCCGGAATTTCCGCTGTCGAACGTGGTGACGTACTCCAGCCCGGTGTTCCCCTTCCGGTACGGCTCGATGTCGGGAGGGAGCACCTCGATGGGTGGAATTCCGGTGGACAGCTCTGGCATCTCGATCCTATTTATGGCGGTTGCATGTCTGTGCGGGTTCAATCGGCCCTCCCATGCGGGGCTTTATAGACCGGGGCCAGGGGTGGAAACGGGGAGGAGAGGCCGGTCTCCGGATGCGGCCCCCCCACTGGAAGCCCATAAGGTAAGCAAGGGATGCCATGCTGGCAAGCATTTCTTCGTGTTGGGGCGGACGGACCGCCGGGACCGCCGGAAGCGCCCGGCTCCCTATCCCTTCCAGGAATGGACGTATGCCAGGTTTTCCACACCCTCGGGCAGGGGGGCCACCTCCAATGCGTCGCGGGTATCGACCATCACGGCGTACTCGTCGGTCTCCAGGCGCTTGGGCTTGAAGGCCCCCTGCAGCGCCTTGGGGTGAGGGCCGTGTGGAAATCCGCTGGGATGGAAGGTCAGGCTGCCGGGATCGATGTTGTCGCGGCTGAAGAATTCCCCCGCGTGATAGAAAATCGCCTCGTCGTAATCGTCGTTGTTGTGGAAGAAGGGCACCTTCAGAGCGCCGGGATCGCTTTCCATGGGGCGGGGGGCAAAAGTGCACACTACGAACCGGTCCGCCAGAAAGGTCGTGTGAGCCGACGGGGGGAGGTGATAGCGGTGGCTCATCAGCGGGCGGATATCGCGCACGTTGAGCCGCGCCACCGTCACTTCGCCGTGCCAGCCGATGGCGTCGAGGGGATTGAAGGGATAGGTCACCGTGGAAATCCGCCCCCGCCGCCGAATGCGCACCCGCCACTCGTCCTCGGTCTGTTGCGCCTTGAAGGCATCGTCGATGGCCGGCGTGTCCAGCACGGCCGGATCGAAGATGGCCTGGGGCCCCAGGATGCCCTTTTCGGGCAGGCGGTAGCTGTCGTTGGTAGCCTCCAGCAGCAGGCATGTGGCAGCCCCGGCGAACTCGGTGCGCCATTGGGTGCCCCGGGGAATCACCAGGTAATCCCCCGCCTCGATGTGCAGGCGCCCGAAATCGCAGAAGAATTCGCCCTGTCCCTCGTGGACGAACATCAGCTCGTCGCCGTCGCCGTTGCGCACCAGGGTCTTCATGGCGCCCCCGGTACGCCAGACGCGGAACAGCAGGTGGGCGTTGTGGAGCACTAGCAGGGCATCCCAGGGGCACTCCGCCACATCCCCCGCATTTGCCAGATAAAATGCCCGGGGACGCAGGGGGCCTTCCCAATCGCTCCACCCGGTGGGGGGATGGCGGTGGTAGAGCTGGGTGGAGGGCCCGAAGAAGCCTTCCCGCCCCATCTCCCGCTCGTAGGTGCCCTCGGGCAGGTCCACATGGGCCTGCCGGGAGGTGACGCCTTCGCTTTTCGGAAACCCGATCCATCGTTTCATGGCGCTTTCTCCTTCCCTCGCTGTTGGGGGGGATCCGCCCTGGCTCCGTGATTGACCACGGGTTATTGACCAAAGGGAGAGGATGGGCCGCACCTGCCCGGTGCACTGGCCGGGGTCATTGCCGGATCGCTCCTCCCGCCCGCGTCCCTTCATACAACCTCCGGCCCGGATTCATCAAGCGCCGGCTCCGGACTTCCTCCCGCTCTTTCCCCGCGGCCTGGATTGCGGTATGAAACCGGGTAAGAGGTTGGGCCTCAATCCCGTGCGCTTTACGGTATCCATCGGCTTCCGCTCGACCTAACAAACCGGGAATGCCATGAGCATCGAGGAACGGCTGGAGGAAATGGGAGTGACCCTGCCGGAGGCTGCTGCGCCCCTGGCCAACTACGTTCCCTTCGCGCAAGAGGGCAAGATCGTCTTCATCGCGGGCCAGGTGCCCCGGGACGAGGACGGAAACCTGGCGTACATCGGCAAGGTGGGAAAAGACCTCTCCACCGAAGCTGGATACGACGCGGCCCGTCTCTGCGCCCTGCACTGCCTGGCCCAGCTCAAGGCAGCCGCCGGCTCCCTGGAAAAGGTGCGGCGCATCCTGCGGGTGGGCGGCTTCGTCAACTGCACCGAGGACTTCGGCGAGCAGCCCCAGGTCATCAACGGCGCTTCGGACCTGATCGTGGAGGTGATGGGCGAGGCCGGCAAGCACGCCCGGGCCGCGGTGGGGTGCAGCGCCCTTCCCGGCGGGGTGGCCGTGGAGGTGGACATGATCGCGGCCCTGAAGTAGCAGCCCGGATGCCATGACCCTCAAACTTTACGGAGTTACCTCCTCCCGCGCTTTCCGCTGCCAGTGGCTGCTGGAAGAACCGGGGCTGGAGTACGGGCAGATTCCCATCGACCATCGGGCGGGTGAACATCCACGGAATGGGTGGAACCTGCGTCCTTCGAGACGGGCTCCC
>CAZOXD010000215.1:4537-7075 GCA_964583525.1 uncultured Pseudomonadota bacterium
CGGATTTCAATCTTTACGGTATGGGGGGCGGCTGCGTCCTTCGAGACGGGCTCCCAAGGAGCCCTCCTCAGGAACGCGGATTTCAATCTTTACGGTATGGGGGGCGGCTGCGTCCTTCGAGACGGGCTCCCCAGGAGCCCTCCTCAGGAACGCGGATTTCAATTCACACCGATCGGACTTCTACCCCTCCACCACCTTCATGGGGAGTTCGCGGCGCACCAGGCGCAGGTACTCCAGGTCGATTTCGCCGAAGGTGAGCCCCGGCTTGTCGGGGGCCAGGGCGGTGACGGTGCCCCAGGGATCGACCAGGGCGGTGTGGCCCCAGGAGCGGAACTTGGGATTGTGCTGGCCCACCTGCGCCGGCGCGGCAAGGTAGACCTGGGTCTCCAGGGCCCGGCAGCGGAGCAGGGTATCCCAGTGGGCGGCGCCGGTGGGATGGGTGAAGTTCGAGGGCGCGAAGACGATCTCGGCCCCATTGCGGCGCAGGTGCTGGTAGAGGTCGGGAAAGCGCAGGTCGAAGCAGATGCTCAGCCCCACCTTGCCGATGGGAGTGTCCACCACCGGGGGCAGGACGTCACCTGGCTCGATGGTGTCGCTTTCCTTGATGGTGAGGTTGGGCAACTCCACGTCGAACAGCTTCAGCTTGCGGTAGGTGGCGATCACCTCCCCGTTCCCGCCGATGAGCACCGAGGTGTTGTGCACCTTGTCCGTGTTGCCGGGAATCCGCTCGTGAATGCTGCCCAGCAGGATCATCATGCCGTGTGTTTGGGCGGCTTGGCGGAATGGCTCCACCAGCGGGCCCTCGATCCCGCCGGCGTGTTCCAGCTTCCCCCGGCGTCCGCCCAGGTAGAGGAACACCTCGGGAAAGGCCACCAGGGCGGCTCCGCCGGCGGCGGCGTCTTCGATCAGGCGCAGCGCCTCGTCCAGGTTGGCCTGGAAGTCCTCCGTGGAGGTCATCTGGGCCATGGCGATGCGGCTTTTGCCGTCGCCCCCCCTGCTGCCCGTGGCGCCGGTGTTCATGAGGTTCCCGTCCTCCTCTCTTCGGCCGGATCCTCCGCGAGGGTGAATTCCGGTTCCACGGGCAGCTTGGCCCGGATGCGGTCCAGGGCGGCGGGGGTGGAGGTGATGGTGATGTGGATGCCGTCCTCCTCGTAGCGCACATCGTCCACCCGGCTCCAGCGGTAGATCTTGGCCAGATCGCCGTAGTCCTGGTAGTCCAGCATCAGCGGCGTAGTCACCATGGATTTTTCGAAGAAGCCCGCGATGGCCTCACGCACTTCTCCCTCGCCGCCGGTGAGGGCGGAGGTGAAAATCGCCCCCGGATGGCTGCGCTTTGCCATCAGCAGGCGCACCCGGTCTTCCACCTTGTCCACCTTGTTGAAGACGATCATCCGGGGCACGGTATCGGCCCCGATTTCCGCCAGCACTTTCTCGGTGGTCTCGATGTGCATCCGCCAGTTATCGTGGGAGACGTCCACCACGTTGAGCAGCAGGTCGGCATCGCGGGCCACCCCCAGCGTGGAACGGAAGGAGGCCACCAGTTCGTGGGGAAGGCGCTTGATGAAGCCCACCGTATCGGAAAGCAGGATGCTGGGCCGGTTCTCCCGCGTTAACACCCGGGTGGTGGAATCCAGCGTGGCGAAGAGCCGGTCCTCGGCCACCAGGTTGGCATCGGTGAGCCGGTTCATCAGGGTGGACTTGCCGGCGTTGGTATAGCCCACCAGGCTCACCCGGAAGCAGTTGGCGCGGCCCTTTTTCTGGGTGGAGCGCTCCGAGTCGATCTGGCGCAGTTCCTTGTTCAGGTGGGCGATGCGGTTGCGCACCAGGGTGCGGTCGATATTCACCTGCTTTTCCCCCATGCCCTTGCCGCCCTGGATTCCGCCCCGTTCCCGATCCAGGTGGGCCCACATCCCCACCAGGCGGGGCAGCATGTATTTCAAGTGAGCCAGTTCCACCTGCAGCCGGGATTCCCGGCTCTGGGCGTTGCGGGTGAAGATGGACAGGATCACCTGAGTGCGGTCCAGCACCATCGCTTTCAGCGTGCGCTCCAGGTTCTGTCCCTGGGAGGGGGAGAGGTTGCCGTCGAAGATCACCACGCCGGCATGCTCGCGGCGGATCTGCTCCTTGAACTCGTCCAGCTTCCCGGAGCCGAACACCGTGCCGGGATGGATGCGCTCGCGCTGCTGCACCAACTGGCCCGCGAAGATGTAACCCACGCTGGCCGCCAGTTCACGCAGTTCTTCCAGGGATTCCGCCTGCTCGGAATCGGTCACATTCGGTGTTTGCAGTGCGAGGAGAAAGGTCTTTTCGGGCAGGGTGCCGGTCTCGTTCAACGCGCTCCCTTCGTTGGGGGTGGAAACCGGATTTGCGGGAATCCACCCCGATGAGAAAGCCAATACCGTTCGGGGTTCCGCTCCTCCAGGAGGTATTCCGTGCGGCGCCGGGCCTGAAGGTAACGCTCCGGACTCGTTTTCGCGTCAAAGAGCTTGAACCCGCTACAAGTATACTGGAAGGGCAGGAGGGGAATCAAGGGAAGTA
>CAZOXD010000216.1:0-7069 GCA_964583525.1 uncultured Pseudomonadota bacterium
GGTTCGACGTACTTCGTTTTTTTCGGAAGCGGCCAGCGGGCCACTTCACTGAAACCGTCCGGGTCCAACAGGAGCACCCGCAGGGAATATCCCCGGCTTTCCTTCCTGGCTCCCTCCCTGGCCACCACCGATAGCGCCGGCCCCCCGAACCAATTAATGGGTGCGACCTGGACGGGCGCACCGGGCAGGGCGATCTCCTGAAGCTTCAATCGCTCGGCTCCCTGGGCGGTATTTGCGAATGGAAACCCACCGCCCTCGAATCCCGGGCTGTTGAGAAGGCTCCCATCGAATAACACCAGGGATGCCGTGAGACCTGCCAGCAGGAGAAGAATTTTAATTCGCCGTTTCATGCCGGGATCAGAAATAGGTCAGGAAGATCAGGGAAAGGTTGGAATAATCGATCGTGTTGAATCCCTGGAGGGTTTTTTCATACTGCAATTTCACCTGAAACGGAAATGATAGGGGCGTTTGCTCCAACTGGTCCAGATTTCCATATCCCAACCTTACCCGCCCGGTGAACCGTTGGACGTTGTCCCCCTGCCCGTTACCGTCCTCGCTCGACATTCCCTGGATGTACCCGGCTCCCTCCAATGCCGTATGGAAGCCGCCGAAGTCCTGCTCCCACCCAATTGCGTATTCGCCAATATTTCCTGAGTGAACCGTGGCGGTATCCCCGGAAAGCGTTTCCAATTTCTCCTTCATGGAGATGCGCACCCGGGCGCTGACGTCAATTCTTCCCGGAATCGTGAACAGGTAGTAGGTGTAATGGACCAGCCCGAAGTACTCGGTGAAGGGTTCCCCGGTGTACAATGTGCCCCGGCCGGCATGGGGGCTTTGTGGGCCCTGCAAGGGGGCGGTGATCCCGTATCCGAAGATCAAACCGGATTTATCCGAGTAGGACACGCGGTGGAGGCTGGTCACCGTCAACCTCCCCAGGCCGGAAACGCTGCGGTTGTCGAGGCGGGAAACCTGTTCCGTTACATCGGAACCTCCCGACACCTTGCTTGCCGTGGAGTTCTGATCGATCCGCCAATAGGTGGTATCCAGAACCAGGTTCCAGGTATCGCTGATTCCGTATCCCAGCCGCACAGCGGTGCGGGTTTCCCGCCGGGTAACCTCGCCCGTGATCTGATCCCGGACACTCTTGTCCTGGACCAGGTAATTCAGCAGAGGGCCGGCCTCGTTATCCACGGAGGTCGATCGATCCAGGGTATTAGCGCCATGGGAAAGAATGAACAGCCATCGTCCCTCGGGAACGATTTCATCCTCCGCACCCGTGGCCGGCAGCCATGACAAACCCAGCACCAGCAGGAAAATCAGTCCGGCGCGGATTCCAGTGGACAGGAGAATGGGCCTCAGTTTCATAATGCGGTCTTCATAATGCGGTCTTCATAATGCGGTCTTCATAATGTGAACCATGTCAGAATGTGATCCATCCCTTGTCCATCATTTTCCAAAGTATCTCCTCGATGGGCAGACCCACGACATTGTTGTATGAGCCGGCGATTTTTTCGATCATGGCGCCTCCGATTCCCTGGATGCCATAGGCGCCGGCCTTGTCCCGTGATTCCTCCAGACGGCTGTACCATCGAATCCAAGCCGGCGGCAATGCCCGGAAGCCGACCTGGGTAGTGACGACGCCGGACACCTCCTCCCCGCTTTGCCCATCGTGCAGGGCGTATCCCGAAATTACCTCGTGGGTGTTTCCGGCCAGCAGGTGGAGCATCCGCTCCGCATCCTTCGCGCCGGATGGCTTGCCGAGCACCTCCTTCCCGAGCACGACCACGGTATCGGCGGCGAGAACGAGGTGCGCCGGAAAACGTTCCCTCACCGCGGCTGCCTTGAGCGCCGAGAGCCGTTCCACATGGTGCGCGGGCGTTTCATCCGGCAGCGGGCTTTCGTCCACAGAGGGCGCGGAGAGCTCGAACCGCAAGCCGAACCGCTCCAGAATTTCCCGCCGCCGGGGGGAGGAGGAAGCCAGGCAAAGGGGCCGGGTCTGGTTCATCCACGCAACCGGCGCAATGGACTGTGCGATAGACTGTGCGAAAGACGGTGCATTAGAAGCAGTCCCAAAAATACGTGTGCGTCGCGCACTTCGAGACGCTCGCTTCGCTCGCTCCTCAGCAACGCGGTTAAGAAAGCCCGATTCCCTAAGATCCAGGGCCGGACACGCTTGTCCGTCCCGTCATGGAAGGCTCCGAAGGAGCCTGTCTCGAAGGGTCGGGATTTCGCCAATATTCCATTTTTGAGACTGCTTCCAATTTGCGCATGCTTCGGCTGCCGCACCGCCCCTCCGCCGCCGGGTGGCGGGCTGGAATGACCCGGAGCGCCCCAAAGAAATCGTTGCCTTGGAATAATCGCGAACGCCGCCTCATTCAACCGCCTCCCCGGGTTCGTGGGGAGCCAGAGCCGGGATTCCTCTTTTTGTTTGCCTTGTTTTGTTTGGGCAGGGTACTGCGCTGGAACGAGTTCGGAATCTCGCTGCGGAAATTGGCGGGTTTCCTTCCGGGCGTCTGAAATCCGGAATCCTTGAACTGGAGCGAGACGACATTTTTGGAATAGTATTCCAGAATCTTCTTGCCCAAGGGAGCGGCGGTGATGCCGCCGGACCTGCCGTGTTCCACCAATACCAGCACGGTCACCCGGGGCGCTTCCGCGGGCGCGTATCCCACGAACATCGCGTGGGGCAATAGCAGTTCGTCGATATCATCCTTTTTTTCAATCCACCGGCCCGATTTCCGGCCAATCACCTCCGAGGTTCCTGTCTTCCCGGCGATGGTGAACAACCGGGATTTTGCCCGCTTTCCGGTACCCTTCGCGTTGACAGAGCGCACCATGCCTTCCCGGATATAGGCGAAATACTCCACGGGAATGGGCAGGAGGCGCGTATCCCTGGGGAGGTCGCGCTCGCTGGTGAGGATTTTCCCATCCGGGGTGACGATTTTGCGGATCAGGGTCGGGCGCACCCAGAGTCCGTTGTTGGCGAGCGTATTGATATAATTAATCACCTGAATGGGCGTCACCGTGAGAAACCCTTGCCCGATGGAAATCGGGATGGTGTCGCCAAGGTACCACTTCTCCTTCATCACCCGCAGCTTCCATGCCTTGGAAGGGAGCAGCCCCGGTTTTTCGCTTTCCATTTCGATTCCGGTGACGGCTCCGAATCCGAACATGCGGGCGTACCTGGTGATCTTCTCCACGCCCAGGGTCTGCCCGAGATGATAGAAGTACACATTGCAGGACATGCGCAGGGCTTCGGCGAGATTGACGTCTCCGTGGCCTCCCAGGTTCCAGCAGAAGCGCACATCGCGGTTTATGCGGTAATATCCCGGGCAATTGATGATGGTGTTCTCGTCGATTTCCTCCTCCGCCAACGCCGCGGCCGCGAGCACCATCTTGAAGATCGATCCCGGCGGATAAATGCCCTGGACGGCTTTGTTGATCAGCGGGTGTTTTCCCTCCGTGGTCAGCTCGTCCCAGTTCTTTCCCTCGATACCGCCAATGAACAGGTTGGGGTCGTAATCGGGAAAACTGGACATGGCCAGGATTTCACCCGTGCGGGGATTGGAAACCAGCACGACACCTTTTTTCCCGGACATGATGGAACGGATGTAGCGTTGCAGGCCCAGATCGATGGTGAGGTGCAGGGCACTCCCGGGGACGGGATTGACGGGTCTGCTCAGAATGCGCAGTTCCCTGCCCACGTGATCCACCTCCACCTGCCGCCCGCCGTCGATTCCGATCAGGGTATCGTTGCGGATCAACTCGATCCCCGCCTGGCCGACGATCCTCCCAGAGTACAACTTCCTGATGGGAAGATTGGTGAGTTGTTCCTCGTTGATCACCCCCACATAGCCCAGCACGTGGGAGGTGAGAAAGGCGGAGGGATATAGCCGCTTGGGTTCCACGGCCACGGAAATCCCGGGCAGGTCCTCCTGGTAGGTTTCCACCAGATCGGCCATTTTGCGGCCCACGTCTTTTAGCATGGGCAGGGGCTTGAACTTCGCCTGGAACTTGTTGGCGGCGATGGCCCCCCTGAACACGGAGGCCGGGGTCGCCGTCACCCGGGATAGATTGGCCAGGGTCCTCGTCAGGTCCGGCGTATCCTCCCGGATCAGTTGGATATCGAAGGCCGGCCGGTTGAAGGCGAGGATTTCGCCGTTTCGGTCGTAGAGGATTCCCCGGGGGGCGCCCTGGGGGATGACACGGATGCGGTTTCCCTGGGAGACCTCGTAATAGTAGTCCCCCTCGATCACCTGGAGGTACCAGGTGCGGGAAACCACCACCAGCAACAGCAGAATCAACAGGCCTCCCATGAAGGCCAGCCTTTGTTTGAACAGATTCAATTCTTCTGTCGTGAGTGGAGTGTATTTCATCTTGACCGTTTTTCTCAGAGTTCGAGAAATTTCACCTTTTTCGCGATTCCCGTGAATCCAATGAACAGCACTGGCGCCACCAGGGTGTTGTATACCGCATTGGGAATCACCTGGGTGAAAAGCCAAAACCACCAGGGCACCGAACTGTCCAGAATGTTCAGCAAGGTGAGAGAGATCATGCCTTCGCCCAAACTCAATCCGAAAATACCCAGCAATGCGAAGAGCATGCTGTTTTCATAGATGGAAGCCCCGGTCATGCGGGCCAGGAACGAAACGCAGAAAAAGCTCAGCCCGTAAATTCCCAAAATCCCATGGGAGAATACATCCAGCGCCAGTCCCGCCAGGGCGGCGTAAATGAACAGCCAGGGTTCCATCCAAAAAATGCCCATCACCAACACCGCTCCCAACACCAGGTTGGGTTTGGTCCCCCAAACTTCCAGCAGCGGGGCCACGGTGAGTTGAAGCCACACCGAGGAGATCCCGATCGTTAGATAGAGGAGGATTTTCATGGGTCACTGAACAGCGGATAATCCGATTCCCGGGGGTTTTTCAGGATCACGAATACGCCTTCGATCTTATTGAAATCGACCACCGGCTGGATTTGCGCGGTTTGAAACAATTCGTGGCGCTCCCTTTCCACCTTGGTGATGACCCCCACCAGCAGTCCCTTGGGAAATATCCCGGCCAACCCGCTGGTGATGACGCGGTCTCCCTTTTCCACATCGGCCAACATCCGGATGCGGTTCACGTACAATTCCTCCCCCCGCCCCGACGCGATGCCGCGGTCCTGTGCCACAAGCCGAAGATTGGTGCCATCTCCGCGGGTGATCATCCGATCCCGGGACCGCCGCACGAGCACGGGAAACCGGTGCCGCCGATCGATGATCAACTGCACGACCGAACTGAAGGGAGAGACCGATTGCACCCGGCCCACCACCCCCTCATGAAGCACCACCGGAAAGTTCCGGCGGATGCCGGCATTCGATCCCTTGTTGATGAGAAGCACGCGATGAAAATTATCCACGGATTCTCCAATCACCTCGGCGAATATCTTCCTTTCCGGATTTACCTCCTGGAACTTCAACTGCTCGCGCATCAGGTTGAATTGGATGGAACTGTTCACGTAGTGGTTCAATTCTTCCTTGAGGGATTGCACCTGGCCCTTGAGTCGATCGTTTTCCTCCTTGAGATTCACCAGGGCCATGTAATTGCGGAACATATCCGTGATTCCCTGTTTTGCCTTGTGGAAAACAGCCTGAAACGGATAGGCCACGGTCTGGGTGGTCTTATCGAACCAGCGTCCCGTGGCGGGGTCGGCCCAGCGGAGGGAAAGTATGACCACCAGCAACACCAGGATTCCCGTGGCGGAGAGCAGATAAAAATGTCGTTTGATCAAATCCAGCATGGTCGGTCGCGGCGGAGTCCCTTCCTCCAGCGGTGATTATTTCCAGGTGGAGCCGCCCTTTTCCCCCAGCATGAGCAGGGCTCCCCGGATTGAAACGTTGATCGGATCCGGTGGAACATGAATTTTCAATCCCGTGCGTTCCGTCATGAACTCGCAAAGGCCGGAGAGCAAGGCCCCCCCGCCCACGAGAAGAATGCCCCTATTTGCAATGTCCCCGGCCAATTCCGGGGTGATGGTTTCAAACGCCTGCTGAAGGGCCAGGATAAACGGTTCGCACACATCGATCAGGACATCGCGGATTTCATTATCATCCAGGGTAATATTTTTCTCAATGCCTGTGGAGTAATCGGTTCCGGTGATCCGGAGCGATTCGGGGTTGGTGAGGGGATAGACCGAACCCAGCGCCTGCTTGATTTCCTCGGCCTGGCGGGGGTGCAGACGGAGGTGATAACGCCCTTTGATATAATCCGCCAAGGCTCGATCCAGATCGATGCTCCCGAAGGGAGACCAGCGGCTGGCGGTCGTTTCGCCATAGCTGTAGGCCGTGAAGGTGGTTTTGCCTCCCCCCATGTCAATCACCATCTGTCCCTGGGGCCGGGAGAGGTCCCAGCCGCTCCCGCGGGCCGCGGCCCTTGCCGCATCGACGACCGTGACCCGGGTCATCCCCAGTTCCCGCAGCAGTTCGGAGAACTTGATTCTCTCCACCTCCTCCATGCCGGGAGCGGCGAGCAAGGCCACCTTGCGCGCCTTGATCAGGTTTTCAATCCAATTGGAACGCGCCTTGCGAATCAGTTTCCGGAGCACCAGCCCCAACGCCCGGGAATCGGCAATATCTCCATGGGTAACGGCGTGAACCCAGCGCACGCCATTGTCTGCATCGGGCGTGAAACCCGCGGCTTCGCTCCCCACCCCCAGGATTCTCTCCCTCCCATGTTTCGGGGCGGATCGCAGCCCCGGTTTTTGCACCGGCTCGGCAACGGTAATCACCGCAGGTTCCCGCAGAATGCGGTCTCCTTTTTGCAGCGCCAGCACCGCGTTGGAAGACCCGATGTCCACCGCGAGATATTGTGACAATACACCTCGAATCATGTTGACCGTTGCCGTATCCACAAGATCGGGGCGCACTTCACGCCCCTGTTTCAATCGCCAAAACGCCTGAAAACCCTTACTCTTTGCGCCTTGACACCCCCCGGAAATGACTTTATAAAAGTCAATTATCTTGTACAGTATAGCGGCGAGATAGCTCAGTTGGTAGAGCAGGGGACTGAAAATCCCCGTGTCCTCAGTT
>CAZOXD010000217.1:0-7061 GCA_964583525.1 uncultured Pseudomonadota bacterium
GTTGAAATTGGTCGTTGACCAGCTTGCCCTCCTCTGCCACGAACCGTCTTTCCAACTCGATATTCGAGGGATTCAGTTCTGTCCGCCTGCGAAACTCCAGCAGGGTCCCGGGATGAATCTGCGGGTACTTCTCCGTCTCATCGCGGCCAGCCCGCTGCATGCCGCCGCCAATTTCCTGCGCTACGACCACATCCACATCGCCCGCGGTGTTGCTGGTCAGGCCAAGCGGCCCCGGAATAAAAAACCGGAGCTGAAGTTGCGCCCGGATGCGGTCTCCCCAACCTCCGGGATCGCGCGCGAACAGCCGGACAGGATTTAGTCCCACCGTGGTGACGCCCGGCAGAGCCCATTCCCTGCAACGCGCCCCGTGGTATTCGACGGCGCGCACAACCACGCAGCGGCGTCCGCCGTTGGCAAGAAACTGAAACACGGATTGCGGCAACAGGCGCCCGCCACCGGGCCGGCCGAACACGGCCAGAAACTCTTCCCAGGACTCCAGCGCAACCGGCCTGCAAACGGGGCCACGTTCGGTGAGCCCCACGAAGCCGGCTACATCCATGCGCACATCCACCGGCACGACGGGTACGTGCACATCCTCGTACACGTCCGGAGGCAAGCCCCGGGACCAAAGCGTGGCTGGAAAATAAGTAGCCGTAAACTCGTTCATTGCAGGTCTCTCAGCTCCGCCGGGCGATGGCGTCCGGCGGCGGGACGGTGGGTGACTGCCATCAGGTGTAAGTGATATCTTCACAGACGAGCGTGAGCTCCTCCATGGCGACTTCGCTGCCTCCCGCAGCGGTCATCGTCGGGCCGCTCCACTTGGAGGGCCTCGCGTTGACGAGGCTCCAGGTGGCGACGACCTGGCTGTTGTCCTCGGCGAACAACTCGATCGTCACCGAAGCGCGCGCGTCCTGATCGCCCCGGCGAACCAAGTCGGCCCACGAGAACACGTCCATCGAGCCCAGCACACCGCGTTTCAGGGTGACGTCACCAGCCTTGTAGGTCAGCGGCACCTTGCGAGGCCGGTTCTGGGGGTCGGTGCCCTCGCGGTAATCCGCGTAGGTGATATCGGTCGTGAGTCCGCTTACCTCGGAGAATCCACCCAGGATCTCGTCGCCGGATTTCGGCATGATGGTGATACGGTAGTTGAACCCCCCGTAGGGGTCGTCTCGCTTGACAGCCATGGAATTCGCTCCCCGAAGAATCAGATGATCGATGCATCGGCCGTCCACTGCCCGATGCGGAAGATGACGAACTCGGCCGGTTTTGTGGGCGCGACGCCGATCAGGCAGACAACCCGGCCGTTGTCCAGATCGCCCTGGCTCATGGTCGTTCGGTCACATCGCACGAAGAACGCTTCCTCCGCGGCCTTGCCCATCAGCGCCCCCGTGCGCCACACGTCGTACAGAAAGGACTCGATGGTCTTGCGCAGTTTGAGCCAGAGCGATTCGTTGTTGGGCTCGAAAACCGCCCACTGCGTCGACCGGTCGATGGAATGCTCCATGAAGATAAATAGCCGGCGCACGTTCACGTATTGCCATTCCGGATCGGAACTGATGGTACGCGCGCCCCAGACCCGGTAGCCGCGGCCTTCGAAGAATCGCAGGCAGTTGATGCCTTCCGGATTCAGGACGTCCTGCGTCCCCTTGTCGATGGGCTGGCTGAAGCGCAACGCCCCACGCACGACTTCATTGGCAGGGGCCTTATGCACACCGCGCAGGACATCCGAACGGCCATAGATGCCGGCAATGAAGCCCTCCGGCGGCAGATCGAGCACGCGCTGGTTCGGGGCGAAAGGGTTCGTGACCGTGATCCATGGGTGGTACAGGGCGGCATAGGTCGAGTCATGCTTGCCCCGCACTTCGCGGATACCGTTCTGGTCGAGATCGCGCCCCGCGGCCAACACGGCGATCCTGTAGCGGAGGTTCTCGCAGTGGCTGACCAACGCGTTGCGGACGCTCTGCCCAATGGCGCCGTGCGTGGAAGATCCCGGTGCGGCGACGATTGCAATGTCTTCCTGTTCCGCGAGGGAGGCGAGGCCGGTGGCAAGGTTTCCGGAACCACTCCCCTCGTAATCCCCAACTTGTAATGTACCGCCGTCCAACCCGTTTGCGAGTGTCGTTTCCCCCCAGACCGGCCCCGTGAACGGACCGCCCACGCCTCCCAGGAAAGCGTTCAGCAGGGGGATTGAATCGTTGGCATCAATAGAGTCTGGGTACGCGCTTGTCCTGAACCACACCCATGCGCTGCGATCACGCGGCGGTTCGATGTTCTCCGGGATGTTCTCAGTTCGCAACACAGTGCCGATGAAGTTGTTCGAATCCGGGTGCGTGGACAGGTCCGAATAGGTGTCCGTGCGCTCCGGGGTAACCCGTACTTCAACGGTGACCGTCACCCGTTGTACTCTCGTTGTGGCGTTAACGGGCTTCGGCGTTCTACCCGGGTTCTGCGCCAGAGTCTCGTTGAAAAGCTCGACGTTGCCGAAGTTGTCCAGTTCGGCCCAGTAGAGGTTCACTGTCGTCACAGGCGCAGCCACACCTGTTCCAATCGGGTGGATCGTGCGGGGAGGGGACGGCTGAGCGGTATTGGTCACCTCGACCATGTCTCCGTTGCGCAATCCTTGGGGACGGTTGTCAGACACTAAATCGGCGCTGCGGAAGCCCCGGACTCGGATCCGCACATTGCCCGCCAAGCCCTGGAATCGCGCCTCAAAGCGCGAACCAGCCAGGAGCGGAGTCGGTTGCCGGGCAAAGCCATCCTCCGTCTCCAAATTGCCCAACGGCAAGTAAGCGCGGGCGATATAGAGCCGAGTGCCCCCCTCGTCGAAGAAGGAACGGGTGGCATAGGCGATGAAGTTCGTCTGGCGGCTGCCGCCGATGATCAGATCCTCCAGACCACCGAAATGACGTTCGAAGTCGTCGAACGACGTTACAAGCCGGGGCAGATCCGAGGTCGGGCCGTAGCGGCACGGCCCGACAAATCCTGTCGTGGAGGTCGCCACGCCCTGTATCGACTTGGCGCGGTAGGATGTTTCCTCCATGTACACGCCAGGTGCCAGATATTCAGCCATAATAGTAACTCCGCATTAGGGTGACGTGAGGGTTCATTAAGGGAGTAAGATGTTTTGGCGCACCCGCCCGCCGATCTGGATGGTGACACGTTGCGACACTCCCGACGGCAGAAACTCGGTATTGAAGTCAAAGGCGCCAGGCAGAAGATTTTCGAATTGTTTCGGGAACCGTTGCAGTGGGTCCTTCTCCTTTGGCCGAGGTTCATTCCGCAGCCGGTTTGGGGTTATGTAGCGGTTGAACTTGGTTTTCACCTCGGTGACGCCTCCGGTCGTGACGATCGTGCTGCGTTCCTGGGGCAGTCGCAGAAGGTAGTGGCCCGTTAGGTCGGAATACCCCACGACGGTCGTGGGGCCGTCGATCGAGACGCGCGCGAAGGGTATCGGGCGGTGGGTGCCGTTTTCCAGAATGCGGCCCCAGACGATCGCATCGGCACGAGAGGCCGGATAACCGCGGCCCGGGTAGATATGAAACGTCAGCAGCGGCGTATCCTCCGACCGATCCAATCCGGCCCGCAACTCCCTGCGGCTGACCTTTGTGTCGGGGAGGTTCTCGATGGAAAGAACGCGCGGGAGGAACCGGCCCAGTGGATCTTCCACGTGAAGGCGGTGGTCACCCGCCGGCAGCCGCAGGAACCCGTAGATGCCCGTCTGCGCGTGATACAGCGGTTCCTCATCGTAGCGCGTGGAGCGCACGACCAAACCTTCCACTGCGTTACCCGGGGACTGACCCTCGCCGCGGTAGAGCCGGAGCCTCAGTCCGAGCGCGCCCACCGCGACGGATCGTTGGCCCCCATGGGTCATGGCCCAGTTGATCAGGTTCATCGGCGCAACTCCGGCGGCGGAATGCGGGGGACCCCGATTCGCGTGACGCTCTCTACGATGCGGTTTTGTTCCCGCGCGATCGGATCGAGCCGGATCGTTCGGGCGGAATAGGCCACGGACAGGCGGTATGCGGGCGGGAAAGCGTCCCACAAGCGCAGCATGTCCTCGTTGGAAAGGGAGATGAGCGTAAGCTTGACGGCGCTCTCGTTTTCCCACCCGAATCCCGGCACAAGTTGGTCGCCGGACAATATGGCATTCTCGTCCAGCGCATGGATGCAGCGTTCGAGAATCCGCTGCTCGGTTTTCGGATCCTGTCCCCACACTGTCAGGAGATATTGCAGTTCCAAGCCAAGGGAGAACCGCTCGCCGCTACCTTCGAGATCCGGTATCTCGATATGGCGGCGCGTCGGATCGACATCAACGCGATAGAGGAAAAGGCTGACGGTGTTCATCAAATTGTTGGCGAAATCCGATCCGCGGAAGACGCGGAAGTTGAAGGCCGGAAGGCCAGGCGACACAGGAATGAACTGCCGCTCAAGTAGCGTGAGGATGGAATTGCTTGTGCCCGCAATGGTGTCCAAGGTTTCCCTGTTCCGAAAGATGTACGCTGCCCGCCCGCCTGTGCCCATCGACTCTTTCACGGCCGTCTTCGATGCCGGGCGGGCTCGCTTAGACCTCCTGGCTCAGATCATCGTGAAATTCGTCGTACTGCCTCACCGATTTTTGCAGGAGCCCCAGCAGTGCTTTCGCATGCTGTGGGGACATAATGATGCGTAGGAAGAACGACACGTTATCTTGCTCGCTGTAGTACTGACCAAAATCCAGCAGGAATTCGGATTGGTTGTTTGCGACCTTAAAGCTGTTGGCATACCGGCCCTCCAATCCTTCTCGGCTGTACTTGTCGGATCCGCTCATCGCATTGACTTCCTCGCCTCGGAAACCATCCGCCACGCCAATTTGAAGTGATCGCACGTTGCAAGTGGATGAGGTCAATGCCCGTTTTGCGGGCCGACCGCAAAGAGAGGGCTGCAATGGATGTACCTCGCACCGAATAGAAGCCCAACGGTCTGATACGATGAGGCTTTATGGAGGACAGGAGCTGAAGCGCTCTATTGTGCGCACCCCTGAGTGTCACGCCGTTTGTGACAAGTGCGGGGCATTTCATGCAGGGGCCCGTCGACATTCTGCCGGGCAGGGGGAGGGAAATAGGTGGGCGGACATCCGGGAGGCGGCATCGTTCCCAGTGTCACATGCGCGCGGTGACACCTGTCACATCTATGCCAAGCCACCCGGGTTGTGCCTCATTGAGTCATACTCGATGCCGTATTTGCGCATCCGGCGATACAGTGTCATGCGGGAACAGGATAGTGTGCGAGCCGCTTCACTCACGTTCCCGTTGGTCATGGCCAGAGCAACAAGCAGGCTTTGCCGTTCGTCCGATATGGGCGCTGGCGTGAAGGTGAATTCCAACCGCATCGGCTGGGGGAGGTACTTCAGGCTGGCCTGTTTTGGCGGGTCGCTTATAAAGATCGCTTCCACGAGATTCCGGAGTTCACGAACATTGCCCGGCCATGCATAGGACATCAGTATCTCCATTTCTTCGGAGGGAAAGCCCCGCAGTGCTTGGTGTTGGCTGGCGTTCAACTCCCGGAAGTAATAATCGAGCAGCGGCCAGATGTCTTCCGGTCGTTCGCGCAGTGGCGGCAGGTGTACGCGCCCAACATTGATGCGGAAATAGAAATCCTTGCGGAAGTGGTTCTCCTGCACCATGGTCCACAAATCGTGGTTTGTCGCCGCGATGATGCGAACGTTAACCGGAATGCTGCGCTGACCGCCCAGGCGTTGCACGCTGCCCAATTCGATGGCACGCAAAATTTTAGCCTGAGCGAAAAGGCTCATATCGCCGATCTCGTCCAGAAACAATGTCCCGCCATCGGCTTCTTGAAACGCACCGGGACGGTCCCCCTGGGCTCCTGTGAACGCGCCCTTGTCGTATCCGAACAACTCGCTCTCCAACAGTGAATCCGGGATCGCGGCGCAGTTGAGGCACAGGAAAGGCCCATCTGCTCTGGCGCTTTGGTGGTGGATCATCGATGCGACCAGTTCCTTGCCGGTACCTGTCTCACCAGTGATCAGCACCGTACTGTCCGTGCGGGCCACTTTCACGATGTACGCGCGCACATGATTCATGCTGGCGCTGCCCCCGAGCAACCGTGAAATGGAGATATTCCCCCGGCGCGGGGCAGGGTGGGGAGGCGCCCGGGCTGTGAACGGCTTGGGCCGCACACGGGAGAGGACGTCGACCACTTGGTGTAGGGGTTGGGACTGTGGGATATAGTCGTTGAATCCGGCGCGTAACGCACTGATGGCTAGGCTTTCAGAACTATCCGATGCGACCAAAACCATCGGCAATAACGGGTCGACTCGCCTGAGGTGACTGGCCAAGTGCAATGCGCTCGCATGACCATGTGCCGTTCCGATCACTGCGCCATCCGGCGCATGCGCTTCGGCAAAAATCAGGGCATCCGACAAGAGACTGGCATTTAATGAATGGTAGCCCTGGTCATCCAGCACTTGAAATAACTCTGCTGCCGTCCCCTCCTGGCATAATGCGACCAGGATTTCTCCTTTTTGCATCGTCACCCTCCGAATAAGGTGGATAGATGCACACCATTTTGTCCAATCCCCACTGAAAGTGGGCTCAATACACCGCGCACCGAGGAACCATGAATCCTCGTTCAACCCGGTTGTCACCCCCCGAACGGGTGGAAATGACCAATTCCGAGACCAGCAATTCAATTAGCGAAGTTATCCCAACCTAATATCGGTCACTGCTAAGATCAAGATAATTCAGTAAGTTTAAGGAGAATTATTTGGACAGCCTCGAGGCCGTCCGAACCAGACCGGGGAGGACGAGCCGGGTTGGGGCCGATGCCCGATGGAAGCGGATTCCCGGTGGAGCCGTGAGGCGGGTCGTAACCATAAACGGATTCCCCCTTGCATCGGGCTGAAGCCTTCCTCCAGGTCAAACCATAGGGGTGTGAGGATGGAAATGCGAATAGAACAAGAAAGCGTCGCCCTTTCCAGAGGCGATTATCGACTTGAAAAAGAATGGGAGGAGGGCTCCATGGGAGCCCGTCTCGAAGGGCGCGATCAATATCCGGAATCA
>CAZOXD010000218.1:0-6962 GCA_964583525.1 uncultured Pseudomonadota bacterium
CGTCGGCGCTGAGGATGGCGGTCAGCCTGCGGTGGACACTGGGCGATTCCATGGCGTCCCTCCCCTGCTTATTGGTTGGGTATCTCCCATTATACGATACAGGGTTAAGGAGCGTCCAGGGAAATCTCAGCTCTCCCCCCCTCACAGATTCTTCAGCGCCTCCTTGCGGGAAAGGGGGGAGAGCCGCCCCTCGTGCGCGGAGACGAACCCGCGCACCCAATCGGGATCGGTCTTGCCGTACTCGCGCAGGGCCCACCCGATGGCCTTGCGGATGAAGAACTCCTCCTCGTGGGCCACCCGCAGGATCAGCCCCGCCAGCACTTCGGGGTCGGTGCGCTCCTTGTGCTTGAGCTGGGCCAGCAGGGCCGTGCGGCGCAGCCAGGGGTCGTCCGAACCGATCCACTGGAAGACCTGGGGGGCCAATTGCGGATGCTTCAGGATCAGCGGCCCGATCAGCCGTGTGGCGATGGCATCCACCAGGTCCCACCACTGCCCGCTGCGCACCATCCACTCGCACAGCGGCAGGGCCTCGGGCCAGCGCCAGATGCGCCAGCGCTCGGCCAGCCGTTGCGCCGTGTAGCGTTCCTCGCGCCATTGGCCCTGCCAGAGATCCCGCAGCAGCGGCTCGCAGTCGGCGAGGGATTTCGGCTTCAGCTCCCGCGCCACGCCGCCGGCGATCTCCTTCACCAGGGGCGCGGGCACCCCCAGGAAGGCCTGCTTGTGCTTCATATAGGCCGCCATCTGTTCCGCGCGGCGGGGATCGGCGGCGATATCCAGCGCCTGGCGGACGATTTCGGTGAGGGTGACCATGGAGGTTCGGGGAATGGGGTGGGAAGCCTGTGGTTGCCTTCCTACCATTGCCCGAGCGGAAAATCATGTGTCGAAAGGGAATCGCCAGGAATTACCCGGCACCGCTCCGCCCTGAGTTGGAGAAAAACGCCTGCCTGTTGCGTTTGCCCGCGCCCCGCCGGTGGGATAGGTTGGAGTGCGCAAAGCCCCCTCCTCCCGGGCCGCCCCACCAGCGCGGTGGCCGGGGGGGAGCAATTGGGGCGGGCATGTGGCCGCCAATAGCGGATCATGGTTGAATCGCTTCCGATGTGAACGGCACCCATGGAGCCTGCGATGTCTCTGGAATACCTGGGTCAATACTGGAATCCCGCCACGAGGCGGGTGCACCTGTTGGGCAAGGGCGGCGGGGAGATTTTCGACCTTTCCCCCCACCTGCCCTACGCGGACCTGCGGGGCGAGGTGTTGCGGGCCTTCGCGGGCAAGTCCGGCCTGGAATTGCTGCTGGAGGGAGCGCCCTTTCCCACGGCCCAGGCCGTACTGGAGGCCGAACAGGCGGGGCAGGAGCTTCCCGGCCTATTGGCCCCGGCCTGGGATAAGGCGGCAGCCCTGGATCAACCCCTGGACGAAGCCGCCCTGAGCATTCCTCCGCACCCGGATCAGGCGCACCTGATGGCCTGCATTCTCCCCCTGCGGGCCCAGGCCTTCGGAGTGACCTACGAGAACTCCGCCCTTGAACGCGAGGCCGAGGGACGCAAGGAGGACTACCAGTATGTCTACCGCAGCGTCCGTCAGCGGGGGGAGCGTTGCGAGGTGTTCATCAAGGGCACCCGCCTGGCGCACTTCTTCGGTCCCAACGGAAACATGGGGCTGCGCAGCGATCTCACCAACAGCGTGGGCGCGAATGGGGAGCCCAAACCCCGCCAGCAGGTGTTGGCGGGCATCGAGCCGGAACTGGCGGCGGTGACCTATTCCGACGGCCGCATCCTGGGCTACACCCTGGCCAACGACGGTTCCGGAAACATGATCGAGAACGAGTCCATCCTTTACCTGTTCCAGGCCAAGTACTTCGCGGCCAGCACCGGGATCGGCCCCTGGCTCTGGCTGTCCGGGGAGCAGGACAATCCCGGCATCGTCTTCTCGGTGCGCATCCAGGACGACGGGGGAAGGGAGGTCTTCGCCGCCGAGGCCGACTCCTCCCGGATCGGCATGCCCATCCGCGAACTGGTGGCCCAGGCCGCCTCCCACAACCGGCTCTATCCGGGAGAGTTCTTCTCCACCGGCACCAATATCGTTCCGGGCGGCGAGGCCAAGGTGCTCCGCCCGGGGTGGCAGGTGGAAATCCGCTCCGAACGCCTGGGAGCCTTCGTCCATGGCGCGGCCCTGGTCAGCGCGGAAGATCCCGGCAATCCGGACTACCACCGCCTGGAAATGGGCCGCTGAGATCGTCCATTGGAACCCCGTCTCACACCACAGGCCGCACACCGGTACCGGGTCAGTTTGAATTTCCACCCAATGCGCGATTTATTCGCCGGCATTTGTCATGCTGAGCAGCGCGAAGCATCTGCGTAGTGGCAAGCGGGAATGTCGATGAAATGGCCTTGGCCGGTTTTTCAAGGAAGATTCTTCGCTACGCTCAGAATGACATTTTCAAACTGACCCACGACCCCCACACCAAAGGGAGTGACCTTGCAACCCGGCGCGCGTAGAGTGGATGTCTTCAACGGGGACGGGGATGGTCTGTGCGCCCTGCAGCAGCTTCGCCTTGCCGAAAGGGCCGAAGGCCCTCATGAGAACACCGGGTCCGGAGACAGCCGGGAAGGTCCAGAAGCCGGGGATTCCGTTCTGATCACCGGCGTCAAGCGCGATATCCGCCTCCTGCAACGGGTCCCGCCCGCTCCCGGAACGCTGGTCACCGTGCTGGACATCTCATTCGACGCCAACCGGGCCGACGTGCTGCGCCTGCTGGAGGCCGGGTGCCGGGTGCGCTACTTCGACCATCACCATCCCGGGGAGATTCCGGCCCACCCGCGGTTGGAAACCCACATCGATACCGCCCCGGGTCTTTGCACAAGCCTGCTGGTGGACCGCTACCTGGACGGCCAATACCGCCCCTGGGCCGTGGCGGGCGCCTTCGCCGACAATCTGGGAGCAGCGGCCCGGGATGCCTTCCGAACCACGGCCCTATCCCATAGCGCCGCGCCTTCCATTGGGAATGAGGGAGCCATGCAGGAGGGGGCTATGGATGAGGGGGGTGTGCAGGAGAACATCGTGCAGGAGGACACCGTGCAGGAGAACACCGTGCAGGAGGACACCGTGCAGGAGGACACCATCGCGAACCTGCGCGAGTTGGGCGAACTGCTCAACTACAACGGCTACGGGGAACGGGAGGAGGATCTCTATTTCCATCCCGCCGATCTCTTCCGGGCCCTTCATCCATACCGCGACCCCCTGCGTTTTCATCGCGAAGCGCCGCAGGTGGAAACCCTGCGCCGCGGGCTCGCCTCCGATCTCGGCCGCGTGGGAGAGGTCACTCCGGCCATGGACACCGAGCAAGGTCAGGTGCTGCTGCTGCCCGCGGAATCCTGGGCGCGGCGGGTGCAGGGGGTGTGGGCCAACCGGTTGGCGGCCGGCTCCCCTTCCCGGGCTTTTGCCGTGGGCCTCCCCAACCACGACGGCTCCCTGCGCCTCAGCGTGCGCGCGCCCCTGGAGCGCCCCGGGGGGGCGGGGGAACTCTGCGCCGGCTTTCCCGGCGGCGGAGGCAGGGCCGGAGCGGGAGGGATCAACCGGCTGCCGCCGGAAGACCTGCCGCGTTTTCTGGATGCGTTCCGGAAGGCATTCCGGAAGGAAGGTAAGATGTGATTCGGCGCCCGGCCCGGCAAGGCCCGGCGCCGTTGGGCCGGGAGCTTACCTCGCCAGGGGGAGGCCGTTCTTGTCCTTGAAACTGCCTATTGCGATCATAATCAGGTCGATGAGTGTCCAGATACCCAAACCACCCAATGTGAGCAGCATCAGGATGCCTGTACCGATCTTGCCCACGTAAAATCGGTGAGCCCCTAGCCCTCCCAGTAATACGCAAAGCAACAGCGCGGGAACGAACCCCTTTTCACTCACACCACCGGCTGCGGATTCAGTCATGGTTCAAGTCCTTTCATGGGGCTGGTTCTTGAACTGACCGGGATAGGCCACGATGCCTCCTTCCCCATCCCGATAGGCGCCAACCAGCAATTGAAAAGTAACGATCAGTGTGTGCAACACATCCACCGCCAGGAAGATGAATCCAATAATCACCCGATCGATTGCGAAGAAATAAATGAAAGATGCTGTCAAACCCAGGTCGAACAGACCGTGCAGATGACGCCTCAGATAAAAATGATGAATGCCCAACACCCCAAAAATAGCAGAGAGGCAGACCGCTACGCCATAGCTTTTCCGGGAGATCAATGCGCCTGAGGGATGCCGCATGCCAAATATCCACCAAAAAATGAAATCCGATATCCAAGGGAAGTCCGCTTCGGCCTGGATGCAATTTTATACGGGATTCTCCGTTGATATTGCAAGCAAAAATACGAACCCGCCCCTTCCCGCAAGGGTCTTTCCGGTTGAAGGCGGGATCACCTCCCTTCCCGGGCGGAACAGCTTCCCTGCTGGCCGGGCGCATGGTTCCGTGGAAAAGAGGCCATCCCTCACTGAAAATCGATGGACACCTTGAGGGCGTTGTCGGTGCGCTCGTGGGCCATGCGCATGGCCTCGTCGATCTTCTCGATGGGCAGGACGTGGGTAATCATGGGCGCTACGTCGATCTCCCCCTTGGCGATCAATTCCAGCGCGTGGCTGAAGGAGACCAGGTCCGGCTCGTGCTGGGCCCCCAACTCGGAATATGCGGTGAGTTTCTTGCGGAAGAAGTCGTGGTAGTTGAAGGGCACCGGCTCGTTGGTGTCGGGCAGGCCGAAGAGCAGCATCTCCCCCCCGATGCGCACCAGATCCACCGATTGCAGCAGAGCCTCCCGAGCCCCCACGGCTTCGATCAGGAAGTCCACCCCTTCACCCCCCGTCTCGTCCATCACGGCCGAATGCACGTTTTCAGGGTCCGCCATGACGGCCAGGTCCACTCCGAAGTGGGGCCCCGCCGCCAGCCGGGCTTCGGAAAGGTCCGAGGCGATCACCTTGGCCGCCCCGGCCCGCTTGGCCAGGTAGGAGAAGAAGCTGCCCGCGGAGCCCAGCCCCATCACCATCACGGTCTTGCCGTGCAGATCCAGCTTGGTCTTGCGGAACCCGAACAGCACCGCTCCCAGTTGCTGCGCCATCATCAGGTGATCCACCGGCCCGTCGTATTTGGGCAGGGGCAGGCAGAAGGCCGCCTCGATGGTCTGGTATTCCGCAAAGCACCCCGCCTTGGTGGGCCAGGGACAGGTCAGCACCCAATCCCCCGGGGAGAACCGCGCGTCCCGGCTTTCCAGCACTTCCCCGATGCCCTCGTGGCCGGGAAACCCGGGCGGCGTGGGCGGGGGAAAAAAGCTCAGGCCCATGTAGACCACGTGCAGATCGCTGCCGCAGATGGAGGCCTTGTGGGTTTTCACCAGCAGATCGCCCTCGTCCAGAGGCCGCACGTCCACCATTTCGCAGGCCATCCGGCCCGGTTCCACCATCGTCGCGGCGCGCATCTTGTCCATCTTCGGGGTCTCTCCATCCAGGGGGGTGCAAGGGGGCCGGGACGGGAATCCCGCGTTTGTGAAGGTGCCTACTGACTGCGCCAATACCCGCCCTTGCGTACCACCAAGGGCGCACCAGGGCAAGGAGCGGGGATGCGGGGCAGCGGGAATTGGCATCCTTTCGCAATCAGGGGGCTTGCTCCCTGCAATGGGTCCGCTCGTCAAGGACGCTGAGCCTGCACGACTTTGGGGCCCGCTATGAACCGGCAATCAGACCGGCAATGCAAATGGCTCATATCATGCTATGCTACTAATGTGACATAAAAATACAACGGCATATAAAGCGGCAATATGACAGACTCTTCCAGACTCATGGAGCCCATGCTGCCAGAGGATCGCCAGCATCGATTGGCCGATCTCGCCACCGAACTGGTGGCTCGCGCCAGCGCATTGGCTGGACGCCTGCATCCCGTCTTGCGTGAAAGCATTGGGGATCTGGTGCGCTCGATGAACTGCTACTACAGCAATCTCATCGAAGGGCATAACACAACCCCTATTGATATCGAGCGGGCCCTGGCGAACGATTACTCCACGGAAAAACGCAGGCGCGATCTGCAACTGGAAGCGCGCGCCCATATTGCAGTTCAACGGATGATCGACCAGGGCGAGGCGCCTGATCCGGTTGTTAGCCAGGCGTTTCTGCTTTGGACGCACCAGGAGTTTTGCAGCAAACTCCCCGCTGAATTGCTCTGGGTGGAAAACCCCGAGACCGGGGAAAAAATCAAAGTCGAACCCGGGGTCTTGCGTACCGGCAGTGTTCAGGTGGGGCGTCATATTCCACCAGAGGCCGCTGCCTTGCAGGGTTTTCTCCACCGAATGGAGGAGGCTTACGGTGAAAGCCGCCTTGCGAAAATTCAACGGATCGTGGCGGTTGCCGCTTCTCATCACAGGATTCTTTGGATCCATCCCTTCCATGACGGCAATGGACGCGTGGCGCGGCTTTTTTCCCACGCGTTGCTGCAAGAGTTGGGTATCGGGAGCAGCCTGTGGTCCATTTCACGAGGGCTGGCCCGAAATGTGGAAACCTATCTGGTCCGATTAATGGACGCCGACGCAAATCGCCAGGGCGATCTGGACGGGCGTGGCAACTTGAGCGCCAGTGGGCTGGAAGCGTTTTGCGCCTTTTTCCTGGAAACCTGCCTGGATCAAATCGCCTTCATGGAGAGCTTGTTGGAACCCGAAGAGCTGCTGCGGCGGATTGAAATTCACGCCGCGGAAGAAACCCACGCCAACCGGCTCCCGAAGGGTTCCTGGCCCCTCCTCCGCGAGGCCGTCGTGATGGGCGAATTCGCGCGGGGGCGGGCAGCCGGACTGACGGGATACCGGGAACGCCAAGCCCGTACGGTGCTCAATAAACTAATGCAAAAGCGCTGGTTGGTATCCCCAACTCCACGCAGTCCGGTGCGCCTGGGGTTTCCCGTGGAGGTGCTGGAACGCTGGTTGCCTCGGTTGTACGCGGGGAGC
>CAZOXD010000219.1:0-6909 GCA_964583525.1 uncultured Pseudomonadota bacterium
CGCTTGGTAAATTCGGCACCTTCCGTTTTGGCCTCCTTGAACATTTGATAGAGTTCAATGGCCCTTCTCAGGGCTTCCGATTTTGAGGTTCCCATGCTTTTGGCCAGGTTTCCCAACCGCTCATATTGCTCATCTGTCAAATTAAACAAGACTTTTTTCATTGTTCCTCCATCGATCCATGTCTAGAGAGTTCATCTTGCTCTTTTTCCCCATGAGCAAGAACGTATATATAATATATATACAATCTATATCTTGTCAAGCTCTGCCCTACCACCCCTTCAGGAACGCCTCGCGGGCGGCCACGGCGGTATCGGGGTAATCGCTGAACACGCCGTCCACACCCATCCGGAAGAAGCGGAGGTATTCCGACCGGGGATCCTGTTTGTCTCCCGCGGCAATGAACCGCGCCTCGTTGCGGAAGGTGTACACGTGGACCCGCAACCCGGCCCGGTGGATCATTTCCACCAACGCGTTGGAAGGCTCCCCGGCGCTCCCCGCCGGCGCGGATAGCAGCCACTTCTTGGGGAGACCGATGCCGCTGGCGTAGCGGGCGATGCCGGCCAGGCCTTCCTGCGTGAGGAGATCGCCATAGGTACGCGGGTCGCCCGTTGCGGCATGGTCAAAGGGCCGCCGCCCGGGCCGCCACAGCAGTTGCACCAGGGGTGTGCGGATGCGCTGCTTGAGCGCCCTGAGGTTGCCGGTCTCGAAGGACTGGATGAACACAGGGGCGCCGGGGTTGTCGTGTCCAAACTCCCGCAGCAGTTTCACCAGGGGCTCCTCCAGAGGCAGGCCAATGGAACGGAAATAGGTGGGATGCTTGGTTTCCGGGTAGATGCCGACGGTGCGGCCGGTTTCCCTCGTCTTCCGCCGCGCCAGTTCCAGCACCTCACGCAGGGTGGGAATGGGGAAGCGCCCATTGTGGGTCTGGTTGCGGAAGGGTAACCGCTCCCGGGCCCGCAGCGTCTTCAATTCCACCGCCGTGAAATCCTCACTGAACCATCCTGAGACCGCGCGCCCGTCCACCACCTTGCGGGTGCGGCGGCCGGAAAATTTCTCCGCCACGTCGGTGGTTCCGGAAATTTCGTTCTCATGCCGTGCGAAGAGCACGCCATCCTTGGAAATCACCAGATCCGGCTCGATGAAATCCGCGCCCTGATCGATGGCCAAATCATAGGCGGCGAGGGTGTGTTCCGGCAGATAGCCGGGAGCGCCCCGGTGCCCGATCACCAGCGGGGAATCCGGGGGAGATTCTGCAGAAACGAAGCCGCTGGAAAGCAGCAGGGTCAAACACAGCGCCAGCACATGCCTGGATATCATTTCCTGATTCATACCGATTATACCGAGCATGCCGATTATCCCTGAAACGCTGCCGGGAGCGAAAGAGGGTGCGGCTGCACCACCTCTACTCCCGCACCGGGTGGGCGCCGGCGACCCGCTCCAGCTCGGCCACCACCTCGGCGGTGTCCAGGTATATGAGGGTTTGCCACCCCAGGGAACGGGCGGTTTTCAGATTGACGCCCAGGTCGTCCACGAACAGCAGGGCCTCCCCGGGGAGGTTCAGGCCCTGCTCCACCAGCCGGTAGATGCTTTCCTCCGGCTTGCGCATGCCCACTTCGGAGGAGTCCACCACCAGGTCGAAGAGCGCGTCCACATCCATTCTGCGCCGCCAGCCTTCCCGCCATTCGGCGATATTGTTGGTAAGCAGGGCGGTGGGCATGCGGCGCCGCAATTCGGTGCAGATGGAAATGATTTCGGGCCGGGCGGGCATGGCGGAGCGGTCGCCGGGACTGCCCATGAAGTTCCGCGCTTCCTGCAGGGATATCTCCACGCCCTCGGTCCCCATCCGTTCCCGGAGGGTGGTGGCGAATTCCTCCAGGGTGGCTTCCGCCCGCTCCACGCGGTCCCAATGATCTCCCTCGATGAACAATTCGCGGCAGATCTCCCCCCAGCGTTCCGGAGAAAGCCCATGGCCGAGCCCGAAGGCCCACACGGCGGACGGCCCGCCATCCAGGAACACGCCGCCCAGATCGAACACCACGGCCCGCACCCGGGCCGGGTCGATGGAAAAAGATTGCGCCGCGTCGGTCATGGAAGCTCCGGGGGGTAGGTTTGCAGGGGGGTTAGGGTCAATGCCGTTCCGTTAGGGCGAGATCATTGTGACAAGGCAGCGTCCTTCGAGACACTCGCTTCGCTCGTTCCTCAGGAGCGCGGCTTTTTCCGTGTTCGGAGAGGAAGGCGCCTCAAGCGCCTGTCTCGAAGGGCACGGAAAAATTTGGATGATTTTCATGCTCATATTCTTAAGCCAATGGTTTTCGAGTTAGGGCTGGGGATACCAGACGAATACCATCCCGTAAATGACCACGCCCGTGATGGATACATAGAGCCAGATGGGCAGCGTCCAGCGGGCGATGCGCCGATGCCGGTCGATTTGTCCCCGCAGCGCCCGCAGCACGGTGATGATGACCAGCGGCACCAGGGAAATGGCCAGAATAATGTGGGTGATAAGAATGGTGAAATACAACGGCCGATAGACCCCATTCCCACGGAAAGCCACCGAGCCTACCTCCACGTGATAGATCACATAGGATATCAGGAACAGGATCGAAGTTCCCACCGCCGCCAGCATGAAGGCCCGGTGTACCGGGATGCGTTTGCCACGGATGGCCCAGAATCCTCCCAATAACAACAGGAAGGAAACCGAATTGAAAAAAGCGTTGAGGGAGGGGAGATCTGAGTATTCGAACATGGCATCGCATCCAATCGTGTTTTGAAATCGGAAACCCCCGATTGCACCGTCCGGGCTTTCTACCTCTGTTCGGGACGGGAGACCAGCCACCCGGAGAGGGCCAGGGTAAGCAGCGCAAAGGCGGCGATCACGCCCAGCGCCACCACCGGATTATCCATGACTGTCCCGCCGGTAATGCCTGCCCCGCCGGACATGGCTTCCGGGCTGAGGGCGGCCCGCAGGGCCGTCATCCCATAGGTGAGGGGGTTGGCGGTCATCACCGCCCGCACCCACAGCGAAGCTCCGGCGGCAGGGAACAAGGCCCCGGAGAGCAGCCACATGGGCATCAGCAGCAGGTTCATCACCGCATGGAATCCCTGCACCGAATCCATCCGCCAGGCCATCATGAATCCCAGCGCGCTCATCCCGAGGGAGGTGAGAAAGATCGCCGCCGCCGCCGCGAAAAATCCCTCCACGCTGAGAGGCAGCCCGGCCAGGGGCGCCAGCGCCAGCATCAGCACACCCTGGGCCACTCCCAAAGCCGTGCCTCCGAAGACCTTTCCCAGCACGATGGCCAGCCTGGGCACCGGGGCCACCACCACGCCCTGGAGAAAGCCTTCTCCCCGTTCCTGGATCACCGACATGGAGGAGAAAATCGCGGTAAAGAGCACCATCAGCATGATCGTGCCGGGAAAGAAATAGGCCATGTATTCGGTCTCCCCGGGCCCACCGGAGAGCCGCATGGTGCGGCCGAATCCGGAACCGAGCACGAGCCAGAAGAGAATGGGCGTCCCCAGCGATCCGATGACGCGGTTGCGTTGGCGGACGAAGCGCAGCACCTCCCGCGCGAAGAGGCTCCATATGGGGAGCAGCCAGCGTCCCCGCAAGCCGGTGGAGGGATCGGCAGCCATCATCGTCCAGTCTCCTTTCCGGAATTCACGTCATCCGCCCGCGGAATCCCTGGTGGCTCCCCGCCTTCCGGCTGGGAATCCGTGTTGCCGATGGGCCGCCCGGTGCGCGCCAGGAACACGTCCTCCAGGGTGGGGGGGCCCAATTGCACCGAGGTGATTTTTCCGGGAAACCACTCCAGCAACCGGTGCGCCAGGGAGGGATCGGGGGAGCGGGTGAGCCGCAGCTTCCCGTTTTCAATGGTGGGCTGCACGCCGCACCGCTCCGCCACCGGAGCCGCCAGGGATTCCGGGTGCGGGGCTTCGATGGTGATCACGGTATCTCCCAGGGAGTGCTTGAGGCGGGTAGGCGTGTCCATATCCACCAACTTCCCCTCGTCCAACAGCGCCACCATTCCGCACCGGTCGGCCTCATCCATGAGGTGGGTGGCCAACACCACGGTCAGCCCGCCCTCCGCCATCAATTCGGTGAGGATATTCCAGAAGGATTGCCGCGCCGCCAAATCCAGGCCGGTGGAAGGCTCGTCCAACAACAGCAATCCCGGCCTGTGCAGCAAAGACTTGGCCAACTCCACCCGCCGCTTGAGACCGCCGGAGAGCGTTTCCACCCGCTCGGAACACCGATCGGCAAGGCCGAACCGGGTCAGCAACTCTTCGCTCCGGGTTGCGAGGGACTTTCCCGAAAGCCCGTACAGGTACCCCTGAAAGCGCAGGTTCTCGCTGACGGTCAACTTGACGTCGAGGCTGGGGAACTGGAACACCACGCCCAAACGGCGCCTGGCCGCGGCGGATTGCGTGACCACGTTCAAACCTGCCACCTCCGCCAAGCCGCCGCCGGGCAAAAGCAGGGTCGCCAGGATGCGCAACAAGGTGCTCTTGCCGCTGCCGTTGGGTCCCAACAGCGCGAACAGCTCCCCTTCCCCGATCTCCAGGGAAAGGGAGTCCAGCGCCTTGCGGGGTCCATAGGAAAGGGACAACTCCCTGACGCGGACCATCAGGGGGCGATCCGGGGGACGGGCGCGGGAAGCATCGCCTCCCCCCTTCGTGGGCGTGGGGGATTTGCCGGGATGAAGGCTCATGGATGGGAATGGAGAATCGCTTGGGAGACCGTGGAATCGTACACCAGCAAACCGAACAACAAGGGCAGGTAGATCACGGAAACGCGCAGCACCAGTTGAGCCCGGGCATCGTTCAGTTTCAATACCATGCTCAGAGCCGCGGTGAAGAATACCATCCCCAGCACGAGCGCCCCCGCAAAGTAGACCGTTCCAGCCATTCCGATGAGGGAAGGGTACAGGCTGATCAATACCAGGGTCGCGGTGTAGAGCAACAATTGACGGCGCGTGCTGCCTCCCTTCGGATCGTTGACGGTGATCATCGCCAACCCGGCTCTGCGATAATCGTCCCGGTACAACCAGGCGATGGGAAGAAAGTGTGGCAATTGCCAGACGAACATGATCAAAAACATGGCCAGGGGTTCCATCCCCAATTCGCCCCGGTGGGCAGTCCATCCCAACACGGGAGGCAAAGCCCCCGGCACCGCTCCCACCAGGGTGTTCAGGGTCGTGACCCGCTTGAGGGGCGTGTAGGCCAGCAGGTAAAGCAGGGACACCGCCAGGGCGATCCCGGCGGCCAGGGGTGTGGTGCCCAGGTAGAGTACGGCCAATCCACTCAAGGTGGCCAGGATTCCGGCAACGCCCGCCGTTTCGGGCCGCACCCTTCCCGCCGGCAGTGGCCGCTCCCGGGTGCGTTCCATCAATGCGTCCGTATCCCGTTCCAATACCTGATTGAGCGTATTGTTTCCCCACCCCACCAGCAGGGTGCCTGCCAGCAATAGCGCCAAAGTCTCCCAATGGAACCGCGCAGGTCCTCCCATGGCAAATCCCAGCGCCGTGCTGATGGCGACCAGCACGGTAATCCGGGGCTTGCCCAACTGAAGGGCATCCGCAATCATACCCGGCCCTTGCACCGCGGACCCTCTGGATTGTGCCAGGGTGGATTTCATGGGGCTGGAAACCGGAGAGAGGAAATATACTCCATTCCCCGTGCGCGGGGCGCCAGCATCCAGGCGCGCAGGGCGAGCAGACCCGAGGCCGCCAGCAATACCGCCCCGTTGACGAGGTGCAGCGCCGTCAGGATGGGCAGGCGCTCCCAGAGAATGGAGGCTCCTCCCAGCCCGATCTGCACCACCACCAGCACGCCCATCGTCAGGGCCGGTCTTTTCAATTGGGGGGACTGTCCGTGACGGCTCAGGACATCCCACAACACGACGGCGATCAGGATCAACGCCGCGAAGGCGCCAACGCGGTGAAAATAATGGATGGCCACCGGAAATGTCATGGTGGGAGGCACCAGCCTGCCAAACGCCAAAGGAAAGTCCGGAATGGCCAGACCGGCGTCAAAATGACGCATCACCGCCCCCAGGATCAACACCAGGAACAGCAGAGCAAAGCTCCCCGCCGCCAGATAGGTGGTTCGTCCTCCCAGCGGGTTTTCGTTTGCGCGGGACATCTTCATTTCCCAATCCGGGGAGGTGACTTGCACCATGAACACCGTCAGCAGGAAAAAGGTCTGGGCCGACAAGGCGTGGCCGATGGAGACCGCCTTGGGCAGCAGGTAGAGCACCGTGATGCCTCCCAGAACCCCCTGCACGACGATCAGGCCCAACGCGCCGGCTCCCAGCCAGCGCACCCAGGCCCGCGGCTCGCAGCGCCACAACCAGAGCGCCATGGCGATGGTGATCAGGCCCACGGTGGATGCGATCAGGCGATGACCGTGTTCGTAAAGGATTCCCCCAACCATGGGGGGAAACAACTGACCGTAGGCCAAGGGCCAATCCGGCACGGCCAGGCTGGACCCGGTGCTGGTCACCAGGGCGCCCGCTGCCAACAGCACAACCGTGGCCAGGCAAAGCAGCCAAGCCAAAGCGTGACTCCAAAATCGCATGGTGTGGTTCCGGGCGGATGGAGAGAGGATACGGGAAAAAAAGGGAGGGAGGGTCATGTTCTCCGTGTTGCGGAATCACCCCCTGGCTCCCCCAGCCCGTGCGGCGTTCGTTTACCAATTCGCCTTTCAGCTTATGCTTTCGGGAGATACCCGTCAATGCAGCGATTCGGGCAGGTAGTGACTCAAATTGAATATGTCATCCTGAACGCAGTGAAGGATCTTCCGCGCCAAACCGTGAGATGCTTCGCTACGCTCATCTATGACATATTATTTTTAATGCCTATTCCATTGCCACAGCAATATTGGTTGGAAATGGAGGCTGGAGTGAGG